>JBJMLU010000156.1:0-20169 GCA_045805145.1 Flavisolibacter sp. | reverse complement strand
GTTCTTCCGGAATCTTACTGGAGAAGTCAAAAAATGACTGAAGTAAACAAACTCATTGAACAAGTCAGCGGACTTTGGCTGGAATGTTATACGCAGGAAGCATACGTTGCGCAGGGCGACTCTATTCGCTTTAATTTTTCCATCAACGACCGCCTGGGTGTGGCCATCAAGCTGGAAGAAGTGCGGCTGGAAACCTTTGACTCTACTTTTCAGATAAATCTTGCTCCCAACAGAAACTTTAATTTTAGTAAAACGGTGAAAATATTCCCGGGAACTCCGGTAACGCAACCTTACTGGCTGATAAAACCCATGGAGGAAGGGTATTTTAATATTCCATCACAAATGGAAGTAGGGCAGGCCGATATAGAACCGGCATTCATTTGTTATTTTAATGTGACCATTGGAGGACAAAGTTTTGGCCTCCAACGCAAGGTCAGTTATAAATATATAGACCAGGTTAAAGGCGAACAAAACCAGCCGGTAACCGTGGTTCCCGCCCTTACAGTATATACCAATCCAGAACTTTTGCTGCTGAAAAAAACGGATACAGAAAAAAAGAATTACCAGGTTCAGGCTATAGCCAACGAGCGGCTGAATTTTAATACAGCAACGATAACCGCCAATGCAGGAGACAAAAGATTTTCGGTTAGGGATAGCAGTAAGGTGTGGAATAAGAATACAACAAGGGTCTATCCTTTTACTGTTAGTCCGGGCCAATTCAGTCAAAGTGAAAAACTCATCCCCACGGTAAAAATTGATTCAGGGCTGGTCAATTATCTGGCGATGGCTACTATCAAATACGACCATATTCCCCACATTAATTATTTCTATACCGATTGGGTGAAGCTCCTGCCTATAGACCTTACGATTTATAATAAAAAAATTGGTTACCTCGTTGGTGCCGGCGACAAAATTCCGGAAGCCCTCGAGGAGATGGGTTATGAGGTGACGCTGCTCTCCGAAAAGGAACTGGCGCGCAACAATCTTCAGCAGTACGATGCCATCATCACCGGCGTCCGCGCATTCAATACCAACGATTGGTTAAACAAATACTACGACAAGCTGATGAAATATGTGGAAGATGGAGGCAATTATATTGTTCAATACAGCCAGGCAAATAATATCCGCGCACGGATTGGACCATATCCATTTACAGTTTCCGGAAAAAGAATCACCGATGAAAATGCAGCAGTAAGCTTTCTCAAACCAGAACATCCGGTGCTGAATTTCCCGAACAAGATCAACCAGGAAGATTTCAAGGGCTGGGTGCAGGAACGAAGCATTTATCACGCAGATAATCTCGATCAGCATTACGAAACCATTTTGCGCATGAATGATCCGGGTGAACAACCCGATGATGGAAGCCTGATTATTACCAAATTTGGAAAAGGCTATTTTACCTACACAGGACTGGTTTTTTTCAGGGAGTTGCCAGCAGGTGTGCCTGGAGCTTACCGGCTGTTAGCGAATATCATTGCACTGAACAGGAAAAAAGAATTTTAATGGCAGAACGGAAACCGGACGAAAAGAGGGGATGGATTTCTTTTGGCTTTGTTATCATACTCGGACTGGTGATCGGGATCTTTATCCGGCGCGTTCAACTGGGATTGCTCATCGGACTAGCACTTGGATTATTTGGAAGTAGCCTGGTCCGGAGAAAATAGTTTATCGTTTCCTGTGTCTTGTTTATGGTGAAGGACAATTTTGAACCGCTGAGAAGGAAGAGCGCCGGGTTTCGCAAAAGAAAATGTAAAGAGTATTGGTTCAAAATAGAAAAAATATAAACCGCAAATCACAAACTCTTAAAGACCGCCTCTAAAGAAACATACACTATAAACTAGAAAACATCAACCACAAACATGAATGACGAAAACAATAGACCTCCTTTGTTCCGCACCTGGACTCAGTGGTATATTCTTGTTCTTGGTTTTTTGGTTGTGCTGATCATTTTGTTTTACCTCTTCACCAAAACTTTCGCATGAGTGCTACCGATTGGCTGGTTATCGTTCTGGTTCTGAGCGGCATCATTGTATATGGTTTATACAAGAGCCGGACCACAAGGAACCTGGACGGTTATTTCCTTTCCAATAAGAGCATGCCCTGGTGGCTCGTGTTGCTCTCCATCATGGGTACACAGGCAAGCGCTATTACATTTTTATCAGGACCGGGTCAGGCTTATGCCGATGGTATGCGATTCGTTCAATATTATTTTGGTATTCCGCTGGCGATGGTAGTGATCTGTATCACCTTCGTTCCCATCTTCAACAGATTGAAAGTATATACGGCTTACGAGTTTTTGGAAAAACGTTTCGATTCAAAAACAAGAAGCTTTACTTCATTTCTTTTTTTGTTGCAAAGAGGTTTATCTACCGGCATCAGTATCTATGCACCTTCCATCATTCTCTCCGCTTTATTTGGATGGGATATTTTCTGGACCAATATCATTATGGGTGGACTGCTGATCATCTACACTGTTAGCGGTGGCGCAAAGTCTGTTGCTTATACTCAAACCATCCAGATCTTCATCATCTTCATTGCCATGCTGCTGGCAGGATACACGATTGTAAAACTCTTACCCGAACATGTTGGATTCACCGATGCCCTTCACCTCGGAGGAAAGCTGGGAAGGCTCAACGTGATTACAACAGGTAAAACCGGTCATGGTTTCGATTGGAACGACCGTTACAACATCTGGAGCGGATTGATTGGAGGATTTTTTCTGGCGCTTTCTTATTTCGGTACCGACCAGTCGCAGGTGGGACGCTATCTTACAGCCCAGAACAACAGGGAAAGCCGGCTGGGACTTCTGCTCAACGGGTTGATTAAAGTTCCCATGCAATTTTTCATCCTCCTCATTGGCGTGCTCGTATTTGCTTTTTATCAGTTCAACAATGCTCCGCTTTCATTCAATGATTCACTCATCACCCGCATGGAGCATTCGTCGTACAAAGATTCGGTACTGCTTCTTCAGTCTTCTTATGATTCGGTAAATAAGATGAAGCAGGAAAAACTGGCAAGATTCAGTGCAGAAAAAAATTATGGCGCTTCCTCACTTACGGACAGCATCAGAAATTTAAATACCGTTTCGGAACACTATCGTTCTGAGTTCAAGCGCATGACTGCGCAGGCAACGGGAAAGGATCCCAATGATACCAACTATATCTTCCTCTCGTTTGTAAAACACTATCTTCCCGAAGGACTGAAAGGTTTGCTGATCGCGATTATTTTTCTGGCGGCCTGGGGCTCTATTGCCGCTTCGCTGAATTCACTTGCCGCAAGTACCGTGGTGGATTTTCACCGGCGCGTTTGGGGCAGCAGCAGTGCAGAAAGCGAATACCGTACTTCCCGCTGGTACACATTTGGCTGGGGACTGTTTTCTATTCTCATTGCACAATTTTCCACCCGGCTTGGACAAAGCCTCATTGAAGCCGTGAATGTATTGGGCTCGATGTTCTACGGGGTCATCCTCGGAATTTTTTTGGTCGCCTTTTATTTAAAAAGGATTGGGGGCACTGCTACCTTTATTGCCGCGTTTACCACCGAGATCTTTATCGTCACGCTTTTTGTCAATGAACAAACGCCTTACCTCAAATGGCTACCCAATATCAGTTTTCTGTGGCTCAATGCCATTGGCGCCCTTTGCGTGATGGCACTCTCTGCACTCATTCAATCCCTGCTCAATGCCCGCCGCTAAATTGTTATGAGCGGTTCCTAAGGCCAGTACCATCTTAGTAAATTTATAAGAACAAACATTCTTGAAATAAAATCTTTATGAAACCGGTCATCTTTTTTCTTGCTACCATGATGTTTCAGCAGACCAGGGCCCAGTCTATAGATTCCATTCCAGGTGGCAATTTTCATGAATCAATTTTGTATCTGAGTAATATCTTCGATTTCACCGTGCAGCGACTCAGCTCGGGGCATGTACTGGTTAGCTGGCATGCAACGGTGCAAACTACCGACAGCGGATTTGTGCTCGAAAGAAAAAAAGAAAATGAAGGCGTTTTTGTACCAGTTGGTTTCATTGCCAGCCGCTCTGATATGACTGGAACTTCCATACTGGACTACAGCTTCCGCGACAACAATAATTTCAAAGGCGCCTCTTTCTACCGCATCCGCCAGACCGATCATTCGGGAAAAAATTATTTTACTGCAGCAAAACAAATCAAAAGTATAGAAAGGTGAGTGGGTGTTAAGGTATTGAGGTATTGGCGTAATAAGGTAATGGGTGGAATTGGAATTAGGAATTAGGAATTGGGAATTGGGAATTAGGAATTGGGAGAGAACAGAGTACTATGAAATTATCTGTGCGATCAACATGAGCCGCAGTTTTTTTAAGGAATTATCGTTTAAAAAATGGCTCGTAAGGAGATGTAATTAAAAACTTTCTTTCTTAAAGACCTCCATCACAAAAAGACGGCCTTAATAAATCTACCTCAAAAAGAATTCTCCATCTTGAAAAATGATCTTAAAAAAGCTCAACTCTTAAGACACTTTTCTCTTAATACTTCCCTGTCGGCTTTGCCTCTTTGCGTCCCTTGCCTACCGGCAGGCAGGTTGGCGTGAAACTCTTGTCCCAAAAAAAATCCCGGCAATCCCGGCAATCCCAAAATCATGGTTATTTTCGCGGTTCATGTTATTTTCACTTTTATACATCGATCCCGGAAGTGGGAGCTACCTGGTTCAGGTGATTGCAGCAGCCGTGTTGGGCGTTGTATTTTTTTTCAAGAACCTGAAATTGTATATCCAGGATTTTTTCCGAAGAGTGTTTGGTAAGAAAAAAGATTCAGACCAAAAGCCATCATCTTCATGAAAGCGATCATTCGAACAAGACCTCTTTACCTGGTTCTTATGTCGCTTTTCTTTGTTTTTCATGGCTATGTCGAAAATTTTGATTTCATCCCGGTTCCCGACGCACTTCTTCTTTTTTTTCTTTATGCTGTTGCATCAACCTTTGTTGCGGCTTTGTTCTGGATCATATACCGCAATCTTTCCAAAGCCAGCTTTCTGGCTTTTCTTGCCATCGGATTTTATTTTTTCTTTGGATATATCTATGATGTCATCGACAACCTTGCTCCGCGGAGCCTGTTCTCGAAATTCAGTGTGATCCTTATGATCCTCGCATCCATTCTCCTTTTCTTCTTTATTTTTCTTTTGCGTTACCGTGGCCGGCTATTTCGCTTGAACTACGGACTCAATGTTTTTTTTCTCTGTCTTCTGCTCGTTGACACTGTATGGCTGATCGGCCGCGAGGCGGGTTCGCGCGTTGCCTCTGATTCTTTGTGGACAAAGGAATTCACGGTTTGCGATAGCTGTTCACGGCCGGATATTTATTTGATTGTTGCCGATGAATATGGAGGTGAAAGGGAACTTCGGGAAACAATGGGATACGATAATAATGCGTTTAGAAAAGAAATGGAGAAGCGGGGATTCTATTTGCCCACCAGCAGCAGCAATTACAACTACACGCCTTTTTCCATCAGTTCTATGCTGCAAATGAATTATCTGCTCCATATAGAAGGCAGCAACACGAGTCATAAAGACCTCTCCGCCTGCTATGACCAGATCCGCGAGAATAGGGTAGACCAGTTTCTCCGCAGGTATGGATATGAGCTTCACAACTATTCGATCTTTGACATGCATGACCAGCCTTCGCTGGTGAAAGAATCGGTGCTGCCGGAGCGCACGAGGTTCATCACTGCCCAGACACTTTTGAGCCGGCTCAATAACAATATTCTTTTCAATATGGCCGGACGATTAGGAGCAAAAGAAATCAGGAAGAGACTCTACATGGCCTACAACAGCAACGTAAAAGTGTTGGATTCAACAAGAGCCGTTGTTCGTAAAACCGGAACCCCCAAATTCGTTTACAGCCACCTGGTGATGCCGCATTTTCCCTATTACTTTGACAGGAACGGGAAAGAGAAGCCCCTTTCAGAACTCGCTGAGGGAAAAGAAAAAGATCTTAACAGTTATCTTGACTATCTGGAATATACCAATCATGTGCTTCTTGACCTCATAGATACCATTCAGCATTCATCTGCACATCCGCCGATCATCATTTTGATGAGTGATCATGGCTTCCGTGAATTTTCCGGAACAAGAGAGCCAAAATATTTTTTCATGAATATTCTTTTTCTGAACATTCCGCAGAAAAATTATTCAGGTTTTTACGAGGGAATTTCCAATGTCAATTTATTTCGCGTTCTCTTCAACCAACAGTTTCACCAGCATTTTCCTTTGCTTCCAGACAGCACGATCTTTCTTCGACCCTGATTGCTTTCAAATTGATTCAAAGATTTATTTTAGCCGTTCCAGGAGGTTTTCATTCAGACGAACATAATCATCGTTTTGTTGGTCTTTGGCCAGTTGCATAGATGTCTGCGCAGCTTTTCTTGCTTCATCCTTCTTTCCCAATTTTGCCAATGCATTTGCTTTTTGATGGTACACCCAATAGGCTTTCGGATTTTGATCAATGGCTTTATTGAGCCAATCTAATGCCTGATTGAGATCCCTGCCTGTTTCCATATAATACAAAGCTGCCTGATAATAAGGCCGGCTGTCCTGCAAGGCACGATCAATATCTGCCATTAGTTTATTATCATAATTCACTGCAATCGGAAGACTGACCATGGTACTCTCCCACATGATCTGCAAGTCGGTGCTGGTGGGTTTTACATTGCTGAACTGCATGGTAAAAGTTTCAACATTACTGGTTGTTGCCACCGGCTTTACCTTGACACGCACCAGATCATTTTCTTCCTTGTATGCCGCAGGATTGGTGACGTCCAGCTGCTTTGTGATGATGAAGGTCCATTGGTCTTTGTCGGGTATGCTCAGCAAACCATATTTGCCCGGAGCAATGCCGGTGCCACCGATGATCACGCTGTCGCTGAAATTCAGTGTGGTGGCGTTATTGGCGCCGGTTCTCCAAACCTTTCCATAAGGCACCAGGTCACCAAAGATCTTGCGTCCTTTTACGCCGGGCCTTGAATAGGAGAGTTCAATGCTACCAATTCCAAAGTCCTGTTTAATAGTTTGTGTGGGACTTGGTTGAGGTGTTCTGATCTGCTGCGCAATGCTGCAAAAAACGCTCAGAAAAAAAATAGCCCCCATAATAGTTTTAGCAAACATGTGTTTTGATTTGAAACAAAAATAAGGAAGTGTTGATAGTTGATAGTGGATAGTTGGTAGGAGAGAAAGAGAAAGAGAAAGGGAAAGGGAAAGAGAAAGAGAAAGAGAAAGAGCAGTCCTCTTTAGAAATGGGCTGCTTTGAATGAGAATGATTTTCTATTATAAAACAGACTGCTTCTAATCAACCACTGACCACAAACATCAATACACTCCGCGAAAACCTTTGCATTCTTCTTTCGGCGCGGTTAGCTTCAAAATTTTAATGTCAGTTTTCCTTTTTTATCTTTTTTCTTTTTCCACTTGGGACCTTCTTTTAACAGGCGGATGGCTTCTTCGTCGCAGCGATTGCAAAGAGATTTCAGTACCGTAATATTAATCGGATCGCCATTGTCATTCACTTCGAATGAAAGCTGCACTTCACCGGACAAAGGTTTATCAGTTATGTTGGCGGCATTTTGAAAATAAGAGGTGATGTAATCATCGAAATATGTTACGCCCTGCGCCGGCTCCAGGGTATCAATGATGACGCGGGGAAGCCGGGGTTCGGCACTAATTTTCTTTTTCTCATATTTCTGTAAAACCACTTCTTCGGCAGGAGGTTGCGATAGGGAACGCATCACCACATCCGCATGAATGGTATCATTTGCTTTGAAAGACCTGGAATTTGTTGCAGGCATGGCTCCATTTCTATTCAGTGCAGACGAGGAGGGTTTTGCATCATGTGTGGCAGTTGTCTGTGATGCGTTATTGGACCGCCCGGCTACCGACTGTTCATTCAATGATGGTCTCGAAACAGAATCGGATGAAATTGTGTTGGAAACCGGAGGCACAGAAGCCGTATAATTTGTGTTGTACCGTTTTTCTTCTTCAGTACTCTTTATTTCTTTTTCAGAAGGGCCAGGAGCTTTTTTTGAAGTCGCTTTTGCTTTTGTATTTCCTTCTACGTTAGCATATTCCTCATGCACTGTGTTATCAGAAGGGGCAGTCTTCTCAACAACCAGACTGCTGTCTGCAGGCAACGGTTTTTTTGCAGGGGTGAAAGCAAGCGATGTATTTTCCGGTCTCGAAGTCCTCACGGCAATCCATGTGAGTGCTGCCACAACGATGACTGCGGCAGCAACCTTCAGACCATTGTATCGCCGGAACAGGAATGGTGTAGCATGTTTCTTTTCCAGTTTTCCCCGGAGCTGGTCTTTCAGTTGTTGCACGTCGGCTGATGGCGTGGTGGTGAGGGCATAGCCCTCCAGGGCATCGGCCAGAAAAGGATCTTCGAGTGCAGCTTTTTCAAGGGCGTGCCGTTCCGCAGCAGACATTTTGCCCGAGTAGTACCGCTCGATATCCGAAGCGCTGAATGAATTATTTTTTGATGGCGTCATTTTTTAAAACTGTTTTCAATTGCTGTTCCTCCATGCAGATTTTGAGGTTCCTTCGTCCGTTCTGAATAAGGCTTCTCACCTTGTTCCAGTCCATTCCCGTTTCTTCAGCAATCTCATTATAACATTTGCCTTTGAGGTAAAAAAGCTCAATGGTCTTTTTTTGTTCCTGTTGCAGCCGGTCCATGCAGTGGTCCAGCTTTCTGAAATTCTCCTCTTTGGCCAGTACCCCATCCAGATGCTCCATTTCTTCCGATTGCACAAGCTCCACGTCAAAATTCACTGTGTTTTCTCTTTTTTCCGACCGCAAGCGCATCAGACAATGGTTTTTGGCGAGGGTATGGAGCCAGGCTTTAAAATTCTCCACCTCGTGTTTCTTTAGTTTGGTCACCAGTTCCTCAAATATGGCCATCACACTATCCTGTGCATGGTCCCTGTCCTTTAAATATTTCAGGCAAACACCGTATACCAGGTCCATGTAACGCTGGTAGACCTCGCCCAATAAATCCAGATCCTCGGTTTGGCGGTAGCGTTCAACAAGCTCCTGGTCTGAGAAAGAAGATGATATTTTCTTTAGAAAAGCCACTGTTCTAATGTAAGAAGAAAAAAATTGGAGATCGATATGTGTAATCTGTTAAAATGGTACATCTCATATAAACAAAACCAGTTTATGAAGCTTGTGTTACTCCTGCTGTTCCTCTCGCAACAGGGATTGGGACAGCGTTTGCTTTCAAGTTATCCAGATCCGGGCCAGCGGAAAGAAATTCAGTTCAGGGACCTATTGAAGTCTAACAGTAAACAGCAAACTCAAGGCCCTGATGTCCGCAATATTGACAGCATTACGATCTTAAATTCAGTGAAGGCAACCGCTTTGCCTGCACCAGCCGGGGAAAATGGAGTTCGGATGATCCGTTCAAAAAAAACAGAATTCTCCATCACCATCAAGGATGCAGAAGACAGCTCCCTGCTTGCAGGCATCTCGGTCATTATTTTTGATAACGGACACCGCGCAGTATCATCTAACAAAACAGACGCGAAGGGAACTGTACATTTTAAACTTCCTTATAGCAAAGAATATGAGGCCGAAATAAGTTCTGTTGGCTATCAGTCACAAACAATTTTAGTAACGGGTCAATCATGCCAGTCAATTGGTATGAAAAAGAGATTTTCTGTGATGGGCCCTGTTGTGATCTTGGGATATGGATCCAGGATCATTCGTTGCGGCGGATATTGCTGGTCAATCAAAGGTCTTGCAGCTCAAAAAAATACTTCAGAAAATTCTCAGACCATTTCTGTTTATCCCAATCCATCACCGGGGTCCGGCAGTATATACATCCGGTCTAATCTGCCGCTAAAAGAAACTATGAAAATTTTTAATGGTTCAGGTCAGATGGTTCAATCCTGCGCATTATCCAATGAAAAATTATTTTCTGTACAACTACACAATTTACCTCCTGGCCATTATTTTCTTCTGATGCAGTCTTCGGAAGGAATCACTCATACCGAAAAATTAGTCATTCAATAAAATGTATCGGTATGAAAAAACTTCGACTCTCTATTCCCGAGCCTTGTCATGAAGACTGGGAAAAAATGTCGCAGGAAGAAAAAGGGAAATATTGCGCCTCCTGTAAGAAAACAGTGATTGATTTTTCTCAAATGAGCGACCGCCAGCTGGCTGAATTTTTTAAAAAGCCCGTCACCGGGGTCTGCGGGCATTTTTATCACGACCAGTTGGACCGCACCCTCGACATGCCTGGAAAAAGGCTTCCCTGGCTGCGTTACTTTTTCCGGTTCACCTGGCCTGCTTTTGTTTTGATGCTGAAGTCCTGTGGCGATAAAACGATCATGGGTAAAGCAAGAACAGAAATCAATTCGCCTGTGCCGCCCAAAGCGGAAAGGACCAGACTTGTTGGAGATACTGTTTTAATGGACCAGCAAATAGATTCAACGATGAATGGCGTGGTGTCTTTCAAAGGATTTATCCAGCCCGTGATCAAAGAGGAAAAAGGTACCGGCATCATAAAACCTAAATCGGTTCGAAATATCGAAACCATGAGAGACATAGAGATTGAAAATCTTAGGCCTTCTGATACTTCCATTTTACCAAAAACTGTAATTGATTCTTCAGAAGAGCCATTGGCATTATCGGGTGCAGTCGTTGTAGGAATCTACATCAAAAAAATTAAGAACGATCCGATTGTTCCCTTTGCAACCAACAGAGAGGAGACACAATATCCAGAAGTGAATCTCTATCCAAACCCTGTTACATCCGGAAGCTTTGTAACGATTGCTTTTTCTAAGACAAAGGATATTTCCCACCTGGTTCAACTTTTCAGTGAATCGGGTCAGCTGGTTCAATCAACAGAAATAGAAAGCTCAGAAACCAACACGTTTCGCATTCAAATTCCTTCCACACTTAAATCAGGAATCTATTTTCTCCGCATGTCACATAAGAATGGAATTATTACAAAGAAACTGGTGGTCATGTAAAGAGGCTTTTTGCTATTTGGGGGTTCACGCTAAGACGCAAAGGGATTGAAGGCGCGGAGAATTTTAAACGCAAAGTACGCGGAGAACGCGAGGCAGATGAGGGAAGAGGAAAAAGAAACAAAAAGAAAAACAAAAGTAAAAAGAAAGAGAAAAAGAAAGAGAAAGAAAGGAGACATCAAAATTCGATGCCATTGTTGTCTGAGGACAGACGACCGCTTCCATTCACCATTGACCATTGACCATTCACCCCTTAAATCCCGGGTGAAATTTTTCAAGGGTTCGTCGAAGGAACTCGCGGTCGAGGTGGGTATAGATTTCGGTGGTGGTGATGCTTTCATGTCCCAGCATTTCCTGAACGGCACGGAGGTCGGCACCGCCTTCAACAAGGTGGGTGGCAAAGGAATGGCGGAAAGTGTGAGGAGAAATATTTTTTTTGATGCCTGCTTTTTTAACCAGGTCTTTAATAATTAAAAAGATCATCACACGGGTAAGCCGTTTTCCCCTTCGGTTCAGAAAAAGAATATCTTCCTCGCCGGCCTGGATGGTTTGATGTACCCGGACATGCTTTACATATATTGAAATATGCTTGATGGCGCTGCTGCCAATGGGCACCAGTCTTTCTTTATTGCCTTTTCCAATGACGCGAACAAAGCCCACGTCAAAATAAAGTTGAGACAGTTTCAGATTCACAACTTCCGATACCCGCAATCCGCAGCTGTACATCGTTTCCAGTATGGCTTTGTTGCGAACACCTTCAGGTGTACTCAGATCAATTTCTGCGATCAGCTGTTCAATCTCTTCAAAGCCCAGGACATCGGGCAATGATCTTTTTAATTTGGGTGCTTCCAGGAGTGTTGTGGGATCCTGTTTGGAAATGTCTTCGATCAGGCAATATTTGTAAAAGCTCCGGATGCCCGAGATGATGCGGGCCTGAGATGAAGCCGTCATGCCCAGTTCAGCGATCCACTGAAGGAAACGCTGGAAATCTTTTAACTCCAGCTCGGAAGGATTTTTTTTTACTCCGGATGATTGCAGGAATGCCGTCAGCTTTTCCATATCGCTCAGGTAAGCACTGATCGAATGGTCGGAGAGCGAACGCTCCAGCTGAAGATAGGCTTTGAAGCCTTTTTTATATGGTTCCCACATAGGAATGAGGAGAGAGTTGATAGTTGATAGTTGGTAGTTGGTAGTAAAAAGTTTTTAGGGTTGAAAGATTTTATTGGAAGTAGGGTTCCATTTTAACTGGGTTAAAGATCTATGGCTTTTTCGAGCGGTACTTCTTTGCCATCGCTGTCGATCAGTTTTACATAGATTCTTTTTTTGGTAATGCTGATGGTGTCGATGGCCTTATGAATATCGTTGAAATCCATATCGTATTCTTTATGAAATGTCATCTCCGCTTCTTTTCCTGTATTTACATTGGCCACATAAATATTCCCACGGTCCGTATAGGCACGCAGTTCCGGATCTACTGAAAATTTTGGATCAAAACTATTCAGCGCACTGGTGATCTTCTGAATACTTTTGGTTTGACTGTAAGGAAGTTTGAGCAGGTATCCTCTTCCGGTCACACAATCATTAAAGGTGAGCCAGATCAAACTGGTATCCTGAAAACCACAGCTCACATTTTTTTGGTTGAGCTTCAGTGGCTGATTCAGAAAATCGGTGAGCTGGATCTTCTTATGTGAGGAAGCTTTTGCGTAAGTCCAGCTCAAAGTATCAGGTTGACAATTTTTAATTGACAAAGTGAGAGACTGCCCGAATTTATCATCGCCCTTGAAGGAGATGTCTCCGTTGGAGCAGGTGGTATCACAAAATGTTTTTGCTTTGCCATGATTATTGCATGACGTGAAGACTAAGGACGCGAAGGCAAGCAGCAGGAAAATTCTCATAGTATAATTGTTCAAACAAAAATAGGCCCTGAAGTTTTTCCTTTCAAAATTCTTTTAACTTCGGCCTTTACATCCGATATGTCGTACTATAGAAGGAAGTTTGCGGGCCAGGTACTGCAGCACCGATCCAGACTCAGACGTTTTCTCACCAAGAGTGAAAACAATCCCCACAAAGATCTCGAGGCCTTTGCCAACAAAGCAGAAACCGAAGTATGGCAGGAGGTTAATTGCCTGGAATGTTCCAATTGCTGCAGGACGATGACACCGACTTATACATTCAAGGACCTGCAAAAAATTTCCAAACATCTCAATATGACCATTAGCCAGCTCAAGGCAAAATGGTTATATAAAAACAGGGAAGGAGAATGGATGAATGTAAGCACGCCCTGTCAGTTCCTTGATCGCAAGACCAATCTTTGCACCATCTATGAAGTGAGGCCTGCAGACTGCGCCGAATTTCCTCACCTCAATAAAAGAAAGATCACCGATTACATTCATATCCACAAACAAAACGTGCATCATTGTCCCGCCACTTTTAAATGGGTGCAGAAGCTGATGGATAGTGTGGTGGAAGAAAGGTGTTGAGGTATTGAGTGGAATTGGGAATTTGACAGTCTCTCAAATCACATCTTCAATGAAAAAGAATTCTGGATCGCAACCCGGTCGGGAAATGATTGAGAGAATGTCAATCCGGAAATCATGATAGAGCGGATGAAGGTGGAGGAACTGGTTTACTGCCTGCAACAGAGATTTGAGTTTTTTACGGGTCACACTTTGTTCGGGCCAGCCGAAATTTTTTGATGAACGCATTTTTACTTCAACAAAATGAGGCATCTTATTTTTTAAAGCAATGAGGTCAATTTCATAATGCGAGTGGCGCCAGTTGCGCTGCAGGATGGTAAATCCATTTTGTATCAGCCAGGTTTCTGCCAGCTCTTCTCCCTGCCTCCCGAAATTGATGTGTACCGCCATCACTTATCTTTAGCGAAAAATAGGAAATGATGAAGGATTCAGAAAGGGTTTTTAAACTGAATGGCGTGGTGCAAAATTATTCCTGGGGTGGATTTAGTTTTATTCCTGACTTGCTTGGAATTAAAAATGAAGAAGAGAAACCCTTTGCAGAATATTGGCTGGGCGCTCATGCCAATCACTCTGCACGCATTGAAGAAGAAAAGCTCTCAGACCTGATCGAAAAAAAACCGCTTCGTTACCTCGGAGCCTATACGCAAAATAAATTTTCCGGTCTTCCTTACCTGCTCAAGATACTGGACGTGCGACAAATGCTTTCCATTCAGGTACATCCCTCCATCGCCTCTGCGCAACAGGGTTTTGAAGAAGAAAATCAAAAAGGAATTCCGCTCAAAGCACCCAACAGAAATTACAAAGACGCCAATCACAAACCCGAAATGATGATTGCCCTCGATGATTTTTGGCTGCTGCATGGTTTTAAAAATGAACGTGCTTTGGGCAAGGCCCTTAAATCAGCGCCTGAACTGAATTTCCTCAAAGACCTGTTTCAAAACCTCGGCTATCAGTCGCTCTATGAGGCGGTCATGCATATGGAACAGGACAGGGTCAATGAAATTCTTCAACCACTTTCATTGCGCGTTCTTCCTTTATACCGTAATGGTCAACTCGAAAAAAATGATCCGGATTTCTGGGCGGCTCGTGCTATAGAAAGTTTTTGCAGCAATGGACAGTTTGACCGCGGCATCTTCTCCATTTATTTTTTCAACCTGGTTCATCTCAAAAAAGGACAAGGCGTATTTCAGCCGGCAGGAATGCCCCATGCTTATCTCGAAGGTCAGAACGTGGAGCTGATGTCGAACTCCGATAATGTGCTCAGGGCCGGTCTCACTGAAAAATATATTGATGTTCCCGAGTTGATGAAACATGTTCAATTTGAAGCCACGGAACCCCGGATCCTGGAGCCAATGAAACAGGGAGAGGATTTTATCTTTCCTACACCAGCCGTTGAATTTGAGTTGCACCAACAGATTTTGAAAGAAGGTAAAAAAAACAAAATCACCATCATTACGCCTGCTATTTTCCTCCTTCTGGAAGGAAGTTTGGAGCTCTGTGACGAGGTCAAAACAATGAGGCTTGAAAAAGGGGAGTCGGTGTATGTTTTACCAGGAACTTCAATTTTGATGAAAGCTCTTCTTCCTGTAAACCTGTTTTATGCTTGTGTTCCTCAAAACTAAACGGGGAGGATAAGCTTTCTTGTTTTATTTTTGTCACTTCTTAAAAGTGTAAGCAATGAAATCCCGTCAGTCTATTGTACCCGTTCTATTGTTATTGATTCTTGTTGGCTCTGTATGCCGCATCGCCGGATTCGCACCGCAGATCGCCATGGCTGTATTTGGTGGTGCTGTGATCAAGGACAAGCGCCTGGCTTTTATTTTGCCGCTTTTATCGATGTTCATCTCAGATCTTTTGTATGAAGTGCTCTTCCGGCTTGGCTATGCCGACTATGGTGGCTTTTATGAAGGACAACTCGTGAATTATATTCTTCTTGCTGCTCTTGTGCTGGTTGGACTTTGGGCCAGGAACCGGAACTGGGGCAGGATCATTGTGGCTACCCTGGCTGCGCCCACACTGTATTTTCTGGCCAGCAATTTCATGGTATGGATTGGCGGCGGTGGACTCAATCGACCCAAAACCTTTGCCGGATTGATGCAGTGCTACAACGATGCCATTCCGTTCTTTCGCTCGGGACTGATCACTACCATTGTTTGTTCTGCCATTCTTTTCGGCTCCTATTTTCTGATCTTGCAAATACCAAGGACGTCAGTGGTCAAGGAGGGGTGAGATGGTGAATGGTCAATGCCTGCCCGCTGTAGCTTCAGCGAAGGCGGGGTGAATAGTGAATAGTGAATAGTGAATAGTGAATTCTTAAATCCTGGTTTTTCTCGCAGCTCGCAGCTCAAAGCTTTCTCCATTCACATCAACAATTGATTCGGATCCATTTCATATCCTTCATCAACCAGAAGATCATTGCCGTCGGCGGCAGCGGTGGCTAATTCATCACAGCGGTTGTTGTGCGCATTGTCTGCATGTCCTTTCACCCAAACAAACTGGATCTGATGCTGCTTGTATAAATTATAAAACCTTACCCAGAGGTCTTTGTTCTTTTTTCCCTTTGCAAAATTGCTCGCCATCCATTTGTTGAGCCAGCCTTCCTTGATGGCTTTGACGATGTACTGGCTATCGGTATAAACGGTGACGTGCAGATTTGGTTTTTTCAGCGCTTCCAATGCTGCAATCACACCCATAAGCTCCATACGATTGTTGGTTGTACGCCGGAAACCTTTCGACAATTCCTTTTTTCTTTGTCCATACATCAATATAGCTCCATATCCTCCCGGACCCGGATTGCCTCTTGATGCACCATCGGTATAAATAATGATATCAGCCATGGAGATTTAGCGAGGCTGCAAATATAGGAAAGCCCTGAGCTGTGAGTTTTGAGCTTCGAGAAGCTGCGAGATATGGAGACAGATTCAACACTGAACTTTCTTCATTCACTTTTCACTATTCACTATTCACCATTGACCATTGACCATTCACCATTGACCATTCACCCTCTCACACCTGAAACACGCCAGTGCTAAATGCGGGCATCACTGGATTATGGTTGGCGGCGCGGATGGCTTCAGAAATATAGTTGCGCGTATCAGCCGGATCTATGATGGCATCCACCCAAAGTCTTGCGGCAGCATAATAGGGACTGGTTTGACGATCATATCTTCCTTTGATCTCAGCCAGCAGTCTTGCTTCATCTTCTGCTGAAATGGTTTCTCCTTTTCCCTTGAGCGAAGCTACCTGGATTTGTAAAAGAGTTTTTGCTGCCTGATCTCCACCCATGACCGCAATCCTGGCGGTAGGCCATGCATAAATGAAACGCGGATCATAGGCTTTACCGCACATCGCATAATTGCCTGCACCATACGAATTGCCGATTACGATGGTAATCTTGGGCACAACGGAGTTGGCAACTGCATTGACCATTTTTGCCCCGTCTTTAATAATGCCTGCATGTTCGCTGCGGCTTCCTACCATAAATCCGGTAACGTCCTGCAAAAACACCAGCGGAATTTTTTTCTGGTTGCAATTCAGAATAAACCTTGCTGCTTTGTCCGCGCTGTCGTTGTAGATCACGCCACCCATTTGCATTTCACCCTTCCTGCTCTTGACGATCTTGCGTTGGTTGGCCACGATGCCCACGGCCCATCCGTCTATTCGCGCATAACCACAGATGATGGTCTTGCCATAGTCCTGCTTGAACTGTTCGAGTTCGGAATTGTCCACGATCCGCTCAATCACTTCTGCCATATCGTAAGGCTTGGTGCTGTCGGTAGGCACCAATGAATAGATATCATCTGTGCTTTTTGTAGGTCTTTTTGATTTGATGCGGTCAAATCCCGCGCGGCTTTTTTCTCCCGTCTTGTCCATGATCTTTTTGATCTGGTCGAGGCATTCTTTTTCGGTCTTGAATTTGTAATCTGCAATTCCTGATATCTCTGTATGCGTTACAGCGCCGCCGAGGGTTTCCGTATCAACGTCTTCACCAATGGCTGCTTTCACCAGGTAGGGACCGGCAAGAAAAATGGAACCTGCTCCTTCCACCATCAGGGTTTCATCGCTCATGATGGGAAGATAGGCGCCACCAGCCACGCACGCTCCCATCACTGCAGCGATCTGGATGATTCCTTGTGCGCTCATGCGCGCATTGTTGTAAAAAATTCTTCCGAAATGTTCCTTGTCCGGGAAGATTTCGTCCTGGCGCGGAAGAAAAACTCCGGCACTATCAACGAGGTAAATGATGGGAAGGCGGTTCTCCAGGGCGATCTCCTGCATGCGCAGATTTTTTTTCCCTGTGATCGGAAACCAGGCACCTGCTTTTACGGTTTGGTCATTGGCCACGATGACGCATTGTCTTTTGCTCACATAACCTACGCCGGCTACCGTTCCTCCCGCCGGACATCCACCTTCTTCCTCATACATATCAAACCCGGCAAAGGCACCAATCTCCACAAACAAAGAATCCTTGTCAATCAGGTAGTCGATTCTTTCGCGGGCAGTTAGTTTGTTCTTTTGTTTCTGTTTGGCAATGGATTTTTTTCCGCCGCCTTCATAAATGATGTGAAGCTGTTGGTTCATTTTCTCCACCAGTTCCTTCATAGGGCTTCTTTGGCTGTCATTGGCACTCATGAAACAAAGATAGTAGTTGAAAAACCACGGCTGTTTTCCCTGATGAATTCCGGTTCCTTAATTTTATCAAGTACCCTTAACCATGTCAAAGCTTTCGGTTGCCGGCCCGGTTTTTGAGTGAGAGCCGCCGGGAAAAATATTCCAGGACTGCCAGTGGAATTTTAGCTTTCTCTTATACGGAAAGGGCGGGTTTTATATTGGCATTTCGAAAGAGAACAATAAGTAAATTGGGGCGGCAATTCAATGACCGAAATAAAAACAGGATCATGACCAAGAAAGACGGCGATGTCCAGGAAAACACAGATCTCGGAAAACAAAAGGACGATCGTAAGGAAGAAACCACGCAGCCATCCATTGAATTCACAGAGGTAAAGAATGCAAATGCTTCGGGACTGGGTTCGATCGGGAAAAGCGACGAGCAGGAAATGGAAAAAGCCAAAGGCAACGATCCCATAACCTGATATTTTATCTGTTCAGATTTTTCTTTGTCTGCACAGATGAACAGGCTCAATGAGATCTTATCATTCCTCGGGCATGATGTTTCATCATACCAAATTCCTCCTGATACCGTAGTACGGATCTTTCTTTCATTTTTGTTTCCAGAATAATATCTATTTTTTTCCCGTAAGTTTTGATGGGCTCATGCACCCAGTCGGAATGCGCTTCTTTTTTGCTGCCGGCATCTTCATTTTCTTTTTTGGAACTGGAATAATGGAAGAGGGGACGCACCTGCCAGGTATCATATGCCAGATGAAAAGCCTGTCCTTCCGAAAGATTGCCGGGATGGAGCCGGTGATGAAAATAATCGAACACAATGGGAATGCCGGTTAACTCGTGAAGAAATAGAAGGTCTGTAACAGAGAATAGTCCGGGCTTGTCGTCGTTTTCGATGGTGAGTCTCGACTGAAGTGAAGGGAAAATAATTTGAAATTTCGTGCGAACCTTTTGAGTGTTTCCATTTTATTGCCATAAGCGCCTCCCACATGGATGTTGATCTTATTCCAATGCGAACACTTCAATTGCATGACATCAAAAATCCGCGCATGCGTTTCAAGTTCACGAATCGTATTCTGAAGCACGGTGCCTGTTCCTGCAAGTTTGTTGAACGGACCGGGATGACTGCTGATACGAATGGGTAATCTTCCAATTTTTTCCAACAGTATTTGTATTTCATTAAAATCGGGAAGTGCCTCCAATTCATATTCGGAAGACCATGGAAAGATATCAGAGCTCATACGAAAAACCCTGATTCCTTTTTGAATATTCCATTGCATCACTTGCAACAGGGCTTCCAGATTTTGCAGCGCCAGTTCAGAAACATAAGGGAGTCCTTTATCCAGAAAAGTTTTGCGGATCATTCCGCGATTGGTGCTAATGCCCTGACTGGCAAGCTCCATATTGATGCATGCATAACCGAGATTCATCTGATTGAGCAGGTTAGATATGTTCAAAAAATTATATGCTCTTATTAAACAAATCATTGTTCCGAAAGTTCAACCGACTATTTCTTCTCAAAAAAGAATGGTGTACCTTAATAGCCAAACCTGTGCAACTGCTTATACATGTGCCAGTTCAAAAGACTTTTGTTTTTCTTATTGCTGATCTGTACCTCTCAAACCCTATTCTCACAGTTGCAGATTGTTCCGCAGACCAGTGGACAGGCGCTGGCACAAAAGCTCGTGGGTTCTGGAGTCATCATTTCCAATGTTCATCTTTCCGGTTCTAAATTTTCTACTGCTTTTTTCTACAACCAGGGAAATACAAAACTCGGCATTGATAGCGGCATTGTGCTCACTACAGGAAGAGCCATAACGGCGGATGGATACATTGGACTCAACGGTCCGCAAACTTTACTCGCGAGCAATCAGATGGCGGAAGAAGGAGATGACCAGCTTGATGATGTGGTAGCTCCCAGCAAAACAACAGACGCGGTGATCCTTGAATTTGATTTTACTCCGGTTGGCGATTCTGTCAGATTCAAATATGTATTCAGCTCGGAAGAATATCCAACATATGTCTGTAGTAAATTCAATGATGTATTTGCATTTTTTATCAGTGGTCCAGGC
>JBJMLU010000155.1:0-6150 GCA_045805145.1 Flavisolibacter sp. | reverse complement strand
TAATGATAGTTCTGATGATAGTAATTTCGCTTTGACAAAATCTTTTGGTCGGTTTAAATCCGCTCTCAATTCTTCAAAGTTCTGAACAAAGCAATAACAAAAACACAACTTATTCATGTCTCAGTTTTTCTGAAGTACAACTATTTGCGAAAATCTATCCATTAATTCGACATCTGACATCCGAAAAAAAGATGACATGTACTTTACATAGCTTTTTAACTTATTCATGAGACAATATTTTTTTAACGAAATATATAAAGAACCAGGAACATAAACCTTATACTTGCTGTTTACCCAATCTATAAAATTCCTAACCGAACTCTTTTTATCGCCAGTGACGACAATCACTACATCAGTCTCCAATCCATTGCTATTTTTGTTGGCGAATTCCACTTCAGCAGTATATTCGCCTTGGCTTTCCTCTATTACTTTTTCGCTTATATTTTCTTTAACTTTATTGCTTGCATTTTCCTCCAATAAGCCTTCAACACTCTCTCTATTTTTTAAATATGCACTAATGTCTGAATAATAAATATGAGAATCTACGTCATTAATCTTTAACTGAAGCTCAATCGCTGCTGCTATAGCATCTCCCTGTTTATCGTTTAATTCACCGTAACCGGCAATCTGAATATCGTGAAACTTAATTCTTGTTTTGATTAATGCACTAGCTAATTCCCGCTCATCATTTGTCTTTTTCAAAAGCCGCAGACTTTCATCAAAAAAAAACATTTGCCCATCCGTATCTTTATATATAAGATATTGAGGATTCCAATTTTTACTAAAAGGTTGGGCTAAAGTTAAAGTTCGAGTGTAGAGCCAAATTGGTTCAATACGTTTTATTTGTAGCAATCCAATACTAGCTCGCTCAGTCGGTAAAATATATTCACAAGCTAGTGCGTACTGTAATAGCTTGGCATGTTCCTTCATTTCTTCGGAAAGCTCTTTGGTAGAAAGTGTTTTACTTTTCCATTTATTTCTAAAATCCCCAGAGGACAGTTCCTGAACCCATACACTATTGAAATACGCTTCCTTTGCTGTATGGATATCGGATAAGTTATTAATATGGGGTTCATCAAGAAACCCAAGATTTATAAGTGACTGAATGATCCAAATCTGATTCTGATCACCATGAGGATGTTGAGAAGTCTTTGCAAAACCCTTAGGAATAAGTAGATTCTCGATATCATCCTTATTTTTGCCTAATACAATTACATCACCAATATTGATTTCAACAGGCTTATTGGTCAGATTAGCGAATACTATTTTATCGTAAAACTTAACATTCATGCTGATTTTCCCCTCGTTTAATGCTTGCTGAAGAGTGATAGGCTGCTCATTACCAAACTTTACGCAAAGGGCATCAATAGTAACATTTGTATAATCATCTGTTCCGTCAAATTTGCTGTATCTGTTAAAGTCAACACAGAAAGATTGCACAGGACTGATATTTGTGCTTCCTTTCCTGGCAGGCAAAATGACCTGCTGTTTGGGTAATGCCAAACGTTGCAAATCTTGTCCCAGAACAATTGTCTGAATAAATGCAAATAATAAATGGAGAATAAGTTTCTTTCTCATTTTAATTTTATCAAAAGATATAGAAGTTTAAAATCCTGTGAAACGTGAAAAACACCCAATTTAGAAATGACATACATTTATCATTCTATGGTTAGATTACTTTTTCCGCTACGTGGCAAGCAATTACTTGGCTTGAACGAAGCGGTAAATGCATGTTAGGAGAAGTGTTATAAAGAAACTAACGGTTTAGAAAGTATTTCAAAAGCGAATTCATTTATTACAAGTCTGAAGGATAGATCACCTTTAGAGAGTTAGAAGATTTATTTGGCCTTAAATATTTTCGTGAATTTGATGTGCCAGAATTCTGAAGTACTTGTTGTTTGAATCCACGAAAATAATTCGGAAACAAACAAATACTTCCAAAAGACAATTTTAGGTTATAAACCATTGGCATTGCAACTCTTTGGATTGTTGACAATTGTGTATCTAACAGATGGTGAAGTTGGACTTTTCTCAAATACTCAATTCATAACAAGTTAAAACGGTAGTAAAGGGGAAAAGGGATTCTAACGACAAATTCGATAAATCAATTAAAATCGCTCACATTCGATCAAAATCGCATAAAGTCGGGCCAACTGGACAGATGTCTATCGCGCTGTGCAAAGTCCGTGAGGTGGGAATTATGTAAATGAAACACCTCGAAATTACCTGACAGGTAGCCAATCCTGTCCGGCAAGGTTTAGTCAACCACCGGAAGCGAGTCTTGCGTAGTCATCAGAGATGGCGGCACGAAGCGTAGACAGCGACTGCTGAGGGTATGCTATTGAGCCTCGAAACTGTCCTACACGCCGAAGTCCTGGTTGTTAGATAGATTAGGACAACATCAAACCAGCGTTACGACGAGTTGGAGAGATTCGGCCGGGGTCTGAGAACATATCACAGGCAGACAGGGGTAGTACGGGAACACAGGAGAGCCTACCGCCTCCAAACGAAAGTCGGTTAACAAGGACTGACCGAAACTTAACAGTCCGGGCTTACAGGGTACGTATCGCCACCCTGAGAAGCGATAAGAAAAGGCGATACCGGGAGGTATCCTGACCAAGAGAAATCGCAGGAAAGGAGAAGGGCGGAGGCAGTCTTAGCATCCCCATAGTACTGATAGAACGGTGGGAAATCAGTTCCATGAAAGCCACTTAGTAAGGAAGGGGGATGCCTGTTTACGGAATTGCATTTTAGAAACATCAAATGTACCAGAGACATGGAAACGATGTTAACAGTAGAAATGCAGATAGCAGAGCGGGCCAGGAAATACCGGTCGGAAGCGCTAACGAACCTGCATGAGTTTATTGATGTGCCGTTGCTGCAATCAAGCTTTGACTCCCTCAATAAGAGAGGAGCCAGTGGCGTGGATGCAGAAACGTGGATGGACTATCACAAACAACGGGAAACAAGAATCCCACAGTTATTAACAGCCTTTAAAAGCGGCAACTACCGGGCGCCCAACATCCGGCGGGTTTATATACCCAAGGGTGATGGCAAACTTCGTCCACTAGGTCTACCTACCGTGGAAGACAAGTTGCTGCAAACGGCAGTAACCAGGGTATTGCAACCTGTGTATGAGGGTATATTCTATCCCTGCTCGTATGGGTTCAGGCCGGGCAAATCACAACACCAGGCATTGGAAGAATTAACCCGACAAATTAGTTGGAAAGGCATGCGCTATGTTATAGACGCTGATATGCAAAACTACTTCGGGAGCATTGACCACCAATGTTTGCGTGCGTTCCTTGACCGTAGGATAAAAGATGGCGTGATCAGAAAGATGATAGACAAATGGCTCAAAGCTGGTGTATTGGATAACGGACAGCTGATGTATCCAACTGAGGGTACCCCTCAAGGTGGAACCATCTCACCACTGATCAGTAACGTTTATCTGCACTATGTGTTGGATGAATGGTTCGTCAGGCAGATACAGCCGTTACTGAAAGGCGATAGCTTTCTTATCCGTTTTGCTGATGACTTTTTGTTGGGGTTTACCAACAAGGAAGATGCGCTACGGGTAATGCAAGTGTTGCCAAAGCGCTTAGGAAAATATGGACTAACGCTGCATCCTGAAAAGACCAGAATGATAGACTTGGAAGGACAAAAGGGGCAGCCGGGTTCTGAAAAGAAAACGTTTGACTTTTTAGGCTTTACCCATTACATGGGGATGAGCCGCAAAGGCAAACGTATTCTTAAACGCAAGACAAGTAGTAAAAAGCTGAATGCTTCGTTGAAGCGAATGAGTGAGTGGATCAAACTCAACAGACATAAATTAAGCATGCCGTTACTGATAGCCGAACTGAACCAAAAGCTTCGAGGTCATTATGCCTATTATGGAATGACATTCAATACCCGAAGGCTAAACTCGTACTATTACCAGACAAAACGACTACTCCACAATTGGCTCAACCATCGTGGAGGCAAACGGGTCTGGACATGGGAAAAGGTCAAAAAGCTAACGGAAGAATGGATACCATTAATGAAACCAAAAATCTATCACAGCCGACTTCTAGCTAAACCGTAGATGGAGGAACCGTGTGCAGGAAATCTGCTCGCACGGGTCTGTGGGGGAGCGGGGAGGCAACGAACCGCTCTACCCGGAACCTATTACTACAAGATTTACAGGCATTAAAGGATTTGGTAGGTTTAAAAGGAACTTGATAAGAATAGAATGGCTGTATAATTCAAGTGACAAAATGACAAATTGAATACGTCGAAAATATTTATGGTCTGGAAATAAAATTATGCAGTTTACATTGGCAACATATGGCTTAGCCAATTTAGGGCGACAGTTTCATTATTTTGATTAAGGGCCACTTTAACCCTATCAGCATTGGCCTTTAGCGCCTCGATCTTTGAGTTGGCGGTTGAGTTGCCGAAGTAGGACAATGGCAACTGTCGTATTGCCTCAAAAAACCAATCCTGGAGGGTGGTGCAGTACATGCAAAAGACGTTAGCGATTTTTTGTTCTAGGTCGAAGGAAGAAAGCGGGTAACCTGATTTGGCGTTCCATGCCTTTAACAGGCGGACGACTTTTTTGATATTGCTATTGGAGCGCGTATTGGCTTTAACGAGTTGTTGATTGAAACCAACGGGGTCTGTCTGACGCCATTGGCTGTCCGACTGCGGAATAAATATTCTGGAATTAAAGCCCAATAACCAAGAGGCTTCCTCATAGGCCGGAACGAGATCATATTTGATGTGACCTAATTGCAGGACGACAGTGGGCGCGTCTTTAAATACTTCTGACCGTTCGTATTTGTCATTGGCGAACCGGATGAGCCTAGTCCGGTAAGTACCGGGGTTAACAAGCATATTCGCGTGGTTGAAGACGAGCATCAGGTCCACATCGGAATGTGAGTCGAATTCACGTGGTAAGATAGTATCTCGTTTGTAGGAACCGAATTCTATTATCTTAATCAGGTCATTTCCGAAATAGATTTTTAGATTTTTTTTAATATTCCCAACGGATGCGTCGATCTTCTTTTGTTCGGGGCTGCCATAGCTAATATAATATTTATCTGCTAGTCTTAATAAGGTTCCATTAATAGAAGATGCCATGCGAAAGGTTATATTGGGTTTCTTATATTTTTCCCTGCCAGAAAAAAGTTATGTTAATACTTTGAGGAATTATTAAGTTTTTGATAGCTATTTACCTAGCGGGATATTTGTTATTGAAAATGACATTCCACAGTCGAAAGGCTTCGTCAACATTGCCTTTTATATTAGCTTCAATGGCTTTTTCCACGCGAGCCAGGTCACTTTGAACTTTGTTTAAAGCTGCTATTTTTTTGGCGGTGGTATTACAGGCGTAAACTAGTCCGGAAACGCCCATGGGATCTTGCATGCTGGCTAAGTCATTGTTATTTAGATGATTGAGTATCCTTTTAAAATCTTCGGGATAGTCGATATATTTTTCATTTTCAGCATATTTTGTGGTGCGCAGTTCAATGTAAAATGATAAAATATCGGCATTGTTATAGTATTTCCATGCCTTCAGTAGTTGAATAAGGGGTTTCAGTTTGCCGTTTAACCGCAGGTCATGCTTTTTAACATAGGTGTTATGGGCATCTGGGCTAACACTCATCCAACTTCCGTCGAAATCTGGAATTGAATAATAAGGCTTACTTCCCCAAGGGGTATCCGTCATACCGTGATAATAGGTAGGGGCTATTTCAAGGTTTTCTGAAGCATAATTACCAAACTCAATTCGTACAGCAGGTGTGTCCACCCGGATAGCTTCTGTGGCGTGAAAAGTGTATCTAAGTTCGTCCCTGAATCTTGTCAAGGTATAAGCAGAATTTTTGGGAAGAGCCTTTGCTCTACATACTGCAAAATAATCTGTATCACTGTAATGCCTAACTCCCGTCCCGTTTCCGAAAGATCCGGTTTCGAGCAGTTTATAACAATCAAAATTTTTCTTCAGACAGGAGAACACTGTCATTTTGTGTTTGGCCGCTTTCAAATGCTCAGATTCCAGGGGAGCAAGACGCCTGAGCAATTCGTCAAACCCTTGTTGAACTGTACGTGCCATTATTATTGAATGTTTAATCGTTGCTTTAGCATGGCCCATTCTGCTGTAAGCGCTGT
>JBJMLU010000154.1:0-4743 GCA_045805145.1 Flavisolibacter sp. | reverse complement strand
TGGGAGCAATTCCTTCTTTGCGCACCATGGTAGGATAGGTCACTTTCGGGTTTTCTTCCTTCGACACATTGATCAACACCACCAGGAAGGACCAGTTCTTATTAAAATCATACTGGTAAATAAATTTCTGGTTCGGATCCCGGATCTCTGAGCCAATGGTGGTTTCTTTCATCAACAGGGGTGCAGCCCTGTAGGATTTGTCGTATTGCTCCAGACTGATCTCACGGCCTTTTTGCCAGTTGTCGTTGCTGCGATAAAAAGTTGCCTGGTGTTTGTTATCAAATTCAAATGCTTTGAGTATGGACTCGTGCAGGTCAAAAAAATTCTGCTTGTGTCTGATCGCCACATCACGGTACACACTGTCGTCCTCCTCCAGATAAACCCTGAATTTCAAAATAGCCATGGACTCGTTTTCAAATTTGGTAAACCTCAAATATAATTAAAACCGCTTTGTTGCCGGCACCAGCCCGCAGTCTTTGCCCTTCTGTAACATGAATTTATAGGCGGCTTCATATTCATTGGGGATCTGCCCGTCAAGAATGGCATCCTTGATGGCGTCCTTGATGATGCCTACTTCGCGCGAGGGCTTCAATCCAAAGGTTTCCATGATGAGTTCCCCGCTGATCGGTGGTTGCCAGGTGCGGATGTGATCTTTCTCTTCCACTTCACGACAACGGCTTCGTACCAGTTCAAAATTGGAAAGATATCTTTTGACCTTCATCTTATTTTTTGACGTGATGTCACTATCGCAAAGGATCATCAGGTCATCAATATCTTCTCCCGCGTCAAAGAGCAACCGCCTGATAGCGGAATCTGTAATGTTTTCTTTGGTGAGGCTGATGGGCCGAAGGTGAAGCTCCACCAGTTTGCGCACATATTTCATGGGTTCACCCATGGGAAGCTTGAGCTGCTCAAAGATCCGGGGTACCATCCTTCCTCCAATCACTTCATGCCCGTGAAAGGTCCAGCCCTGGCCTTCTTCGAAGCGCTTGGTTGCGGGCTTGCCAATATCGTGAAGTATGGCCGCCCAACGAAGCCAGATATTTTCTGACCGGTCGGCCACATTGTCGAGCACCTGGAGCGTATGAAAAAAATTGTCCTTGTGTCCCATTCCCTCAATAAATTCTGCTCCGGCGAGGTCCACCATTTGCGGAAAAATATGGTGCAGCAGTCCGGTCTCGAATAAAATTCTAAATCCAATTGACGGCTTTTCGCTTGCGATGATCTTGTTCAATTCATCAATGATTCTTTCGCGCGAAACGATTTTAATGCGCGCAGCGTGGTCCTTAATGGCTTCAAGTGTTTCTGGATAAATATGAAATTTCAACTGGGTGGCGAAGCGGATGGCGCGCATCATCCGAAGCGGGTCATCGCTAAAAGTCCGCTCGGGATCCAGTGGAGTCCGAATCAATTGTTGTCTTAAATCATCCATGCCGCCGAATGGGTCAATGAGCCGGCCATAGTCCTCTTTATTGAGGCTGATGGCGAGCGCATTGATCGTAAAATCGCGGCGGTTCTGGTCATCTTCAAGACTTCCAGGCTCCACTTCCGGACTGCGTGAGTGTGAGCGATAGCTTTCTTTTCTTGCACCCACAAATTCCAGGTCAAACCCATCCGGCATTTTAAAATGTGCTGTTCCGAAGTTCTTAAAATAACTCAGTTTCGGATGTGGCCTGAATTCTTTTGAGGCCCGCTCAGCCAATTTCAAAGCATCACCCACGCAAACAAAATCGGCATCCCTGGTAGGCCGCCCGAGGATCTTATCACGCACAAATCCTCCAATCAGATAGCACGGATACTTCAGTGCTTCCGCCGCCTTCGCTACTTTCAAAAAAATGGCCTGCTCCTTTTCAGTGCATGGTATCTCCATCGGGCAAAGATAATTGAGGGAAAGATGAGAGATGGGAGATGTGGGATGTGGGATGTGGGAAGAGAAAGTTGCGGGCTGCGAGTGGGAAGGTTTGAGATCTTGGTGTAGCCCTCGGTTACTCTCTGATGATGTCTGTCTTTCCTCCGCTTTTCCATTTTACAATGCGTGAAGGTGTAGCAGGGTCAGTATCGTCCTGTCGCCAGGAGACTACATGGTCCACCGAGGCAAGAATGGAGGCAGAAATATTTTTGAAAGAAAGCGGGGAAGCCTCACCACTGATATTGGCAGAAGTGGATACAAGAGGACTCCGCAATCTTTTAATGAGGTGTCTGCAAAAAACATCCTGCACGATCCTTATGGCAATTGAACCATCGGAAGCGATCAATGTTCTGGGTAATCCAATCGCCTGTTCGAATATGATGGTAGTGGGCCGGGCTTGTGTTTCGATGTAATCAAACACCGCAGGATCGGGAGCTGCCACATAGCGGAGAATCTCACGTTCATCCGCCAATAGAATAATGAGCGATTTGGAGTCGGCCCTTTGCTTGATCTCATAAATTCTTTTCACTGCTGTTTCATTCCTGGCATCGCAACCCAGTCCCCAAATCGTATCTGTTGGATACAGAATAACGCCTCCTCTTTGAAGCACCGCGAGTGCCTGTTCCACTTCCTGATCAAAAAAACTTTTTTCTGTCATCCGGCAATTGCAATTTAATGGTATCAATGATCCTGTTGCTGTCCAGACGCTCCAGACATTGCGGAACACCATAGCGGACGCAAACATTTTTTTCGCAAGGCTCACAGGAAAGTTTGCCGAGACGGATGATGGACCTGCATTCTTTTTTAAAAGGAGCCGTGTGATCTTCCCTTCCGGCTCCAAACAATACTACCGTATAAGTAGACAAGGCGTTGGCCAGGTGTGCAGGACCCGAATCGGTGCTGAGCATCACGCGGGCTGATGCCAGGAGTTCTACCAATGCAGCCAATGAGGTTTTGCCAGCAGCATTTTCTATTTCAGACTGGTTGGGCAGTTGGGAAAAGACGGTGTCGACGAATTCTTTTTCCTTCGGTGCTCCGATCAGAATTATTTTTTCTTCCACCTGACGACGGAGCCATGAAATGATCTCGACAGCTTTTTCCAACGTGAGTCTGCGCGAAGATGCTTCGGAATTTATATTAACTACGATATAATCCTTCTTTGGAAAATGATGTTGAAGAGAAACATCAACAGTAACGGGTTTCTTTTTTGTATAGTCTTCCAGCAATTGAATGTAGCCACGTGCACGGTGGAGGTATTCCTCTTTCCTGTATGAATTTGTAAAGAGCATTTGCCTGAATTCATTTTTATATCCCACTCTTTTTCTGGCCCCGGTTGCTGCACCCATGATGGCCGAGGAAAAAGAATCGGGCAGACAAAAGAAAAGGTCGAAGCGTTCTGTTTTCCGGATCATTTTTCCAAAGCGGATCAGGCCGCGAGGTCCCTTGTATTCTTCCTTGCTGAAAATAAAAGCATGTTTCACAGGAGGAAAAAATGGAAGTAGTTCATGAATGCCTTTTTTGGCAATCACACTCACTTCGGCGCCGGGGAAGAAATGTGGGAGCTGGTGCATGAATCCCACCGACATCACCATGTCGCCTAACCAGTTGGGCAATCGAACCAGGATTTTCATGTGCAGGTGCTATGTTTGCAAAAATTTTCGTGATGAAGTTAAGAGACTCTATCGAACAAGCATGGCATAACCGGGAATTGCTCAATCAATCCTCCGTACAGCAGGATGTTCGAACGGTGATCGAGGAAGTGGACAAGGGAAGGCTGAGGGTTGCCGAACCGGGTGCGGATGGATGGAAAGTAAATGAATGGGTGAAACAAGCCATCCTTCTTTATTTTTCTTTGCAGCCCATGCAAACCTGGACTGCGGAGCCTTTTGAATGGTATGATAAAATGTTGTTGAAGAAAAATTATCAGTCGCTCGGTGTTCGTGCAGTTCCGCATGCTGTTGCCCGTTATGGAGCTTATATCGCGCGCAATGTAGTGCTCATGCCTTCTTATGTAAACATTGGTGCTTATGTAGATGAAGGCACCATGGTTGATACCTGGGCCACGGTGGGAAGTTGTGCGCAGATTGGGAAAGCTGTTCACCTGAGTGGTGGTGTAGGCATCGGCGGTGTACTCGAGCCCCTCCAGGCTTCACCTGTGATCATTGAAGATGGTTGTTTTATAGGATCCCGCTGCATTGTAGTAGAAGGAGTGCGCGTTGGAAAGGAGGCGGTGCTGGGCGCCAATGTGGTGCTGACCCAGTCCACCAAGATCATTGATGTGAGTGGGCCCGAGCCTGTGGAAAGAAAAGGTGTGGTGCCTCCACGCAGTGTGGTGATTCCGGGAAGTTATTCCAAAAAATTTCCCGCAGGGGAATACAATGTGAGCTGTGCGCTCATCATCGGACAAAGAAAGGCGAGTACGGATCTGAAGACCAGTTTGAATGATGCGCTTCGCGATTTTAATGTAGCGGTGTAAAGGGTTTGTCGCGAAGGAAACCTTCGCGTCAATAAGTTTTGAAAACATTTTGTATTAAGAGAATTTTTTGTTAGGATGTTTGTGAAAGATGGTTATACTTTACTGACTAGATTTTTTTGAAAAGATTTACTTTTTTTGAAGAGATTTCTTCTTCGGCAGTCTTTCCTTGGTGATTAGATATTTTGAAGAGAGTGTTTTAAAGGCAGTCATTCTTTACTGATTAGATTTTGGGAGAGTGTTTTTGTTGGCGGTCATTCCTTAGGGGTTGGTTTTTTTCTTTTTCCACTTTTGGCATTGCCCCAAAAGTGGAGCAAAAACTCTAGGCAATCCGAATGGCTCCGCCCGGATTGCCGGCCGC
>JBJMLU010000153.1:0-26767 GCA_045805145.1 Flavisolibacter sp. | reverse complement strand
CAGACCAATTGTCTTCTTCCCTGCCTGCATGGTTCATTGATAAATTCACGGCCATGGTGGTATCCATTCCGGCCGACCAGGTTTCCAAATACAGTTTCAGCATCACTGAAGATCCATCTTCGGCTATGCCCGACCGTTTCCGCGTGGTGTTCTCACGCACCAGGCCTGTGGTGGAAAACCTGCTGACGACAGAGAACATCCGCATCTTCCCCAATCCGGTAGAGGGAAACAGGATCGGTATGCAGTTCAGTCATATGACTGCAGGAAATTATGAAGTACAAATTCTCAACAGCCTGGGTCAGACAGTGATCAGTAAAACCATCCACTATGCTGGAGGATCATCGCTGCAGGAACTTCCATTAGAGAATAAACTGGCTGCTGGCATTTACCAGTTGCAGGTAAGAGGAACGAATATTAAATCCACGGCAAAACTTCTGGTGAATAATTAGGCCCTCGTTAATGGTAATTTGATAATAAAAATGGAGCCAGGCAACTGGCTTCGATTTTTTTTCAGCCGATCAGTGTCAGGTCCTGACATCAAACAATTGTGGTGCTGATGAAAATCACCTCAGGGGAAAGAAAAAGAAAATAAGTTTGAATGGTCTTAATCAACTCATTCAAACTTATTTTATGCAAGCACTAACAGAAACTCAATTGCGCGAACTGGCGAAAAAAAGAGTGGAGTTCAGGGCTCATTTTCTCGTGTATTGTGTCATCAACTCTTTGTTGTGGATCATCTGGCTGGTTACCGGACGTGGTTATCCCTGGCCTGTGTGGCCCCTGGCGGGATGGGGCATTGGTGTTCTGTTTCAATATCTCTTCGACTATCGTTCTTCCAGGTTCTTGTCGATGGACGACGAGTACAAAAAATTGAAAAGAAAAATGGAAGAACACATAGGTGCCGTTTGATACAAATGCATCAAAGATTGTCGCGACTACAGGATCTTTTCGATGACCTTACCGGAGTTTTTATTTTTCAGGATCAGTTTTCTCGCTCCGTAATGGGTGATTTCTTCTTTCACAAGGAAATGTTCTGCATCGTATTCGGTGAGTCGGTTTTCTTTTTGAACTCCGGTTTTCCCTCTCCAGATGTCGAGCAGTACGGGTTCCCATTGTTTTGTTTTCGCTGATTTGTAGGCTGCATCCAATACTGCATTCACTACATAGCCATCATAAAAACTTTCTTTGGGCTGAATACCTTTTTCCAAAGCCTGGAACATGTCGGCAAACATATGGTTGTACCCCAGTTCATTGAGTTCATCTCCCACCGGAAAGAGCCAGCCCGTGTTGCTTTCTGCTTTTTCAGCTACATAATTCGCACCCTTGCCTGTAGTAAACATTTCAAATCCGGTGCGCAAAAAATTATTAGTCCAGATCGTTCCTTCCTCTCCCATCACCTCATCTCGAAGGTCCATTCCACCGCGAAAAGTCCAGCTCACTTCAAACTGTCCGATAGCGCCATTTTCATATTTTACCAGACCAATCGCGTGGTCTTCTGCTTCGATGGGTTTTACCTGGGTGTCTGCCCAGCACATGACTTCAATGGGTCGAATATCCTTTCCGATATAGCTTCTTGCAATCTCCACGCAATGGCAACCGAGGTCCAGAATGCATCCGCCTCCTGCCTGTTCCAGGTCCCAGAACCATTCGCTGTGCGGACCAGGATGTGTTTCTCTTGATTTGGCCCAGAGGATGCGGCCCAGTGCACCATTCTTTACACTTTCATGGGCTTTTAAAAATTTGGGAGCGTACACCAGGTCTTCGAGATAACCATTGAATATGCCTGCCTGTTCTACGGCTTCCAACATTCTTTTGGCTTCTGCAGCATTTCTTCCGAGCGGTTTGGTTGACATCACAGCTTTTTTATGCTTGCAGCAAAGCATCACAGCCGCTTCATGTAAATTGTTTGGAAGTGAAATACAGACTACATCCACTTCAGACCGTGCAATGGCCGCTTCCATATCGTCGGTATAAAAATCAACGGAATAATCGGAAGCAAATTTTTTAGACGATTCCATCTTTCGTGAATAAACACTCACGATCTTGTCCCTGCTTCGGGATCCTTGTAAGGAGTCAGCATAAAAGCGACCGATAAATCCGGTGCCCAGCATAGCAATTCTTTGCATAATAAAAGAGTTGATAAAGGAAATTACGCCGATTATCTCATTCACGCTTCACCAACTCTTCGCCCTCTCATTTCTTCTGCGAACTACCAACTATCAACTCTCTCTGGTCATCTGTCGTCCATCGTCTCATATCTCTCTTCTATCAACTATCAACTGTCAACTACCATCTCCCTCCCCTCTCCGACATCTCTCTCCTACCAACTACCCCTATCAACTATCAACTATCAACTATCAACTTTTATTATGCACCTGGAAGCTTCTCCATTTTTTTGCAGCCGCGTGCAGCGTGATTTGTTTTTCTGCATTTTCAATCACCAGGTAATAATCGGTTTTTTCATTGCTGTTGAACTGATAAATATCCACAACTGCATAACCAGAAAAACGCGATTGATAATCCTGCTGAAGTGCAGTGGGCAGTTTGTCCATGCCTATTTGTTTGCTCACTACAATGAGCTCACCTGATGCACTGTAATAAGCAAAATTGTGTTGGCTTCCCTCTGTAAATTCAACACGATACATTCCGTTCACTTCCGTCCATACGGCATTGTTGGCGTTGGTGAATGAAGTTTGAAATGATTCAAGGATGGAAGGTGATACTTTTACATCACTTGCGAGAACTGTGGTCATGCCCAAAAAACTGATAAAGCAAAGGGCGAGAAATAAACGTTTCATAAATAATTTTTTTAGTTTGATTGATTTATTGTTTATGAGAAATAGGACGCAGATAAAAAATTGAGGTTACCGAAAGTTTTCAGAATGTTTTTGGTTGTTAGTTTTCCTTTTGTTCAAAATGTGCTACTTCAAGTTTTATTTTCTGATCGGGTCTTTCTTTTGCTTCAAACAACAGGGTTAGCTTTCCCTGCTTTCCTTCTAAAGTGATGGTAGCATCTTTCACATCACCACTCTGGTCAACGAGGTCTGTTCTGACCACCGTTTTTCCTTCTTTGAAAGCTTCGGTCCACGCACAACTCATTTCTTTAATATTGCCGGACATGCCGCCGTTTTCAGCTTTGCCATCAAACATGATGGTTATGGTAGTTTTTGTGATGGTCACCACCACATTTTCGTCCTTGCTCCCTTTGACTTCATCGGTTGCGTTGAGAAAATAGGATCTGATGGAACTAATTTGAACCGTCTGATTGCATTGCGCGTCTGCGCCAACAATCAGTGCTGTGATCCCAAAAAGGGAAAGAATGATCTTTTTCATTTTCTTTTTTTTGCAATCTAGTAGTACGCAAGGTATTTTGCAATGCATAGTACTTGGCCGGACCAGGAAATTGATAGACGGGCAAAAATTAAGGGGCAGTCTGCTCGAAACCTGTCTGTTTTTTACATCATGAATCCATGGAATGGTGGGAACGAGCTTTGATTTGGGCTTGGGCAAGACCAGGTTGAACGGAAATGAAATGGCAGGTGAGATGGTGGGGAGGAAATCAAAAGGAACTAAATTTAAAGCCAATCTATCAGGCATGATTACCCATCACGTATTTTTCTGGCTGAAGAACAGCCAGTCATCCAAAGACCGCGAACAATTGGTTGAAGGACTCAAAACCCTGAGCGGAATAGAAACGATTAAAAAAATTCTTATCGGTTTCCCTGCCGGAACCGAACAGCGGTCTGTGGTAGATAACAGCTACAGTGTTTCCGAATTATTATTTTTTGATGATCTCCCTGGACAGAAGCAATACCAGGATCATCCCATTCACAAAGCCTTCGTAGCCAATTGCGGTCAGCTTTGGGAAAAAGTAGTTGTCTATGATACGCTCACCGCCTTCCCCGAAAACGATTCTGAAGTATAATTGATAACGCAACTAAATTAATTCACCATTTCGGCTCTCCCAGCCTCCATTTTCCTTTCTCTTTCTTCCGCCGACTGGCGTTCGAAGAATTTTTTTACTGACAATTAGCAGAAGGATGAATATTTTCCTGATCCCTGGTCAGCACCGGAGATCCGTTTTTGTAATTGATGATCCAGATGCCATCGAAATCATTGTCGTCCCATTTTTCTTTTTCATTTAGTCCCAATGCCTTTAATATTTTCCCTGCAGCCTTATGTTCCCATACCAGCAGCACGGTGCCCTGTTGCTTTTTAATTCCTTCTACCACACCCTGGGCATCATCTACATCATATTTGGTATTGATATCGAGGTTATATTTCACCGCAAAGGGAATAATGGTCTGGTACATCCTGGCTGCATTGGTTGACTTTCCCATTTTCAGAGAAGGCACAAAAATGGCGTTCGGCCTTCCAAATTTCTGGTTCAGCACGGCAGGTAATTGTAAGGCGCGGTTAAGCCCCTGGCAGGAAAGGTTGTCGCCCTGGTCGGGCTTTTCACCGTGCCGGATGATGATGATCCTTTGCAAATCGCTTTGGGTGGACTGACTGTTGGAACAATAGATAAATCCTACGGCCGCCAACAGGGTGACGATGGCATAGAGTGAAAATTTTCGCATACTCATTTACTTTACCTTGTGCAGGAATCTTTCCTATAATTATGCCAGCCCTCTCGTTTTAGTCAAAATAATCATGTTTTGCTGCTGCGGCTGGCATGATTTATATAATCTCTACCGTGATTGTAACGATCAAATACAGGCTTTCATGAACAAGATCTTAAATGTTGGATTTCCACTTCTGTTCTTAATTATGTTCGAGCCAGTTTCTGCTCAGGTGAAGAACAATGCCAGTTCTTCTATGGCATCGAAGCGCGATAGTATCAATGCAATCGTGAAAATTGCTGCCAATCCGGACCTCAAAGGAAATGGCCTCAAAAGAACTATGATCGGAAGAAACTACAGGAAAGAATGGATCGAACCGGTATCCGTTCCTGTGCTTCATCTCGGAGAAGCCGGGCTTGTTCCAAAGAAAGAGGGAGGTGGCAAGGAAACAAGATCATTGCAGGTGGAAGCGCGTGATGGGAATACCTGGGCTTTGCGTTCTATTAAAAAATATCCATCGAACGCACTGGCACCGGAGCTTCGGCACACACTGGCTGATAAAGTTGTTTCAGACGATATTTCTGCTTCTTATCCATATGGAGCCTTGTCCATGGGCGTTTTTTCTGAAGCTGCCGGTGTTCCTTATCTGAAAGACAGCCTGGTTTATGTGGGTGATGATCCGGGCCTGGGTGAGTATCGCGATAAATACAAAAATGGTCTGATGCTTCTGGAAGAACGCGAGCCTTCAGGTTTTCGTTTGCTTCATAAAAATGCTGAAGAAAAAAGCATCAGCACCGAAGAACTCGTGTACGATCTCGCTGACGATCGAAAAAACCAGGTAGACCAGGTGGCTGTTCTGAATGCACGGCTGCTGGACAATTTCGTGATGGACTTTGACCGCCATGAGGGACAATGGAACTGGATTGGTGTAGACTCAAATGGTCAGAGAATTTATTTTCCTATTCCCAAAGACCGCGACCAGGTTTTTTATACCAATCAGGGATTTATTCCAAAGATCATGAGAGGAAAGGAAAGGCTCCCGGAGATTCAGGGATTTCGCGCGAAGGTGGAGCACATGAATACATTCAACAGGACGGCCCGCAATTTTGACCGGACCTTTCTGAATGAACTTGGTGAAGACCAGTGGAGCAGACAGGTAGATGCATTTCTTCAATCGGTGAACGATTCGGTGATCGAAGCAGCACTTCACAAGCAGCCAAAAGAAATTCAGAAATATGAAGCTGGTCATATCATTGACATCCTCAAAAAGAAAAGAAATTATTTCCGTGAAGACATGATGCGCTATTATCATAGTCTCTCACAGTCGGTTTCTGTTACCGGCACAAACGGAAAAGACCAGTTCACGATATCGAAAATGGAAGACGGAAAAGTGGAAGTGAGCGTCAGCAATGTTGATAGCGCAGGCAGCATTGGAACAACTTATTATCACCGCATTTTTGATCCCTCTGTAACCAAAGAGATCAGGTTGTATGCCCTCGAAGGTGATGACCGCTTTGCAGTGAGTGGCGGACCTTCAAAAATCAAGATAAGAATGATCGGTGGTCCGGGTGATGATCATTTCACAAACACAGGCAGTAGCAAAAAACTGATTGCTTATGACGTGAAATTTGAAGACAACAAAGTGGAAGGCGGCATCCAGAACAAGATCAACGAAAATCCCCAAAACAATACCTACACAAGACTGGGTTATAACTATAAGGTAGTCGGCGTTGGTCCGACAGCAGAACTTTTTGCCACTGAAGGATTTTTTCTTGGATTGAAGTTCAAGATCATCACCCGTGGATTCAGGAAGGATTCGTTCGCTACCCGTCATGTTTTTACAGCCAGCCACTCACTCAATTCTTCGTCTATCCATCTCCGGTACTACGGAGATTTCGTTGGTGCATTTGGTAAGACCGATCTTTTGATCAGGGGAGATATGATGATCCCTACGAACTGGACCAATTTTTTTGGTTATGGAAACAATACCGAAATAATTCAGAATGTAAAAGATGTTGAAGATTTTTATCATGCCCGGTACGACAGGGCTTATCTGGCATTGTTGGCAAGGACCCACCTGTCCTCATGGGCCAGTATCGCTTACGGCCCCTCTTTTCAATATTTTCATCTCCGTACAGAAGAAAATGTCCACAAGTATGTGTACGATTATTTCGATCCTTATGCTTTTCCGGATAGTTACAAGCCAAAATATTTCGCTGGTGGAGAGGTCCATCTTTTATTGGACCGAAGGAATAATACGGTAGCTACCACAAGAGGAATCCAGGTAAAAGGATATTTCAGGGCGCTGGCTGGAATGAACAGTGTGAGCCACGATCTGGCGCAAACCGGTGGCAGCCTTGCCCTTTATACTGATTTCATTGCCAAAAGGAAAGTAGTGTTGGCAACGATATTTGGAGGAGGGCATAACTATGGAAATTTTGAATTGTCGCAGGCGCAGACTTTGGGTTTTGACAATCATCTGAGGGGATTCAGAGCGCAGCGTTTTGCTGGTCGCAGTGCAGCGTACAACAATACGGAGCTGAGGATAAAGATTGCCGAGTTCAATGCCTATCTGTTTCCAACAGCAATTGGCGTATATGGTTTTAATGATTTGGGAAGGGTGTGGGCTGATGGAGAAAGCTCTAAGACCTGGCACCATGGATATGGAGGTGGTCTGTGGTTGATGCCTTTGAACAAATTGGTGGTAACTGCTTACTTAAGTTTTTCAAAGGAAGAAAAAGCCCTTCCCTGGGCAACGGTTGGATTTGTATTTTAAAAACAGGATATGAAATTAATCATCATTATATTTTTCTTTCCGCTGATAGCATGGGGTCAGACTGTTCATTTGAACAAGGATGAAATTGAATACAAAGGACAGTTTGATGCTGCCGCAGGAAAAGAGGAACTGTATACTGTGGCAAAAAATTTCCTCCAGAAAGAAAATGGGAAAATGCACCACACCATCATTAGTGAGAACACAGACAAGGCTGAACTGGTAGCCTATGGAACACTGAAATTGCATACGGCCTTCAGCCTCATTCGAACGCTTCACTATACCCTTTCACTCAATGCCGACAAGGGAAAAATAAAATACCACATAGACAGTGTCTACCTGGAAGAAAAAAGCAGAGGTTTTGATACAAAAATGATTTCTTCTGAAGACCTGGTGAAGTCCATGGACATCACTGGTCCGGTTGCTGCGCAAACCGAGCACCTCCTGAACGAAATTGATATGAACTTTCAGATGTTGTTGGATCTGTTGAAGAAGGATATAAAAGAAGTGAAAACAAAATAAGGGCGGGCCTTGCGGCCCGCCCCGGGGTATACATCAAGCTGGAACTAGGCTACCATTTCTTGTAGTCTCTTATCTTCCATCACATACTCGATCTCTGCAGACTTCACCGTTTTTACAATTCTTGCAGCAACTTTGTAAGGGTCAGCAGAACTGTTTGGCCTGCGGTCTTCGAGCCATCCTTTCCATCCTCTTTCTACAGAGTGAATCGGAATACGAATAGAAGCACCTCTGTCTGAAATACCATATTTAAATTCATCGATCGCGGCTGTTTCGTGCTTGCCCGTCAGACGCAGATGATTATCCGGTCCGTACACTTCTATATGTTCAGAAACAACAGGACGGAAGGCTTCGCAAACCTTTTCAAATACTTCACGGCTTCCGCAATTGCGTAAAATGGAGTTGGAGAAATTTGCATGCATACCACTTCCGTTCCAATCCAGATTACCGAGTGGCTTACAATGCCAGTTAACGCTCACGCCATATTTTTCACCAATGCGCTCGAGCAGGTAACGAGCTACCCAAACCTGGTCACCAGCAGCTTTCGCGCCCTTGGCAAAAATTTGAAATTCCCATTGACCGGTTGCTACTTCCGAATTGATCCCTTCTACATTCAGTCCTGCATCCAGGCAGGCATCAAGGTGTTCTTCAACGATTGCACGGCCGTATGCGTTTGCTGCACCTACCGAACAATAATAAGGTCCCTGTGGTCTGGGAAAACCTCCTTCGGGAAATCCCAAGGGCTTGTCGGTTTCATTGTTCCAGAGAAAATATTCCTGCTCAAATCCGAACCAGAAATCATTATCGTCATCATCAATCAACGCACGTCCATTGGATACGTGTGGTGAGCCATCTGGATTGAGCACTTCACACATCACCAAATAAGCATTTTTGCGTTGCGGGTCCTTGGTTATAAATACAGGCTGCAATAAACAATCAGAAGAACCACCGGGAGCTTGCTCTGTAGAAGATCCATCGAAGCACCACAGGGGGCAGTCTTCCAGTGTGCCGCTGAAATTTTTTTCAATTTTAGTTTTACTACGCAGGCTTTGCACCGGTTTATAACCGTCGAGCCATATGTACTCCAATTTAGCAGGTGCCATAAGTTGAGTTTTTTATTTAAATGGTTGTATTGAATTGTTGTTGACTATTTAGAATAAGTAGTACCGTTAGTAGTAGTTGTTTCAAACATGTTGTCGGGATGAATTTCTTCTTCCACCAGACCATTTTTTGTAGCCACGAGCAGAGTTCCCTGAACATATTTTTCATTGTGCTGGCTTGAATCCAGACCTTCTGCTTCTTCACTATCACTAACACGCAGAGGAACGATGAAGTTGATGAATTTGAAAATAGCGAACGACACCACAAAGCTGTATACAACTGCGCAGGCCATTGCTTTTAACTGGATCAGGAAGAAGGTTGGATTGCCGTAGGCCCAACCGTCTGCACCAGCTGCATTCACTGCCTTGGTAGCAAAAATTCCGGTCATCATCATACCTACCATACCACCGATACCATGACAAGGAAATACATCCAGTGTATCATCGAGCACTGATTTGGATTTGATGTACACGGCAATGTTGGAAATAACAGCGGCAGCAACCCCGATAAAAATACTTTGAGGGATGGCCACGTATCCAGCAGCAGGTGTGATGGCAACGAGTCCCACAACTGCACCCACACAGAAACCAACTACCGAAGGTTTTTTACCCTTGAGCACATCAAAGAACATCCACGACAAACCGGCTGCGGCAGCAGCTGTATTGGTTGTAGAGAAAGCAGAAACAGAAAGTGCATTGGCACCCAGTGCTGAACCCGCATTGAAACCAAACCAACCAAACCACAGCAAACCAGTTCCGATCAATACGTAAGGAATATTTGCAGGTGTGCTTTCTTTTCTTTCGATGTGAACTTTACGACGCTTCAACACAATAGCTCCGGCAAGGGCAGCACAACCGGCAGAAATATGTACTACGGTACCACCGGCAAAATCCAGGGCGCCCATCTTGGCCAGAAAACCATCGGGGTGCCAGCTCCAGTGTGCCAGCGGCGCATATACAAGAAGACTGAAAAGTATGGTGAACAGCACATAGGCAACAAAGCGCATACGTTCTGCAATGGCGCCCACTACCAGTCCGGGTGTAATGATCGCGAACATTAGCTGGAACATGGAAAAAAGAGATTTTGGAATCGTTGGCGCTCCTACCCAGGGCTCGCCTGAAGCCACACCCTTATAAAAAAGATGTGACAAAGGATTTCCGATCACGCCTTTAACATCAGTACCGAAGCAAAGACCGTAACCGACAACGATCCACAGTACTCCTACAACTCCTGCAGCTACCACACTCTTCATCATGGTAGACAAAACATTTTTGCGGGTCACCATACCTCCATAAAAGAAGGCGAGACCGGGAGTCATCAAAAACACCAGGGCTGTAGCCACGATGATCCAGGCAATATCAGCCGAGTTGTATTTCCCGTTGTCGAAATTGGGAAGTGAAGGAATAAAAAGCGCACTGATAGCGATAGCAGCGAGGATCAAAAATGGCAGCGAGGATCTTAAAGTGAGTTTGTTCATTGCTTTGTATTTACTTGTTCATAAAATTTTTAGAATTGATAAACGGCAGCGAATAAAATATTGGCGGCCTTGTCTGTTGGTGTGCCGTCCTGTTTACTGAATATGTTGTGATTGGAATGGTCGATCCGGAATTCAGGAATGAAAATGAAATTGTCTACTTTAAAATTGGCAGAAAGCGTTGAGGATATGATTCCGCCATCGGTTGCCAGCCCGGCTATCTTCAGTCCGTTTTTGTCGCTGAAATATTCTTCTCTTAGTGTAAGTCCAATATGGGCAGAAGGATCGAAGTTTACATAGAGCGCACTGCCCCACCAGCTTTTGTTGTCGTCATAATTTTTGTTACCGAGGTATTTTTTTACATTACTCACCGTTCCATCATAACCCAGTGAAAATTTAGGTCCGAGTTTGCTGGTCAGCACGAGGTCCACTTGCTTTGATTTGGAGCTATCAATATTTTCTCCACCCACATAGTTTAAATATGCTTTGAGGTAATCGCTGCCGGTGTAGCTGTATTGGGCAATCAGGAATTTTTTATTGATCACTCCGTCGGGCACATATTTAAAATCTGTAGGGTTAGCAACCCCAATCATGAATCCATGCGCATGAAAACTCAGATCTGCTTTTACTCCGGTATGAAAGAAAGGTCCGTTGGTAAACATGTACGACATGCTGTAATTGCGGTTGGCGTAAGCATCCACCAGTTCATATCCTACATGCGTAGCCCAGCTGCCTGCCGTAAACTTTACCCAGGTAGCCGGAGAATAACTGATATATAATTGTTTGACGGCAGCCAGGATTCCCTGGTCGTTGTAAGAAAATTCCTGAGCTCTTTTGCCAAAACCCAGGTCGGCAACCATTTCTACCTTCGAAGTTTTGTAGTCCAGTTTGAGGCTGGCCATTCCCAGTTCGAAGCTGTTGTGAGAATTGGTGAAAGAAGTAAGATTGTTTGATTTTTGTTTGGCAAAATCATATTTATAGTAGATATCAGCCGAACCATTAATGGACAAGGCTGGACTGCTGGTTGAATCTTGTGCAAGTGTGGCTTTCAAAGTCGACATGGCAATTCCGGAAGCAATAATTTTTCGTAACATTGTGTTGGTATTTAAGTTAAAAATGAAAGGTATTGCCCGGCTTAAGCTTGTTCCAGAAGCTTAGCTTGCAAGCAATACCTTTTTTAATTTCTTGTGATTCGGGGTCGAACTCTGGATGTTTTCAGGGGGGATCACCATTTCTTCTTCTTCCTAACCTTAACCAACCTAGCCTTGGTTGTTCTTATTTCCGATCTGAGATAAAATTAGGGTTCTACAAAATAAAAATCAAATTTAATTTTTTTACATGTGAATAATTACTGGAAAAGTAAGTCAAAATTCCAAAAACTATTCGCAAGACCTATAGAATCAGACAAATCATTTGGATCTTCTGCTGCATTTCTGGAATAAAACATTAGATATTTTTAAAAATAATATGTTGACTGGAATTCATCCTCGATTGACCCCTTCAATCTATTGCCTAGATTTCAGCCGGACCCTCTTTTGCAAGGTCACGGGTCAGTTCATTGAGCCTCTGTACCTTGGAAGCGAAATCCCCCTTTAAGCGAGAGCGGATCTTTTCCATATGATCCAATACTTCATCCAGCTCCGGGGGCAGGAGCTCGGACAGGGTTTCTTTGAGCCGTTTGGCAATGGTGGGGGATTTGCCATTGGTGGAGATGGCGATCTTCAGGTTTCCTTTTTGAACTATAGATCCCATATAAAAATCACATAGTTCGGGCTTGTCAGCAGCGTTCACCCATTTTCCATTCTGTACCGCCATCTTCCTGATCCTTTCACTTTCCACTGGATCATTGATAGCAATCATCACCAGGTCAATGCCGTCCAGGTCTGATGGCAAAAACACGCGCTCTGAAATATGGATTTGGGAATGTGTCTGCGCCAGATCCCTGATCTCAGAAGAGATCTTCAGTCCTACCAGATTGATGGTGGTGCTCGGAGCATTCAGTAGAATTGCCTGCAGTTTTTCCAGACCCACTTTCCCTGCGCCTACAATAAGCACAGCCTTGTGTTCCAGCTTTAAGAAAACCGGGAATAAGTTGTTCGTTTGCTTTTCTTTCATGATTTCTGCTTAAATGGTCCGGCGACCATTTGGGTTTACGGTTGCGTAACAAAATTCCTTGCATTACTCAATTCGTTTAATGTGTGTAAATATCGATGACTGAAGTCGCCAAAATTTTCCTGATCAAAACGGTTTCTGCTGAACTCCCCCATCAAAAAATCCATCTCTTTTAAAATACCTGCTTCATCAAGATTTTCCTTGTAGATCCTGTTTAGTCTGTATCCCAGATGGTCTCCTCCAATGTGCATGTTGTATCTGCCATAGGCCGTACCGATAAATCCTATTTCTGAATTGGCTGATCGCGCACATCCATTGGGGCAACCCGTCATGCGAACAGTGATGTTTTCATTTTCCAATCCATACTTCAAAAGAATGGGCTCTATCTTCGAAAGAAGACCCGGCAGGTAGCGCTGCGCTTCTGCCAGTGCCAGCGGACAGGTATTGAACGCAACACAGGCCAGTGCGTTTTTGCGAATGGCCGAAGCTTTCTGCAAATGCTGATCAATGCCAAACTGTTCGATCAAATCATTGATCTGTTTTTTGTCCTGATCTTTTACATCGCTGATGATCACATTCTGATTGGAAGTAAACCGGAAGCTGACCTTCTTTGTTTTTGCAATTTCGAGCAAAGCAGTTTTCAAGCTTAGTCTTTCATCATCCAGCACTCTTCCATTTTCAACAAACACGGTATAGTACCACAGTCCTTCATGATTCTGCGACCATCCATAATAGTCAGTGCGTTGTTTGAATTCGAATGGACGGGCTTCCTGCAATTTGAAACCAGCCCTTTTCTCCAATTCATTTTTAAAAAACTCAAGGCCATATTGATCTACCGTATATTTTAGTCTCGCTTTTTTCCGATCGCTTCTGTTTCCAAAATCTCTTTGCACCGTCAGGATCTCATAAATGAACTTTAAAGTTTTTTCTTCGCTGTCGCTGAAACCAATGACACTTGCCAGCCGCGGATAATGTTCGGGATTTCCATGGGTGCTCGACAAGCCTCCGCCAATTGCAATATTGAATCCCCTGAGCTCATTGTTTTCAACAATGGCAATGAGTGCAAGGTCATTGGTCAGTACATCCACATCATTATTGGGTGGAATGCCAATTCCAATCTTGAATTTTCGCGGGAGGTAATGATCCTGGTACAGAGGATCGTCTTCGGTTTTTTCAGCTATTTTTTCTTCACCGAGCCAGATCTCATAATAGGCCCGTGTTTTGGGTTTAAGCATCTGGCTGATCTTGTCGGCATAAGCAAAAACTGCAGCATGTGCAGGTGATTGCCTGGGATGCGAACTGCATGTAACATTGCGGTTGATGTCGCCGCAGGTGGCAATGCTATCGAGATGCACCTGGCTGAAATCCCGGATGGTGGGCCTTAGCTTGCTTTTGAGCAAACCATGTAGTTGAAGCGTTTGTCTCGTAGTAATTTTGATCACACCCGTTGTATATTCTCCTGCAATATGGTGGGTGGCAATCCATTGATCGGATGTCAGAAAACCGCCGGGAAGGCGAAGGCGGATCATGAATGAATACAGACGTTCCAGCTTTTTTTCAGCGCGTTCTTCCCTGCGGTCCCGGTCATCCTGCTGATACATGCCGTGAAACTTGATGAGGTTCTGATCGTCCTCACTTATTGCACCTGTGATTTCATTCTGCAAACTTTCATTGATCGTTCCGCGCAGGCCATTGCTTTGCTTTTTAATTTTTTCTACCGAAGACAAATTCGTATCGGACATGCAATTTCTTTTTGAATTTTAGTAAACGTCTTTCACATAACGGCCTTCTTCACTCAACTGGCCCAGCCAGGCTGTTGCTTCTTCACTGCTTTTGCCTGAATGCTGCTGAAGGATCTGGACAAGCGTTGCATCCACATCAAGACTCATTGGATCTTTTTTCCCGCACACATACACCGATGCTCCATTGTTGATCCAGGAAAAAAGTTCTTCTGACCGGCGCAACATTTTGTGCTGCACATACAATTTTTCTTTCTGGTCTCTGGAAAAAGCCACATCGATCCTGGTGAGCACACCGGTGTCCAGCCAGCTTTGAATCTCGGTCTGGTAAAGAAAGTCGGTAACGAAATGCTGTTCGCCAAAGAACAACCAGTTTCTTCCTGCAGCTCCAACCGCATCCCGCTGTGCAAGGAAAGAACGGAAGGGCGCAATTCCGGTACCCGGACCAATCATGACCACGTCTCTTCCATCATCAGGAAGTTTGAACTGATGATTGTGGTGTATATAAAATTCAATCTCAGCATCCTTTTGGAATTGGGAAAGATAACCCGAGCACAAACCCGATTTCCATTCCTCGTTGACACAAAAACTATCTTTTGATACGGTGATGTGCACTTCGCCACTGTGTGCTTCCGGCGAGGAGGAAATAGAATACAGACGGGGCACCATTGGCTCGAGCAATTCCAGAAGTGAATGGAACTGGCCTGCATTTTTCAAAGGATAAATTTTCAGCAAGTCGAGCAAACTAATTCTTGTGACAGGAATGTCCTGATCCACCAGCCGCGCATATTTGTTGACCACGCGTTCGGGCAAATAAACAATCTGGAGTTTCCTTTTCAGCAATTCAATAGCAGTCCATGGTTCTCCACGGAAAGGAAACTCTTCTTTCGATGCTACACCTGTTATTTTTAAAATAGCTTCTACGGTCGCAGGATCATTTTCAGGAACGATACCCAATGAATCACCGGGCAGGTAGTTCAGGTCCTCTGCGCCTATTTCTATATGATAGGTTTGTTTCGCCGATCCTTTGTCGTTTAGATTAACATGGTTCAGAATAACGCCCTTGTATATTTTTTTCCCGGAAATTTTTTTCCTGGGCTGCAGCGGAGCCGGAATGGTTTGCGGTTGTGCGCTTAAGTGTTGCAACACACCATTGAACCAGCTCTCGGCTGTTTCATTATAGTCCGTATCACATTTTTGCAAGGGCACCAGTCGCTGGCCACCCAGTTTGTTCAGTTGGGCATCCACATCTTCGCCTGCCTTGCAAAACAGCGGATAAGAAGTATCTCCGAGCGCCAGCACACCGTATTTTAATTTTTCCAGCTTGAATCCGTTGTTATGAATATGATCATAGAATTTTTTCGCAGCAGCAGGAGGATCACCTTCGCCTTGTGTACTGACAATGGTTAGAAAATATTCTTCTTTTGGAAGGTCATTCAAACGGTATTGATCGAGTCCTACCAGTTTGGCTGCAATGCCTGCTTTCTTTGCCCGCGCGGCAAAATCGGCAGCGAGCTTTTTTGAATTGCCTGTTTCCGTTCCATACGCAATCGTGATTTTGTTTACAGAAGATTTCACGGAAACAGCTGGTTCTTCGGGTTTCGCATTAGCGAGTATTCCGGAGATATAGCCATTCATCCACGCCAGTTCTTCCCTGGAGGAAGAAGCGATGAGGTCTTCAATGAGTTTCAATTTTGATGGAGAGAGCATTTTGATTATGCGGTTAATAGTTTTTCAATTTCTGTTTCTTCACACTCAAATAGTTTCGCTGCTACGGGAGGAAAATATCCTTGCACTTCAGAATCAGTCTCGAACCAGTTGAACTGTTGGTAAAGTGCCACCACTCTTCCTATAATTACAAGAGAAGGAGAGGCCCATTTTTTTTCACTAAAAGCTTTTGATTCATCATACAAACTGCAAACGGATATTTTTTGAGCAGGCGTTGTGGCTTCTTCCACCACAGCAACCAGTTTGTCTGCACCTGCTCCATTCTCATTCAATTTTTCCATGACCAGCGGAAGGGTTTCTGCCGACATGTAAAATACCAGCGTGTCTTCTGTTGCCGCCAGTTCACGCCAATAAGCATCACTCAATACGTCCGATTTATAATACGTCAGAAAGCGAACCGCCGTAGCATATCCTCTTGCTGTTAATGGAATACCTGCATATGCTGCTGCCCCCAATGCTGCAGTCACTCCGGGCACGATCTCATAAGCAATTTTGTGATCAGAAAGTGTTTTCAATTCATCGAGAATATTGGAGAATATCGACACATCGCCGCCTTTCAACCGAACCACCAGCTTTCCCTGTTGGGCATATTTTATCATCAACGCATTGATGGTCTGCTGCGGAGTGGAGGCTGCCTTGCTGCATTGCTTGCCTACATATATAATTTCTGCAGAAGCAGAAACGTGCGTGCGCAGGATCTCTTCGCTTACCAGCCGATCTGTCAACACCACTTCTGCGCAGCCAAGCCAACGTGCAGCCTTGAGCGTGATGAGTTCCGGATCACCCGGACCAGCGCCCATGATGATGACCTTTCCTTGATTGTGGTACATAAAATGTAGTTACATGTAAAAGAGGCAGGTGCGCGGGGCACAGCCAATGGACATTGGATCGTGGTCTAAACAATAGCAGCAGCGATCTGTGTAGCGGGAAGAATTATAGACTACAACAGGAAGAAAAGAGACAACAACATGGATTCATCTGTCCAGAAATTGAAATACCAGACGAATGTTTCTGAATTGCTATTGACCTTTTCATTGTGATTAATTTGATGTGATCAAATTTTTCTTTCCACCAAACGGGAACAAACATTGATTGATTCCATGCTTCCTACCGGCAGGTGAGTAGAACGATTCAAATATAGGCAAGAATTTAATACCCTACAAAATATGTAGAGTATTATTTTCTTCAAACAAGCTGTTAAAATGATTGTTGAAATGCAACTTTGATTCAATCAACATCAGCAATGCTCCAGTGCCTGAAGGATATCATTGAGAACATCTTCCCAATATTCCAGTCCTACTGAAATGCGGATCAGGCCCGGCGTGATGTTCACTGCCAGTCTTTCCTGTTCTGTTAGCTTGGCGTGTGTAGTGCTGGCCGGGTGAGAAGCAATGCTCTTGACATCTCCGAGGTTGGCGGTCATCGAAAGCATGTGAAGGCTGTTGAGAAATTTTCTACCACTTTCTACTCCTCCTTTCAATTCAAAACAGAAAATTCCTCCACCGTTTTTCATTTGCTTTTTGGCAATGGCATATTGCGGGTGAGAAGAAAGAAAAGGATAACGAACCCAGGAGAGTTTGGAGTGGCCTTCGAGCTTTTGGGAAATAGCCAATGCGTTGGAAGCATGTCGTTCCATGCGCACGTCAAGTGTATCTGTTGCTTTACTCAGTACCCAGGCATTGAAGGGCGAGAGTGCAGGACCTGTTGCCCTGCAGAATAAATAAATATCGTGAATGAGTGTGCTCTTTCCTACTACCACCCCACCCAATGTTCTTCCCTGGCCATCGATCCATTTGGTAGCAGAATGAACCACAAGGTCAGCACCATAATCAATAGGACGTTGTCCCACCGGAGTGGCAAAACAGTTGTCTACATTCAAAATAAGATCGTGTTTTTTTGCGAGCTTTCCCACCCATTCCAGATCAATAAGGTCCAGTGCAGGGTTGGTGGGCGTTTCCAGAAAGATCATCCTGGTGTTGGGTCGAATGGCTTTTTCCCATTCCTCCGGACTGTCCACTGGAACATAACTGTATTCAATACCATAACGTGGAAGAAATTTTGTGATGACCGTGTGCGTGCTTCCAAAAATCGCATTGCAGGAAATAAGATGGTCACCCGATTTCATAAGTGCCAGAAACGAGGCGAAGACAGCGCTCATGCCCGATGCAGTAGCAAAGCCTTCTTCCGCTCCTTCGAGAATGCAGATCTTGTCAACAAATTCCTGGACGGTTGGATTACTGAAGCGGCTATAAATATTGTCGTCGGTTTCATCGGCAAAGGCAGCGCGCATTTCTTCTGCATTGTCAAAACAAAAACTGCTGGTAAGAAACAGGGGTGAAGAATGTTCCATTTCATTGGTTCGGGGAACATGCGTGCGAATGGCTTTCGTTACTGGTTTTTGTTGCATCAAATTTCGTTTTGCTTGATTGTTTGGTAAACGTTGAGATCCCAGCGGATCTCTGCTCCTGCTCTCCTGAGTGTTTCTGCTACAGAGCAATATTTTTCCACGGATAGTGTACAGGCTTTTTTTGCCTTATCTGCATCAATCGTACCTGAGAGTTCAAAATTTATTTGCACCTTCTTCCACAAAGAAGGCGTGGTGCCTTCTTCCCTTTCTCCTTGAATTTTAATTTTGAAGCTATCAATGACCTGCCTTTGTTTTTTCAGGATAGTGACAATATCAATTGCGCTGCATCCGCCAAGAGCCATAAGCAAAACCTGCATGGGACGCAGACCAGAACTGTTTCCTCCGTGCTCCACACTGCTGTCCATATGAAGCAAATGACCGTTGTGATCCCGCGCTTCAAATCCAAAATCTCCTTCTACTCTTTCCATTTCAACGGATATCATGAATAGTTTTTTTACAAATCTAAAGCAGCATGCCTTTACTTTGCCCCAGTTTCGAAAGATGAATTATTTTCATTACAAACAAAGATTTGTTTTAGAATCAACGGAGGCATTACCCGAAATCACGATCGCCTATCATACCTATGGCAGCCTCAATGAAGCAAAGGACAATGTGATCTGGGTTTGTCACGCACTTACTGCCAACTCCGATGTGGCTGAATGGTGGCCCGGACTCGTGGGTCATGGCCGCATTCTTGATCCCCAAAAATATTTTATTGTTTGCGCCAACATACTTGGATCCTGTTATGGATCTACGGGTCCACTTAGTATGAATCCTGAAACCGGACAACCCTATTATGAAACATTTCCGCTCATTACCATCAGGGACATGGTGAAAGCACACCAGTTGCTGCGGGAATTTTTGGGCATCCGGAAAATTGATTTACTGGTTGGAGGAAGCATGGGTGGCTACCAGGCATTGGAATGGTGCGTGATGGAACAAGACCTGATTGAAAAGGTTTTTCTGATCGCCACAACAGCCCGCGAAACACCCTGGGGCATTGCCATTCATTCGGCACAAAGACTGGCCATCGAAGCCGATAACACCTGGAACCATCATTCAGCAAACGCAGGACAAAAAGGACTCAAGGCAGCCCGGGCCATCGCCATGCTCACTTACCGCAACTACCAAACCTATCAGCTTACTCAAACCGATCCTGACCAGGACAAGCTCGATCATTTCAAAGCGGCCGGATACATTGAACACCAGGGAAACAAACTGGTGAAACGGTTCAATGCCTACAGCTATTGGCAACTCACCAGGTCGATGGACAGTCACAATATTGCCCGCGGACGTGCTTCGCAGGTCTCGGAAGTTTTGCAAAGGGTGAGACAGAAAGCCCTGGTCATCGCCATCAACAACGACCTTCTTTGTCCTGTGCAGGAAATGGAGTTCATGGCAAAGAACCTTCCCCATCCCACCTTTCACACCATCGATTCCATTTATGGCCACGACGGATTCCTGACCGAATATGTCGTGATCACAAAGCTGATGGAGGAATGGTCGATGGTGAACGATCAATGGTGAATGGTGAATTAGGTGTGGACTGTCATTTCAGAGACCGGAGAACATACAGAGTGCGGAGGACCTGAAACGGGCAGCTGTGGCGCGTTCAAGCCTCATATAAAAAGAAATCCTGACCATGCGTGGGTGATGTTCAATACTCAGTTCCAATTAATTACGATTGTAAATTCCGTTCCACTGGCCATTGATATCGTTCCGCTCATTTTGTGGGTTCCCTTCCACGCTTTTTAGATTCGGACTTCATGAATCAGTTTTCACCCTTCATATTTCACGCTTCATAAGTTTTTTACGATGTCCGGCAGCCCGCTCAATTCAGGGACCTATTTACAAATGATGATTCACCTGTTTTCCCCATTCAAGATTGACCATGGACAATTCACGTTTTTTGTATATAATTTTTCCTTATTTTCACTGCGCTCGCTTGCTATTTACACTAACGGCCCCGAGGCCTATTAATTGATTTACGTATATGGCAAGCAACTACGGATTATATTCTCCTGCATTTGAACACGATTCCTGTGGTATTGGCTTTGTTGCCAACATTAAAAGCAACAAATCGCACCAGATCATTTCCGACGCGCTCACCATTCTGGAGAACATGGAACACCGTGGTGCCTGCGGCTGTGAAAACAATACAGGTGATGGTGCCGGCATCATGATCCAGATGCCCCACGAATTTTTCTTCGACGAGTGCAGCAAGCTGGGGGTGCATCTTCCTTCATTCGGACGTTATGGAGTGGGCGTTTTGTTTTTTCCCAAAGAGATCCGACTGAAAGAAGAATGCCGCGATATCTTTAACCGTTGCGCAGAAAAGATCGGACTCGAAATTCTTGCTTACAGGAAAGTTCCCGTGTATCCGGATCATATTGGCCTGACAGCACTTTCAGTGGAACCAGAAATGGAACAGGTGATCGTGGCCTGCCCGGATTACATCACCAATCCGGATGAATTTGAACGCAAACTTTTTCTGCTTCGCAATTATGCTTCGCATACCATCAGCAACACGGTAAAAAAAGATGCGATCGGGTTTTACATCGCTTCATTTTCTTATAAAACAGTTGTCTATAAAGGCCAGCTCACCAGCATGCAGCTGCGCAGTTATTTTCCTGACCTGACGAACAAACGCCTTGTTTCGGCATTCGGGCTGGTGCACTCAAGATTTGCCACAAACACTTTTCCTTCCTGGAAACTGGCCCAGCCTTTCCGCTTCATTGCACACAACGGAGAGATCAACACCCTGCAGGGAAATCTCAACTGGCTCAAGACCAGTGAACACAATTTTACTTCTCCTTTTTTCACAAAGGAAGAAATGGACATGCTCCTTCCCATTATCGTGGGCGATCAGTCCGACTCTGCCTGTCTCGACAACATGATCGAACTACTTACGCTTTGTGGAAGATCACTTCCTCACGTGATGATGATGCTCATTCCCGAAGCATGGGATGATAATGACCTGATGGATCCCGTAAAAAAGGCATTCTATGAATTTCATGCTTCCTTCATGGAACCGTGGGACGGACCTGCTTCCATTTCTTTTACCAACGGAAAAATAATTGGCGCCACTTTGGATAGAAATGGGCTTCGTCCTTCACGCTATTGCGTCACCACCGACGACCGCGTGATCATGGCCTCTGAGACCGGGGTATTGCCCATCGATCCAAGTCTTGTAAAAGAACATGGACGGCTGCAGCCGGGCAAAATGTTTGTTGTAGACCTGGAGCAGGGAAGGATCATCAGTGACGAAGAACTCAAGCAAACTATCTGCAGCGAGAAGCCTTATGCTGAATGGCTGAACAAATACAAAATTCGCCTTGAAGAATTACCTGAGCCCCGCGTATTATTCACGGAACTGGAGCAGGAGCAGGTATTCAAATATCAAAAGGTATTTGGTTATTCCACCGAAGACCTGGATGCCATCATCATGCCGATGGCGATGGAGGGAAAAGAACCAGTTGGCTCCATGGGTTCTGATGTTCCCCTGGCCATTCTTAGTGATCAGCCGCAGCACCTGACCAGCTATTTCAAACAATTGTTTGCACAGGTAACCAACCCGCCGATTGATCCGATTCGTGAAAGAATGGTGATGTCACTCGCCACTTTCGTGGGCAACAATGGAAATCTTTTGTCGGAAGATCCTCTGGCCTGCCATAGTGTGGCACTCAAGCATCCTGTACTGACCAATCACGAACTCGAAAAAATCAGGAGCATTGATACCGGTATTTTTCAGGCAAAGACCCTGCAAACTTATTTCCGCGCAGATGGAAAGAACGGTTCGCTCAAAAGAGGACTCGACCGGCTTTGTCGTTATGCGGTAGACGCGGTGGAAGATGGATTTGAAGTGCTCATTCTCTCCGACCGAGCCATAGACTCCGAACATGCCCCCATCCCGACACTTCTGGCAACTGCTGCCGTGCACCATCATCTGATCCGCAAAGGTTATCGTGGTCAGGTAGGATTGGTGATTGAAGCCGGTGATGTATGGGAGGTGCACCATTTCGCCTGCCTGATTGGCTTTGGCGCCACTGCGGTGAATCCTTACCTGGCCTTGTCCACCATTAACAATCTCAAGCTTCATAACGGCCTTGATCATGCGCAACTCAGAAAAAATTATATCAAGGCAGTGAACGATGGATTGCTCAAGGTGTTTTCCAAAATGGGCATCTCCACTTTGCAGTCTTACCAGGGCGCGCAGATTTTCGAGATCATAGGCCTGAATAAAAATGTGGTGGACCAATATTTCACCGGTGCTGTTTCGCGCATTGAAGGAATGGGGCTCGATGAAATTGCCAAAGAGGTTTTGGCGAAACATGTTTTTGCCTTCAGCAAGAAAGAAACACCTTTTGAACGCCTGCCCCCTGGTGGTATTTATGAATGGAAACGTAAGGGAGAATTTCATTTGTTCAATCCTCAAACCATTCACCTTTTGCAGTATGCAACCAGGATGAATGACTACAATACGTTTAAAAAATATTCAAAGCTCGTAAACGATCAGTCGGAAAAAGCCTGCACACTACGCAGTTTGTTTGCTTTCAAACGCAATCGTTCTTCCATTTCAATTGATGAAGTGGAAGCTACAGAAAGCATCTTCAAAAGGTTTGCTACCGGTGCCATGAGCTTTGGTTCCATTTCGCATGAAGCCCATTCTACGCTGGCCATTGCGATGAACCGCATTGGTGCGAAAAGCAATACTGGTGAAGGTGGTGAAGACGAGATACGTTACGAACCACTTCCCAATGGAGATTCCATGCGCTCGGCGATCAAGCAGGTAGCCAGTGCGCGCTTTGGCGTGACAAGTTATTATTTGTCGATGGCTGATGAACTGCAGATCAAAATGGCGCAGGGTGCAAAGCCAGGAGAAGGCGGACAGCTTCCCGGACATAAAGTAGATGAATGGATTGGAAAGGTGAGACATTCAACTCCTGGAGTTGGACTGATTTCTCCTCCTCCCCACCATGATATTTATTCCATCGAAGACCTGGCGCAATTAATTTTCGATTTGAAAAATGCCAACCGCCGTGCAAGAATCAGCGTGAAGCTCGTATCAAAAGCAGGAGTTGGAACCATCGCAGCTGGTGTGGTCAAGGCAAAAGCAGATGTGGTGCTGATCTCGGGTCATGATGGAGGAACAGGTGCTTCTCCCATCAGTTCCATCAAACATGCAGGTTTGCCCTGGGAACTTGGACTTGCGGAAACGCACCAGACCCTGGTGAAAAATAAATTGCGCAGCCGCGTGGTGGTGCAGGCGGATGGACAAATGCGCACAGGCCGTGACATTGCCATTGCAACCCTGTTGGGTGCGGAAGAATGGGGCATTGCTACAGCAGCGCTGATAGTGGAAGGTTGCATCATGATGCGCAAATGTCATCTCAATACCTGTCCCGTTGGAATTGCCACACAGGATCCTGAATTGCGCAAGCGGTTTGATGGTGACGCAGATCACGTCGTCAATTTCTTTCGATTCATTACCGAAGAACTGCGCGAGATCATGGCGGAACTGGGATTCAGAACCATTAATGAAATGGTAGGACAGGTAGATAGTTTGGAACCAAGATCAGACATCAAACACTGGAAGCATAGCAAACTCAATCTCGGTCCCGTTTTATACAAAGAACCGCTGTCACTCTACACAGGATTATACAAACAGGAAGAACAGGATCATGCGTTGGAAAATTTGTTGGACTGGAAACTGTTGAAGGCAGCGGAACAGGCATTCGAAAATGGCGAAAGATTATCAGCATCTTTCCCTGTTTTGAATACAGATAGGACTATTGGTACAATATTGTCAAACGAGATCTCCAAAAAATTCGGTCCTTCCGGACTTCCCGATGATAGCCTTCATTTTAAATTCACCGGAACGGCAGGACAGAGTTTTGGTGCATTCAATACGCGGGGACTGACACTGGAACTGGAAGGAGGTGCCAATGATTATTTCGGCAAAGGTTTATCCGGTGCACGGTTGATTGTGTATCCACCGAAGAAATCAGGATTTGTGCCGGAAGAAAATATCATCATCGGCAATGTGGCTTTTTATGGAGCTACTTCGGGTGAAGCCTATATCCGTGGCAAAGCCGGTGAACGTTTCTGTGTTCGTAATTCGGGTGTGCATGCAGTTGTTGAAAGCGTAGGCGATCACGGTTGCGAATACATGACCGGAGGAAGAGTGGTGGTTCTGGGCGATACAGGAAGAAATTTCGCAGCAGGAATGAGTGGTGGTATCGCATACGTCTATGATGTTAAAGGAAGCTTCCACATTCTGTGCAATCATGAAATGGTGGATCTCGATCCTGTTTCACCCGAAGATGCCAACGAACTAAGTGAAATGATCCGCAAGCATTATCAGTTTACTGGAAGCACGGTAGCCAAATTTGTTCTGGACGATTTTGACAACCAGCTGAAAAATTTTGTCAAGGTCTTTCCGAGAGATTATAAGAAAGTATTACAGTTGGCGAGGGTGAAGGAAGAAGTGAGGCGGTGAATGGTGAATGGTCAATGGTCAATGGGTCGTTTTCCTGGGTGAGAGGTTGATAGAAGAATGAATAATGAATAGTGAGTAGTGAATTTAGTCGTTTATGAGGTGACAATTAATGCAGGGGCGAGTAGGGAATTGGGTCGTTTTTTAGGTGAGAATTAATACAGGGGTGAGTAGTGAAGGGGAGTTTTATATGGGGAGAAATTTTGTAGGAAGGGTGAAGGGAAGTTGTTGTTGTGGTGAGAGGATTAAGAGAAGATAAATAGTTTCATTTTTTAAAGAGAGAAATAAAACAAATGGGTAAGATTACCGGGTTTCTGGAATTTACGAGGGAGTTGCCGGCCAAGCGTCCGGTGCAGGAAAGAATACATGACTATCGTGAATTTATACAGCGCTATACAGCTGAAAAACTGAATCAGCAATCAGCAAGGTGTATGGACTGTGGTGTTCCTTTTTGTCACAATGGTTGTCCTCTGGGCAACATGATCCCTGAATTCAATGATGCCGTTTACCACAGCAACTGGACGGAGGCTTATCACATTCTTTCTTCCACCAATAATTTTCCTGAATTCACGGGTCGCATCTGCCCTGCTCCCTGCGAAACTGCCTGTGTGCTCGGCATCAATCAGCCCGCAATTACCATTGAAGAAATCGAAAAGCATATTATCGAGATTGCATTTGACCTTGGATTGGTAAAGCCGCGCAAACCTTCTTTCCGTACAGGAAAAAAACTGGCTGTGATTGGTTCTGGTCCGGCAGGACTGGCAGCCGCAGCGCAATTAAATTATGCAGGGCATTCCGTAACTGTTTTTGAAAGAGATGATGCACCAGGCGGACTCCTTCGTTATGGCATTCCAGATTTCAAACTGGAAAAATGGGTTGTTGAACGCCGTATCAGCATCATGGAAGAAGAAGGTGTTGTATTCAGATGCAATGCTAACGTGGGTGTAACAGTAAGCATCAATGATCTGCTTCGCGAATTTCAGGCAATTGTGCTTGCAGGTGGTTCCACCATTCCAAGAAATTTAGATGTGCCCGGAAGACATCTGAACGGAATTCATTTCGCAATGGATTTTCTGAAACAACAGAATCAAAGAGTCAGTCACAAAGATGTTGATGGAAATGATATTGAAGCTACGGGTAAAAATGTTGTGGTGATTGGAGGAGGCGATACCGGCAGCGATTGTGTAGGCACGTCCAACCGGCATGGTGCAATCAGCATCACCCAGTTTGAGCTCCTTCCCAAACCCTCGGTTGAAAGAACCCAACATATGCCCTGGCCTACCTATCCCATGACTTTGAAAACTTCTTCATCTCATGAAGAAGGTGCCCACCGGCATTGGGCCATTGCAACGAAAGAATTTCTGGGAGATGAAAACGGAAATCTTCGTGCACTGAAAGTTGTTGACCTCGAATGGAAACTTACTTCCGATGGAAGGGCTGCACAGTTTACGGAAGTTCCTCATTCAGAAAGAGAAATTCCCTGCGAGCTCGCACTCTTGGCCATGGGTTTTGTTCATCCACAACATGAAGGACTTTTAAACCAGTTAGGAGTAGAAAGAGATGAACGCGGTAATGTAAAAGCATCGGAAGCCGCCTATCAAACAAACATCGCAAAAATATTTTGTGCAGGCGACATGAGGCGCGGACAATCGCTTGTAGTATGGGCCATCAGCGAAGGCCGTGAATGCGCCCGCAAGGTGGATGAATTCCTCATGGGCAGTTCTTCCCTAGAATCAAAAGACCAAAGTTTCCTCGCCACCGCGGTGATGAAATGAGGGAGAGAGAAAGCTGATAGCTGTTATCTGATAGCTGTTAGCTATTGGCTCAGTGGAGTAGCCTTCGGCGAGAGCAATGTT
>JBJMLU010000152.1:0-30862 GCA_045805145.1 Flavisolibacter sp. | reverse complement strand
ATGCTGCTGGCAGTGTTTTCTTTTAAGCCTGTTCCGGAAAGCAAGGTTGAAGTCTTGCTTCCTGCAAGCAGGTTGATTCCCACTCCAATCCCTGGATAGAACAAAAACTTTCCATTGCCAATTCGGTAAGCAACAGATAGCGGTACGGTTACATAATTGATTTTTGATCTGGTACCGGAAGTTTGAACGCTATCACCTGTGGTTGGCGGAGGTCCGTCTTTTGGAGAAAAATACACATAGCCCGAAGAACAGGAAAATTCATAATGCGCATGTCCGTTATTGTCTGGTTTTGCATATACTGTTTTCGGACCAATGGTAGTGGAAAAAGAGGTGAACGAGATCCCGGACTGAACACGCAACTTGTTGGTGAACTCATAGGCCAGCAACAATCCGGCCGACATGGAAATATTTTCCTGTTCCTGGTGTTGCGCAGTATGCCGGTCGCGTCCCGGGCCTGCCAGATGATCGTCATCTTCCAGCCGGTTGAAATTAAAATTGGGTGCTGCAAATGCAGTGAGGGAAAATGAATGGCCGGTACGGTTCGAAGTGGAAGCGATAAAACTTTGCGGTTTTTCAGGTGCAATGGCTTGACGCCCGGGCGTTGATGCATTGACGGAGATCGAAGGATGGTTCAAAAGAAAAGCCGGATCAACGGTTTTGAGTGCAAAAGAATTTTCAGATTGGGCAGAAGTGGGTCTGATGTTTTTTTGCTTTTCTGTTTTTTTCAAAGAAGGGGAAGAAGTTTTCCTCAGAGTAAAATCTTTTGTTGATGAAATTTCTTTTGTATCAGTCTTTCCAACAACTGAATTTTTGTCAAATGGTGTCAGCCGTGGTTTCACCGCATTTTTTTCCACGATATCTTTTCTTTCTGTTCTTGTTTTCTGCTCCTTTTCACCGGAGGAACTGAGAAGAGGATTTTCTTCCTGATCCGTTTTTTGCTGGCTGACAGTAGAAATAGATGTCTCTTTTTTATTTACAGTTTCTTTCTCTTCATCGTTGACTGGTGCACTAATTGTTGGTTGAACAGGTGCCGGCTTTGCTTTTAGTTTTTCATATATAAGATAGCTGCCTCCGATCAAACAAAGGAGTGTAAGAACACGGGCCGCTCTTTTCAGCTGGAAATATTTGGTCTTGTAAAACGAAGCCTGTGTGATATCAAGTTCATGACTCACATGATCCCAAACGGAAGTGGGAACAGCTTCTTCATGGCTTTCAATGCCCTCTCTGAACAAATCATCTATGTTGTGTACATCTTCATTCATAAGCATTTCTTTTTAGGGTGAAGCCTTTTGTGATCTGCCACGATCTTTTCTTTGAGCCACTGTCTGGCGTCATAGAGGTTGGACTTGGAAGTACCCTCAGAAATTCCCAGCAGCTCACTGATCTCTTTATGCCGGTAGCCTTCGAAAACATAGAGGTTAAACACGGCCCGGTAAACGGCCGGAAGGGATTGCACCAGGGCCAGGAGCTCCTTAGCGGATAATTTACTTTCACTTGATTCTTCTTCCGGCGCTTCATGGTGCCCGGTTCCATCTACGGACAATAATGCATGAATCGGTGTGCGTCCGCGCAGTCTTTGCAGGGCTGTGGTTACCATGATCCTTCGTACCCATCCTTCCAATGAGCCTTCATGGCGGTACTGATGCAGGGACGAAAACACTTTGATAAAGCCTTCCTGCAGGATCTCTTCTGCCTCATGCCGGTCCTTGCCGTAACGCAGGCACACTGTGAACATGCGGGGCGCAAAAAGCCCATACAACTCGTTTTGCGAGTGCCGATTGCCCTGGAGACAGGATTGTATCAATTGTCGCTGCTGTATGCCGGTTAGTTTAGTGAGTGGATAGATGCCGGCCGTTATAATTTGGTTGGGTTCATCCCAAAAAAAATTTGCGACCACTCTGATAACGCAGTTCCTGCAAAAAAATTATTGGCCTCACCCAACGAAGCGGTTATGCAGGGCATCTGGCAGATTGAATAGCCCGGGCCTCATTTCTTCATCTTATAAATAAAATCAGAATTATGAAAAGATCCATGCTTTGTCTTACTGCGCTCAGCGCCATCCTTTTTTTCGCCTGTCAAAAATCCAATGATTCTTCCCAGATCGTGCTGACCCCTTCAGCCACACAGGTATCCGTAGGAGAACAATTGAGCGTTACGCTTTCTTCCACGGCCAATGCAAGCAATTGGACAGTAACGCCATCGTATTCCGCTACGAAAATGTATGGACTCACTACCAGCAAGGTTAATTATTTCAACTTCAGTCAGCCGGGCGTATATACCATTTCGGTTCGTGCCCGGTCCGTGGCTTATGATTCTACCATAAACCAGTCGTTCGACTCCTGCTGGAATCATGGAGGAGGCTCACGTGGCGGATGCATCCAGGGCGTGGATACTGCTTCAGTGGCGATTACTGTAACAGGCAAATAAATTATTGTTGGTTGGTATTATCATATGAAGTGCGGAGTGCAGGAGCGAAGTGAGGTGAACTCACAGCTGCTCGCTCTCCATTCTCCGCACTTCCTTCATCCATTCTGTTGCTCATGAAAAAATTCCGGATCACTGCCGTCATCCTCCTGCTTGTTACTGTACTTGTTTGTTGTTCCAAGGATGACGTGAATACTTCTTCAGGATTCAACTCCCTTCCATTAACTGCTTCTGCACCGTCAGACAATCCGTTGACTGCAGAAAAAATTGCACTGGGCAAGATGCTTTTTTGGGATCCGGTATTGTCTGGAAACAAAGACGTGGCCTGCGCAAGCTGTCATCATCCTTCATATGGCTATGGCGATGGACTGGACCTTTCCATCGGTGTGAATGGACAGGGGTTAGGCACGCAAAGACATTTTCTCTCTCCCAATTCCATTCCCTTTGCCAAACGCAATGCACTATCACTACTCAACACCGCTTTTAATGGCATTGATAAGAATGGGAACTACGATCCATCCACGGCTGCCATGTTTTTTGACAACCGTGTGCGAAGCCTTGAATTGCAAAGCCTCGAACCGATGAAAACTTTGGAAGAGATGAAGGGCAGGTCCATTGCTTCCACAGATATCCTGGACACGATCGTAAACCGCCTGAAAAATATCTCTCAGTATAGTGTGCTTTTCGAATCTGCCTTTCAAATCAAGGATGCTGTAACGGCACAAAATCTTGGAAGAGCGATTGCTTCTTATGAGCGCACCCTTCTTGCCAATCATTCGCCCTTCGACGAATACATGCGTGGAAACAAATCGGCCATGACGTCTGCACAGATTCAGGGCATGAATGATTTTGTTTCCAGCGGTTGTGCACGATGTCATAGTGGTCCCATGTTTTCCGACTATTCGCTTCATGTGTTGTCGGTACCGGACAACACAAAATTACCGACAGACGCAGGAGCAAATGGAAGCTATGCTTTTCGAACGCCCAGTCTGCGCAATCTTTCTTTCACGGCACCCTATATGCACAGCGGTGTGTTTAATTCGTTGGATGCAGTGCTTGATTTTTATGAACGGGTGGGCGATCATCATTCGCAGAATGGTCATGTTTCAAACGACCAGCTGGATGAAAACCTTGGTCGCGTGAGGGGCAATGACAAAGCATCGATTATTCAGTTTCTCAATGCCCTCAACGATCCAGACTTCGACAAAACAATTCCTGCTGCAGTGCCCAGCGGTTTACATCCCGGGGGAAATCTTTGAGAGGAGACGACAGTATCAGAATGTTATGAGTTCTGGCAGTAAACTAAGTTGGTGTAAAAAGGGAATTCATTCCATTGATCCCTCAACGGTTCTTTTTTTGCATGAGCACGAAGGCTCCGCCTCCAATGATAAAAGCGGCGCCGAAATAAAGGGCCCAGGTCTCGTTATTGTATTCGGTTTTTGTGATTTTTAGGACAGGGGTGTCCACTACTTTTTTATTGCTCGTATATTGGAAAGCTGCGAAGAGCAAAAAAGCAAATCCGATGACGATCAGTATAATTCCTGCTTGTTTCATGGCTTTTTTTGCTTGAAGAGTTCAAAGTTACACTTGTAGGGAGAATTAATATTAATTAAAGGAGGGTGATTTATGTAAGTTAGCTATATGTGAAAGGATCTCTTTGAGGGAGACTTTCTCTATCGCAATTTTTTTGGAAAGTTTATTTAAGGCAGTTTTTCTAACCGATTAGATATTTTTAACTCAGAGAGTTTGGTAAGGCATCCTTCCTTAGTTGTTTGGTTTTTGTGAAGAGATTTTCTTAGAGGTAGTCAATCTTTACTGGCTCGCGTTCGGCCGGGTGTTGTCCGAAGGGACGTCGGGGTCTCTTCAGAGGAGGTCATTCCTAGTGATTAGATATTTTTATTAGAGATTTATTATAGGCAGTCAGTCTTTACTGATTTGATTTATTTAAAGATTTCTTCTTCAGGAGTCAGTCTTTACTGAATTGATTTTTTGAAGAGAGATTCTTAGAGGCGGTCATTTCTTAGAGGTTGGTTTTTTTCTTTTTCCACTTTTGGCATTGCCCCAAAAGTGGAGCAAAAACTCTAGGCAATCCGAATGGCTCCGCCCGGATTGCCTGCCGCGGCACAACGGTTACTCAAAGCTTGTCTCGTAGTTGCGTTATACTAGGCAGTCTTTCTCCTTAGATCGAAGCTTACTACAGGTATTTTAGTTTTCTTAAGTTCTTAGTGCTTTTAATCGAAGATGCTGAAGGCGCTGTGTTCCCCCGCCTTTGGCGGGGCTGGAACGGTCCTATTATTCGAAGAGTGCAGTAAAGTGAATCTAGGTTGTAAAATAGAAGAGAAGTCCTAAGCGGGTTTTGTTTACGTCTGAAGAAATTGCGGGGAACCAGGACTGAGAAATATTGTAGGTATTAATATTGACATTAATAGTGTACCAAAAAACCTATTTTATTAAAAAACAGCATCCGGGAAAATAAATTAAAAGACTTTAAAATCATCACAAGTATTTTACTCCATAGATTCACTTTACTGCACTCTTCGAAATACTGATGCTCGCTTCGCTTGCAAGGAGATTGCCGCGCTGCGCTCGCAATGACGCCTAAACTACGATGCTCACTACCGGTTTCAACCTTGCCTTATAATTTGAGGTGTTACTTTATAATTTGGAGGTGTTACTTATGTAATATCTTAAAAGGTGCTACTTATGCAATAACTTAAAAGGTGTTACTTACGCAATAACTTAAGAAGTATAATCGAAACAGTAATACATTTTCGATTTGTCGTGAGCTGCAAGCGAAGCGAGCACCAGGTCTTAGACTGTCTTGTCTTAAAGGCAGCAATAAAAACCCGTAGTGAGCATTGTAGTTTAGGCGTCATTGCGAGCGCAGCGCGGCAATCTCCTTGCAAGCGAAGCGAGCACCAGTCCCAAGACCGCCTCGCAGTACACTCACAAGCAGTAAGGCGCTCCAAAACAATGAAACCCAAGATCATTCATTAACATCATCGCAAGACTCACAAGACAGGTCCAGCCCTTGAACTTTTTGCTCTACTTTTTCTTTCCAAGAGAAAAAGTAGAAAGGAAAAAAACCAACCAGTAAAGAAGGACCGCCTCTAAAAACACTCTCTTCAAAAGAGAATTATTAAGAATGATAACCTTCAGAAAAGCTTTTCCAGAATACTATATTCAAAAAGCAAATGAAAAATTATAAATCACTACGGAAGGAATCCTGAACCTGAAAATTTTATAAGATTTAGAATCTCATCTACTATTCATAAATGAACTAGATTTATTTAACGATGAATCAAAGAATGCCTTTTATTATAGTCATTTCCCAAATCATACTTGGACTGTGGGCACTCTTTTATATTTTATATGTTGGACAAGCCATCATCCTTCCGCTGATCTATGCATTGATCCTTGCCATCCTCCTCAATCCTCTGGTAAATTTTCTGTGCGGAAAAGGACTGAACAGGGTTTGGGCCATCACCATCACCCTTCTCTTCGCAATTATCTTTTTAAGCGTTGTCATTTATTTCCTCGGCTCCGAATCAGCCAGGTTCAGTGAGACTTTTCCTGCACTGCAACAAAAATTTAATGTCATGCTCAAAGACGGAACAGACTGGGTGTCGGACAAGTTCGGGATTGAACACCATAAGATCGACGACTGGATTGAAAAAATGCGCACTGAAAGCATCAACCTGTCCGGATCGGTGATTGGCAAGACCCTGCTCACAGTAACGGCTGTTCTTACACTGGTGTTTTTACTTCCGGTTTATATTTTCATGTTTCTTTTTTATAAGCCATTATTACTTGAATTCATAGCCCGGCTCTTTCGCAAATCCAACCAGGATACAGTAGCTGAAGTGCTGATGGAAACAAAAAGGCTCATTCAAAGCTACCTGGTAGGACTTGCAGTGGAAGCCCTCATCATAGCCATTCTCAATTCGGTGGGACTGTTGATCCTTGGAATTCAGTATGCATTTTTACTGGGCATCATCGGTGCCATTGTCAATGTCATTCCCTGGATCGGCGGACTCATCTCCATTGCGCTACCCGTGATTGTGGCTCTTGCTACAAAATCGCCCGCCTACGCCTTATGGGTAGTAGCGATTTATGTGGTGATACAGTTTGTAGACAATCATTTTCTGATTCCCAAGATCGTTGCCTCCCGCGTAAAGATCAATGCGCTGGTGTCGTTGGTTGTGGTGTTTGTCGGCGGCGAGCTATGGGGTGTTCCGGGCATGTTCCTTTCTATTCCTCTGACGGCTTTGATCAAGGTAGTGTTCGATAGGATGGAATCACTGGAGCCCTTTGGATTTTTGCTTGGCGACAATATGCCCCCGCCGGGTAAATCGGTATTCAAGTTCCGGTCGAGAAAGTCAACGAAAAAATAAAATAGCTTCGCCCACATCATGAAGCAACTGGTCCTGATTTTTTTCATTCTGATTGGTTTTATCGCTGCCGGCCAGGAAACCATCGACATTCATGGTGTAGACTGTGGCATTCATGGTTCGGCCAAATACAACAGCAGGTCATGGAAACTGGATGAATACAAGAACCGATACCAATTTCCCTCAGCTTCCGATTTTGATACCAGCATCAATCTGGAAAGTCTTTCTGCCAGCGCAGATCCCAATGGATTCGATATTGATAAAGCCGTTATTCTTCGGGGATATGTATTCAATGTAAAAACAGGTGGCGTGGAAAGCTGCAATTGCAAAACCAATGATCCCCAATACAGAGACACCCATATTGAACTGGTGCCGGATGAACATCATACGGACCCGCAATACCGCCTGATTGTTGAAGTAACGCCCAGGTTGCGGCTATACATGGCCGATAGAGGCGAAGACTGGTCCACTCCTTCTTTGAAACAGAAATTAATAGGTCACCATGTAGAAATCAGCGGCTGGCTATTTTATGACGCCGAGCATGAAACCGGATCTTTTGCCAATGATCCCGATAATGTAATTGGACAGAAGAACTGGAGAGCCAGCTGCTGGGAGGTCCACCCAGTTACGCATCTTCAGCTTGCCGATAAGGGGTACTCGAGTTTCCAGGTTTCCATTCAGCAGCAAAAATCCAATGCGCCTGCTTCTGCAACCAGCCAGAAAAGCCATGCTTGGATCATTGCAGTACTGGCGGTCGTTGTTTTGTTTATACTCTTCGCTTTCAAAGAAAAAAAATAAGCTAAAGGCTAACAGCTATTGGCCTTTAGCTGTTACCCGGGATTTATTTTAAACTGCCTCAAAGCTTTGTTGTCTTCAAAGCTTTGATGACTGCTTCTTTAAATGCTTTATTCGATTGGTTCTCCAGTACCCATTCTTTGGATGCAGAATGAACGACGGAAAATTTTTGCGGCACGGGAACTGCGTTTGCAGGACTGCTGGCCAGTTCAAAATCAAACCGGATCTTATCATCCGAATTGATCTTATAACTATAAAGGCCTCCTTCGTAAAATACAGAAAGCTGAAAGCGCATCATGCAAGTTAATAGTTCAAAGTTCAAAGTTCAGAGTTCAAAGTTCAAAGTCGGTGAACTACGGGGCGGTTAGTAGTACAGGTTGGCAGGGGATTGCTTCGCTCGCAATGAGTCTACGGTTGAATGCATATTACAGGTTGCACATAGTCTTATTTAATTGATGTGAAGAGAGCTGAGGAGGTTTTAAACTAAATAAATGCTGATAATAAATTGTAAAACTTAGTATTTGCTCTTACAAACAGACTTTAGTTTGAAGACTTGATCCTGTCGGATCAAATATTTTCTTGTCAAGCCCCTTTTATTTGTGGAGGGGCATTGCCAAGAAAATATTTAATGGAGTTCTTTGTACGATGGGTTTAAACTTGTCTGACACTGTCCGTAAGGCGAAATCCTAACTATTACAAATAAATACTGTAATGTATTTACCTCATAACCGAGCGCACAAGCATACCTGTACTACTAACCGCCCCGTAGTTCACCAACTTTGAACTTTGAACTCTTGACTTTGAACTAATTTCCTATCTTAATAGCCAACTAACTGTATGAAGCAATCAATCTGTTTTCTTCTGCTGGTGCTAACGGCTTGCGAAAGCAGGGTCATAGACCGCGACATGCGGCAGATCAGGGCCAAAGACGAGATCCGCAGCAAACTTCCTCCACGTTCAAGAGAATTTGACATCACTTCTTTCAAGGAAGATACATTACGGGGCTGGACAGACACCGCATTCAAACATCCGCTGGTGTACACGCTGGCTTTTCAATTCAGGGATTCCACCGGAATATTTCAAAAAAGGATCGGACATGTGGTATTTACTCCCGACGGCCGCTCCATCATCAACACCGAAGTTGACTCAATCAGTAACCCTTAAATTCTGACTATGCGTCCACCCGCTCAACGATTTCTTTCGCTCGATGTATTTAGAGGGATGACTATTTGCTTCATGATCATCGTGAACACACCCGGAAGCGGTGCCATGCCTTTTTCTCCGCTGGAGCATGCCGAATGGCATGGCTTTACACCCACAGACCTGGTCTTTCCTTCCTTCCTCTTTGCGGTGGGTAATGCCATGAGTTTCTCTCTGGGGCGATACCGCGAATTAGGCGATGCCGCTTTTTTTAGAAAAGTTTTGAAACGAACCGCACTCATTTTTTTACTGGGCTACCTGATGTACTGGTTTCCGTTTTTTCGGCTCGATGCACAACGTCATATCATTGGCGCGCCAATTTCAAACACGCGCATCATGGGCGTGCTACAACGTATTGCACTCTGTTATTTTTTTGCTTCTGTGTTCATTCATTATCTCTCTGCAAGAAGGCTGATTGCAGTAAGCATCTTATTGCTGGTAGGTTACTGGGTGATCCTACTCATTTTCGGCGATCCGCAGCAGCCTTATAGTCTGCTGGGTAATGCCGGACTTTTCCTTGATAAATTTTTAATGGGCAGCAATCATCTCTATCATGGAGAAGGCATTCCTTTTGATCCTGAAGGTTGGCTCAGCACCATGACTTCAATTGTGAATGTAATAGCCGGATATTTTGCGGGCCGTTACATTCAGGAAAAAGGAAAGCAGTATGAAACCATTTCCAAACTGATGCTCACAGGCTGCCTGCTCATTTTTATTGCACTTTGTTGGAACCTGGTTTTTCCAGTCAACAAAAAATTATGGACACCCCCGTTTGTTTTGCTCACTTCAGGAATAGATCTTTTGCTCATCTCGTCGCTGGTGTATGTTGTGGAAATGTTGAACCGCAACAACAACTGGTGGACGCGCTTCTTTAATGTGTTTGGAAAAAATCCGCTGGTCATTTATCTGGTCTCGGAACTTCTGGTTACCGTTTTGTTCATGATCCCTGTTGGCAGACAAAATTTTTTCGGATGGATCAATACCGTATTCTTTCAGAAGCTGGCACCAGGCGCTATTGGCTCCCTCTTGTTTGCACTTTGTTATATGCTCTTTTGCTGGTGCGTGGGATGGTGGATGAACCGGAGAAAAATTTATATCAGAGTGTAGTTGGGAGTTGATAGTTGATAGAAGTGAATGGTGAATGGTGAATAGTGAATAGTGAATAGTAAGTAGTGGGTAGTGAAGATTCAGTACAGGATAGTGAGTTGGATTTGGGGGATAATTGAGATTATGATCTAATCAATGAAGATTATGGATAAACGAAAAAATACGTCGAGGCGCAACTTCATCACTAAAGTTTCCAAAGGAGTGATTGGCGCTACGCTTTTTCCTTCAATCATTTCTGCCAAAGACCGCATACGACATAGAGAAGAATTGCTTCAGCCGAAAAAATATGCCGCGAACGACCAGCTGCAGATTGCATTGATTGGATCAGGCGGAATGGGAACAGCTGATACCAATACCGCTATCACAGTACCAGGTATAAAACTCATCGCCGTCTGTGATCTCTATGATGGAAGGCTGGCGCAGGCAAAAACAAGGTGGGGTAATGATATCGCCACCACCAGAGATTTCCGCGCTGTTCTCGATCGTAAAGATGTGGATGCCGTCATCATTGCTACACCTGATCACTGGCACCGTGATATTTCTGTTGCTGCCATGAACAAAGGCAAACACGTGTACTGTGAAAAACCAATGGTGCACGAGATCAGTGAAGGACCCTCGGTGGTATCGGCACAAAAACAAAATGGTGTGGTGTTCCAGGTAGGCAGCCAGGGAATGAGTTCTCTGGGAAACGAAAAGGCAAAGCAACTGCTCAAAGAGGGAGCGATCGGTAAACTCAATTATGCTGAAGGATTCTGGGCCCGCATGTCGCCCACCGGAGCATGGCAATATCCCATTCCAACAGATGCTTCGCCACAAACGGTTGACTGGGATACCTTCCTCGCCAATACCAACAAAAGACCTTTCGATGCTACACGTTTTTTCCGCTGGAGAAATTACCGTGATTATGGAACAGGCGTTTCCGGAGATCTGTTCGTTCATCTTTTTTCCAGTCTTCATTTCATTACTGGTTCTATGGGTCCCAATAAAATAATGGCCACCGGCGGGCTTCGTTACTGGAAAGACGGACGCGAAGTACCTGATATCATGCTGGGCATGTTCGACTATCCGGAGACCGCGGTTCATCCTGCATTCAATCTTTCGCTTCGTGTGAATTTTGTAGATGGTACGGGTGGTACCAATTATTTGCGCATGGTGGGCAGTGAAGGATCGATGACAGTTGAATGGGACAAAGTGACGCTGTATAAAAACAAACCGGTTGAAGATGCCAATGATCCGCTGTTGAAGACCAAGAACAATACACCGGAAGGAAAAGAATATGTGTATGAAAGAAAGGCCATGCTTCCTCCCGACAGCTTGGTGTACTCGGCCGAACAGGGATACAAGGGCGCTCACTTCGATCATTTTTATAACTGGGCCACAGCCATTCGCAACAAAGGATCTGTTGTCGAAGATCCATTATTTGGCTATCGTGCTGCTGCTCCGGCCCTTTTATGCAACGAAAGTTATTTTAACAACCGCATCGTAGAATGGGACCCGGCGGGCTTGAAGAAGATGTGAGAGGTGAGATGAGAGATGCGGGTAGAGAGGGCTGACGACGGGGGACCGAGGCTTATCAAACAATCAATTTTCATGAAATATCAAGTCACATTCATTTTCATTGCGGCGTTTTTTGCTGCCTGCACTTCGTCAAAGCCAAAGGAAAATGCTTTAACCAAAGAAGAGAAGAGCGAAGGATGGAAAACCCTGTTCGATGGAAGGACGCTCAATGGATGGCGCATTTATCAGAATAAGACAACCCAATCCTGGTCTGTAAAAGACGGCACCATTTATTGTAGTGGAAGTAATAACAAAACCGATCTACACGCAGACCTGATGACCAACGATACCTATGAAAACTTTGAACTCTCCATCGACTGGAAAATCTCGCCCCAGGGCAATAGTGGCATCCTGTACATGGTCACCGAAGATTATCCAACTTCTTATCTCAGTGGACCCGAATACCAGATCATCGATGATCTTCATTTTCCTGAAAAAATAGAAGACTGGCAAAAGACCGGAGCCAATTATGCCATGGATCCTGCACCCACAGCGGAACCCAACCCTGTAGGCGAATGGAATCATGCGCGGATTATAGTGAACAAAGGACATGTGGAGCACTGGCTCAATGGAAAGAAAATTGTAGACTATGAACTGTGGACCGATGACTGGAAAAAGAAAAAAGCCGCAGGCAAATGGAAGGATGCCCCGGGCTACGGAGCTTCTAAACGCGGCCACATCGCACTCCAGGACCATGGAAGTGAGGCCTGGTTCCGGAATGTAAAGATCAGGGAGTTGTAAGTGGGTATTGGGGTATTAGTTGGAATTGGGAATTAGGAATTTGGAATTGGGAATTGTTCTGTAATAAGGGAAACCCTCAGTCAAGTTTGCAATCCGTGATAAAAAAATATTCTGAGCCGGTCAGCTGGATACTTGTTCTGGTATTGCTTTTCTTCATGAATGGTTCAAAACCTGCCGGTTCTTTTTGTTTGTTCAAGCTGCTGGGTTTTCATTCGTGCTGGGGCTGCGGCATCGGTCATGCCATCCATGATGCCTTGCATTTTCAGTTTCGTCAGTCTGTTTATCACCATATCCTCGGAATACCGGCAGTAGCAGCAATTGTATATTCGATCTTCGATTCTTTTAATAAACAGAAACAAAACAAGATTCATGGACCAGCAGCAAATGCTAATGATGTTGCCCGATTTGCAACCGGATGAACTGATGGTAGTACAGAACCTGACAAAAGAAATGACGGACAACCAGTTCCAGCAATTCTATATGCTTTACAAATCCAAGCGCAAAGAAAAAAGAGATTTGATGATCCTCACCATCCTTGGATTTTTTGGTGTGGCCGGTATTCAGCGCTTTGTTGTGGGCCAGGCCGGCATGGGCATCCTCTTCCTGCTCACTATTGGATTCTGTGGCATCGGAACTGTCATTGACCTGATCAACCTCGATAAGATGGTTTCAAAGTACAACCTCGCCCAGGCATTCGAAGCGGGACAGATGATCAGTCAGATGTCCAAATAATTAAGGTGACTATCAGATCCAGAAAGATTAGCAGAGACAAAGGGAATGGAACCTTCGTTCTTGTAATACAAGAATAAAATGCCGGCGATCACAGCCGGTCAAGTCTATCGTACTACTACGAAAAAGATCAGGTACTAACCACCTTTTTTTAATTAAGAACAGTGATGATCTTTATAGTGGTCTTAATTCTCACATTTTGGTTGTAATCAATTTTTAGTTTTCCCCGGCTTCGAAGGCCGGGGTTTTTTTTGCTTCATTGCTTCAAGCTTCCCCGCTATCCAATCATCCGTTTCTTTTGATTTTGATAATCGTTGGTTAGTCGACGAAAACCGGTTGTATAGCGACGTTCATCACATTCCCTTTCAGGCTTCACCGGCCCTTGCTAACTTTAAATAGCATGGAGCGCTATCCTTTTATATTCTCCGATGAAAACAGCTGGCGACTCAAACGTCACCTGGCGTTCTGGCTAAGCTGGTGGTTATTTGAAAACGTGCTGTATTCTTTTGTGGCGCCGCTTTTTCATGTTTCTTATTTCAGGCGGATGCCGATAGCAACGGTAGAAGGATTTTTTTACCTCCTGCCTCATATGTTCCTTTCCTATAGCCTCATGTACTGGCTCGTGCCGCGCCTCCTGCTGAAGGGAAAATATGCCATGACACTGGTATCATTGATCTTCCTTTTTCTGGGCACTGCATTGATCTCCTCAGTTATTGGCGTGTATATTCTTCCTTTAATGCGGCTTTATTTTTTTCACAACACCGTCATTCCGCCTCACGAACATGACCTGAATCTTTTTGCTGCATTGCTCGCAGGATTACGCGGTGCCATCACAATTGGCGGACTCGCAGCTGCTATCAAATTGATGAAATATTGGTACACGAAGGAACAGCGCAACCTGCAACTGCAAAAAGAAAATGTAGCGGCACAACTGCAGATTTTGAAAGCGCAGGTGCATCCTCACTTTCTTTTCAATACACTCAATAATATTTATTCTTACACGCAGAACACATCTGCCGTTGCGTCGAAGCTGGTGATGGGATTATCGGACATGCTCCGTTACATGCTGTATGAATGCAATCAACCCCTGGTGCCTCTTCACAAGGAAATTAAAATGCTACGAGATTATATTGTGCTCGAACAGATCCGGTACGACGATCAACTGGATGTAACAATCGATCTTCCCGACAATGACGCGGACCTGATGATTGCGCCTCTGCTCCTGCTTCCTTTCCTGGAAAATTGTTTCAAACACGGCGCCAGCCAGATGCTGGAACATCCCTGGATTAGTCTGAGCATCCTGTTGCAGGAGGACGAAATAAAAATGAAACTTATGAATGGGAAGGCAGAAAATTATGTTCCGAAGAAGGCATCAGGCATCGGCATTACGAATATTCAGAAACGACTAGAACTTTTATATCCCGGAAAATATCTTCTGAAGATCCATAATAATCAAGACGTGTTTGTCGTGAACCTGAGAATTCAACTGGAGAGATCTACCTTGAAAGAATTGAGAACCCTGCAACATTCCGGTTATGCATGAACATCGCACGATTCACTGCCTCCTTGTTGACGACGAGCCTCCTGCCCGCGAGATCATCCGTCGTTACATAGATGAAGTGCCGATGCTGGAACTCGCTGGTGAATGCGGAAATGCCATTGAAGCCATGTCTTTTATACAACAAAACCCTGTTGATCTTATTTTTCTGGACATACGTCTTCCTCAGGTGAATGGCAATGACCTGTTAAAGATCCTGAAGCATCCGCCCAGGGTTATTTTCACAACAGCTCATGCCGAGTATGCATTGGAAGGTTATGAATTGGACGTGGTAGACTACCTTCTTAAACCCATTCAGTTCGACCGGTTCCTCAAGGCCGTACACAGGGCCACGCAAACGGTTTACACCGAACCGCTGGCGCCTCCGGCACAAAAGCAGGAAGCCTTCGTTTATTTCAGAAGCGAACGCAAAATGGTGAAGGTGATGTTGCAGGATATTTTATTCATCGAGAGCATGAAAGACTATATCAAAGTAGTAACCACCAGTGGAGCCATCGTTACCAAACAGTCCATAAGTTCGGTGGAGGAAATGTTACCCGAACACCTCTTCATGCGAACGCATCGTTCCTTTATCGTGTCCCTGTCTCGTATCAGTTCTTATACCAGTGAACTTCTGGAGATCGACAAAAAGGAAATTCCGATTGGTAAATTATTTCGAAATGAAGTGCTGAAGAAGATAGCCTCGAGTAATGAGTTTTGAGCTTTGAGTTTTGAACTTTGAGTTTTGAGCTTTGAGTTTTGAGTTTTGAACTTTGAACTCTGAACTTTGAGCTCTGAACTTTGAGCTCTGAACTCTGAACTCTGAAACAGCTATAAACTAATATAATGTTGCAAATGGCTAATGGTTTCCTGTTGCATCAGGATGGTTTCTTTTACTACATCACTCATGGAGATGATTCCCTGTAGTTCGTCGCCGGAAAAAACGGGCAGATAGCGGATATTATTGGAAGACATAAGTTCCATGCAGTGGTCGATGGTATCTCTGGAGGAGACCCGCGGAAGATCTGTACTCATGATTTCTTCCACCCGGGAATCGGTAGAACTTTTTCCTTTCAGGATCACTTTGCGCGAGTAATCTCTTTCGGTAACGAGTCCGAGATATTGTCCGGAAGAATTGGTAACCATCACAGAGCCGATATTTTTTTCGGCCATGATCTTCAGGGCATCCAGCACGGAGGATCCTGCTGTAACAGACACAATGGAGCGGCCCTTGTGGGTAAGAATGTTTGCAACCGTATTCATAGCAAGTCTTTGCTAGTAAATTACAAAAGAAATCACAGATAACCAGAGCATTCCATGTTTTTCTGCAAAACGAGGGTTTCATGCAAACCTGCCTGCCGGTAGGCAGGGACGCAAAAGAGAAGAAAGGAAAAGATTTGAAAGAGAGCAAAGAGCAGAGAAAGAGATTCGGAAATAAAAATATTTTTGGGAAAAGTTAACCGCAAGGAGCGCGGAGGAAACGCAGAGGGCCGCCAGGTATTGTTATTATTAGTCAGCCTGATTTCTTTTCTTGCGTTCCCTGCGACTCATTGCGCTCTTTGCGTTTTTGCATATATCGCTGCCATCCTAATCAGCGTCAGAACAATACCTTATGAACTTTCTCTTTCTCCGCTCTCCACCCGGTTCTTTTGCCCTTCCCTTATTCTCTTTGCGTCCTTTATTCTCTTTGCGTCCCTGCCTACCGGCAGGCAGGTTTGCGCGAAACAACGCCAGTCCAACAGGCTGACTCCGGAGAACTATAAAACTTCCTCATGCAACTCTTCGCTTGATCACCTCCGGAAATTCCCTTTCCATTTTTTTAATCACCTGTTCCATCTGGATTCCCTTTCCCAATACTCCTTTGAACAAATCGCCTTCAGAGCGAACGCGATCTATAGCGTTTTTTAAATGAAAATTGGTAATGGCCAGTCCTTTCTTTACTTCTTCCCAGTGAAGCGGCATGGATACAGGCGCTCCGGGTTTTGGACGAAGTGAATAAGGCGCTGCGACAGTTGCCTGTGGACGGTTTTGCAAAAAATCCAGATAGATGCATCCACGGCGGTCGGCGGTCTTGCGCTGAATTGAAGTGAAGTGCGGAATTTCTGCATGAACGATCTTCATTAACCGGCGCCCAAATTCTTTTGAATCTTCATAAGTATATTTTGCACCTAAAGGAAGATAAATATGCAGTCCTGTTGAACCCGAAGTTTTTGGATACGACTTTACACCCAGTGCGTCCAGCACTTCCTTTGTAACCCGCGCTGCCTGGATCACCTGCTCAAAACTGTTGGTATCCGGATCAAGATCAATGATACACCAGTCGGGATGGTCGGGAGATTGGGTGCGGCTGCTCCAGGGATTCATTTCAATACAACCAAGGGAAGCGATATACAAAAGGCTTGCTTCATCCTTGCAGATCAGAAATTCCTTATCACGCTGGTCGGCGTAGCTATAGTAAGGATGCGTTTCGATCCATTCCGGGGCTTTTCCCTTTACATCCTTTTGATAAAAACTTTCTCCCGTAATTCCATGTGGATGACGGTTGAGGGTTTGCGGACGATCCTTCATATAAGGAAGCATGTAGGGAGCTACCTGGTAATAATAATTGATCATGTCACGCTTGGTCAGGGCGGGTGGTCCCTGGGCACCCAATTTGTTTTTAATGGAAGGCCAGAACACCTTGCTCAAATTGGTAAAGCGTAGCTCGTGACCATTGATTGGACGTGTTTGTGTTTCTTCTTTTGGATTGAGCAAGGTCTTTCTTTCCTTTTTTGGAGGCGCAGCCAGAAGTTTTTCTTTTACGAGCCGGTGTTCTTTGACCAGAGATTCAGTTTGTACAGGAATTTCACGAACCACTTCTTTTGGTTTTTTGTCCTCTCTAAGTCCCTTAAATGAAGGCTGACGAAATGCGCCATTGCTCGTAAGCTCGCGGTAGGCGATTTCCGCTACCAGCACGGGTTTCACCCAGGTAACCGAGGCTTTGGGTGGGTGCGGGCGAAAGCGTGATGGTTTGTTGTACTCGGGAACACTTGCAAAAGGACAGGCTTTCACCTCGTAGGGCTTCAGCTTTTTGATGATCTCTTCCTGCATTTTTTTATTGAAGCCCGTTCCCACCGGAGTTACAAATTCAAACTTTCCATTTTCCATGATGCCCATCAGAAGAGCAGAAAATAATTTATTGCTTCCTTCATTGTGTGTATAGCCACCGATGATCAGCTCCTGCCTTTTTTCTGTTTTGATCTTCAGCCAGTCCTTTGTTCGTTCACCCATGTTGTAAACACTTCCGGAACGCTTGGCCATCACTCCTTCCAGGTGAAGTTCTGCTGCCTGCTCAAATGCTTTTGTTCCGCCGTTTTTCATGGTTGATGAAATGCGGATGTGCGGAAGGTGACCTGGAATAATAGAAGCAAGCAATTCTCTTCTTTCTTCAATAGGCAAGTGCATTACCGAAAAACCTTCGAGCCAAAGAATATCGAACACATAATAAAACACCTGGCCATCGTCTTCGCTTCTCCACAGTTGCAGTGCACTGAAATCAGGAATGCCCTGCTCATTCACTACTACAATTTCTCCATCGATTACCGCCTGGATATTCCATTGCCTGAGCGATTCGTGGAGTGGATAGAATTTTTCATTGAAAGATTTATTGTTGCGTGAGCAAAGGTCCGCTTGCTTTCCTCTGAGATAAGCCAGCGCCCGGTAACCATCCCATTTCATTTCATACAGCCATCCTTCTTCTTCAACGGGTTCGTTCACCAGCGTAGCCAGCATGGGCTCAATGTTCGCCGGCATGGCGGTTCGCCTTCCTTTTTTCAAGATTGATTTTGCCTTTGCGGAAAGTTTTACCGTATTTGTTGCCATACTTTTCCCGATTCAAAAAACAATCCGTTTCTTGTTGGCCTCTTTAAACGATTGTTCACGACTTATGAACAGGAAAGTTGACAATTGACAGTTGATGATCGGTAGAACTTCCAACTTCCCCGGAGCTCAAGGCCCGCTGGTCAAAGCTATTTTCCACCCGGTGCTCCCAATTTTTCAAAGATCAATCTCACCTGGGCCACAGTATAATATCTTCCCTGCTTTTGCCCGATGTCGTTGGTAAACGGTTTCATCCACTTGATCAGGGTCTTGTCGCATACACCATAGAAGCGGGCCAGCTCCCGGGTGGAGTAATGCCTGATCTCGGGTGAATCGTTGATCGTAGTACTCATAAAAATCTCCTTTCATTTTCACTTTAAGAATAGAGTTCCAGGAACTCGTCTATATGCAGACAAAGCAGGGCCGAGATTTCTAAAAAACCCAGTCCGGTTGCTGCACGGTAATCGGCAATCCATTTCCTGATCAGGGAAGGTTGTTCTGCAGGCACATCCAACTCCACCGGTTCCCTTCTTCTTATCTGCTGCTGATTGAACTGTTGTAGCAGATAGCGTTTCTGATTGGGAGAGACGAGTGCCAGGTCATCGGCCCTGTAAAGCAGTGCAATCATAGACACCTTCCATTTTTTTTTAAGCTCACCCAGCAACGCGAGGCTCACACCTCTTTTGAAATCCTTCTTTATCTCTTGTGCAGGCAATAGAAATTCTGCAGCAAACAAATTTGCTTCGTGACCAATATCGCGGTGAACAGCAATATCGGTGAAACTATGCATCACCAATTGTCCCAGTTCATAGGCCAGTGAAAATCTTTGACGGTCGCCTAAAAGTTTTTTGTTGAGAAAAACAATCGGATGTTTTTCATCGGTGAACAAGCTGCGGCTATCAACTCTTTCGGTACCAAAATCAAAACTCATTACAGCAATTCCCTTCAACTCGAGCAGACTGGTGAGACTATCTACCGGACCTGGAGGAAGATCCCAGCACTTACGCAGCTTCGAGGCAATACTGCGTGCTTCTTCATAGTCACTTGCAGTAAATGATGGCAAAACAGGAGGATCAATTCTCAGACTTTGCGTCAGGAATTGCACATGTCTGCGGATAATATTGGTGCGGGCATTGATGGGCAGCAAAAGTTTTTGCGATACATTTTGCCTTCTGCGGTAACCCAGGTTTGCGGGAACAATTTTTCCTTCCTGCTGAAAAAAATGCGGAGGGAAACTGGTGATTTCTGCGATGGCTTCCAGTACTTCTTCACTGATACCAATATCGCCGCGTTCGATCTTGCTCAGGTTTGTAGCCGACATGTGAATGCGACCGGCCAGTTCGAGTTGATTGAGGCTTCTTGCTTCGCGCGCCAGTACAATCATGTGGCTGTTGATATTTCCTTTCATAAAAAAAGAATTGAATCCAAAACGCTCTTGTAAATCTGCACAAATAATGTCGTCTGCTAAAATAATTAGTAAAAGAATTATCCACATTTTCTGAATGAAGGAGCAAGAGATAATAAATGGGAACAAAGGAGAATGTCGGAGAAAAATGGAAACCAGGGCAAAAAGTTTTGACATTTTACCGGACAAAATGCAAAGCCTGTTCATTGTTGCGAAATGTTTGATCCCTGCAATCCTGGCGGAGCAGGATGCAGAAAGTCTGTGGGAAGGATGGTTGAATTTTGTTGGATAAAATTGTGAATGGATATGAAATATCAACTTAAAACTTCCAATCGTATGCGTCGCGTAGCCCTTGCCAGTTCGGTGTTTGCGGTGATGCTTGCACTGCAGCCCCTGCTTGATCAGGAAGTGGATTTTAAAAGGAAGGACCAGGTGGCAAGGTATGTTGTGCGTATTTGTTTCGCTGTTGTCATGGCCCTGCTCGGGAAATACCGGAGCACCGTTTCTTCGGCAGATGGCGAGCCAAATAAGAAATAAAACATGAAAATGAATGAACGCACCACAAAAATTGAAGAGGAATTTCCACAAGCTTTATTTTTTGCTGCTATTTGCTGTCGCCCGCGTGTTTCCAATGAAGCGGCCAGGTTGATAAACTAAAAAATTTAGTCTTCGGCCTGCTTTTGGAAATGCTATTGAAAACATTCGTTATGAAGAATCAACAGTCAAAAAAAGAAAACAGCAAAAAAGAAATGTCCAACACCATAAAAGATCCCGAAGACTGGACCACAGGCGATGAAGAGATGACCGGCGCACAAAGGTCCTACCTCAAAACGCTTTCTGAGGAAGCCGGAGAAGAAGCACCCGACGGGCTCACAAAAGCAGAAGCGTCTAAGAAGATAGATTCACTTCAAGAGAAAACGGGGAAAAAGAGAGGCTGATGGCTGATAGCTTTTAGCTGTTGGCTTCATCGTGGTAGCCTTCGGCGAGAACAGTGTTATTTGTAGTTTCTTGTTTTTAGTGGCGGCTCTTACTGCTCGCTGCTCGCGGCTCATGACTTTTTTCCTGTAGCCAATGACGAGAACATGGTTGCTTGTAGCAACAAAATTGTTAGCCGAACTCATTCAGGGAGATTGCTTCGCTGCGCTCGCAATGACTTCAATTATAAAATGCATTACTGATTCGAAATTTGCTTCAAAGGTCATGACGTAAAAGGCACTACGATATAAGGCCATTCCGAAATCTGTAGTGAGTTCCCGGGTTTAAACGTCATTGCGAGCGTAGCGAAGCAATCTCCTTGAAAGAGTTCGGCTAATAGCAAGGTGCTACCAGCACCAATGCTCTCGCCATTGGCTACAGGAAAAAGCCATGAGCCGTGAGCCATGAGCTGCGAGTGGTAAAAACCGTATCTAAAAAAACAACAAACTATAAATAACATTGTTCTCGCCGAAGGCTACAACGAAAGAAAAGCCAGCAGCTAACAGCTCTCAGCTAGCAGCTCTCTCTTCACACTTCCACCGTTTTCCATCTTCCTTTCCGAAAAAGAATGTAGGCAGTAATGGCGATTGCCGTTTCTGCAACCGGAATGGAAATGAAAGATCCCATGGCTCCGAGCTTCATCCATTTTGCCAGAATAAAAGCCAGGGGAATCTGGAAGAACCAAAAGCCGAAAAGGTTGATCAATGTGGGAGTTCTTGTGTCGCCAGCACCATTGAGTGCCTGCACCATCACCATACCCACGCCATAAAAAATATAACCTGTTCCAATGATCTGAAGCGCCAGTGTACCTGTACTGCGTACTTCCGGGTCATGCGTAAATATTCCGATGATGGGTGCAGCAAAGAATAAAAAGAGCAGCATCACGAAACTCATGAAGATGGCATTGTATCTCGCCGTCAGTAAGACACTTTTTTCGGCGCGCTCGGGTTGTTTTGCTCCCAGGTTTTGTCCAACAAGTGTTGCCGCTGCATTGCTCAATCCCCAGGCAGGAAGAATAAAAAACACAACATTGCGAATGGCTACCTGGTAACCCGCTGACGCGCTCGTACCGCCCGTATGTGCTACCAGCATGGCAAGTACTATCCAGCTTCCTGAAGCAATGATGAATTGAAATGTAGCCGGCCACGCCACTACCAGCAGGTGTTTCATCAGCGATGGCGCAAAACGAAAATGTTTTCTGCGAATACGAATTGTACTTGTTCCCCGGAATAAATGATAGCATTGATACGCTACACCAATGCCTCTTCCAATGGTGGTAGCAATGGCCGCTCCCTTGAGTCCAAATACGCCGATGAGAAGAGGACAGAGAATGATATTACACAAACTGGCCAGCCAGAGGCTTCGCATGGCCATGGCTGCATTGCCTGCGCCCCGGAATATTCCGTTGATCAGGAACAATAAAATGATCACCATGCTGCCACCGAGCATGATTCGGGTGAAGACCGCGCCATCACGCACCACATCCGCACTGGCACCCATGAGGTGCAGGATATTGGGAGCGAAAGCCAGCCCTACGCTACTAATGATAGCGGTTGCTATTATAGCCATGAGTATGGCCTGGGCACCTGCATGTGAAGCAGCTTCCTCGTTTTTTTCACCGGTCCTTCGCGCAACCAGTGCCGTAGCCGCCGTGCTTAATCCAATGGCAATGGAATAAACAATGGTGATGACAGATTCGGTAAGGCCCACAGTAGCAATGGCATTCTCTCCCAGCCTGCCTACAAAGAACATGTCTACTACAGCAAATACCGATTCCAGTCCCAGTTCAAGTATCATGGGTATGGCCAGTAATAAGATGGCAGCGCGAAGACTTCCCTGGGTATAATCGTAGGCATCACCGCGCAACGACATACGGGCCAGAGATAAAAAGGTGTAGAATTTTTTAGTGGAATAAATTTCCCGCGACATAATGAAGAATTAAATCCGTGAAGAATTAAGGATGGCGGATGCCAATCGAGTAAGAATGTTTGGCCTTATAAACTGATTAGGCCTGTGCTGAACTTCATATGCTGCGCTTGAAGACTGCGAAAGTAAGAAAAAAGCGGGCTCGAAGTTCAAGTTCGGAGTTCGGAGTCGGGAGTTGGGAGTTCGGAGTTCAGAGTTCAAAGTCGGTGAACTACGAGGCGGTTAGTATTAGAGGTTGGCAGGGGATTGCTTCGCTTGCGCCACCGCTATAGCTTTAGCGCACGCGGTCGCTCGCAATGACGGAAACCAAAGTGTTTACAACATGTTTCAGGTGACCTTCAAGTTGAAGGTGTAAGACTTTCTTACGAACCATAAGATAAGTTCAATCGTATGAAAGTCCTCGAATTAAAGTAAACTTCGAAACCCGTGAACGTCATTGCGAGCGAAGCGAAGCAATCCCCGACCATCTGTAAGACAAACCGCCCTGTAGTTCACTGACTTTGAACTCTGAACTTTAAACTTTGAACTCCGGACTCCGAACTCGACTCACCCAATCGCCTTCAGGTATTGTTCAATAAAAAACTCCTTCTGTTTCCTTTTGTATTGCATGATGAAACGCGGATGAGGAAGTGGAACTACGGTTTCAAACCAATGGTGCCTTTCATTGATGGAGGAGAGGTAGCGATAATTTTTTTCCCCGCCGATGCAATAAACCACGGAACGGTCAACATGAAAATCAAGAAGATGGTTGAGACTTTGAATTACAAAAGGACCAATCTTGTCGAGAAGTTCCTTGTCATCATAATAATTCAGGTTCTTACCATTTCGCACAAAGCCTAGCGGACAAACAGAACCAATAAAAAAATTCCGGTAAAACTTTTCTGCCCCGCCATAGGCTTCTATCATCTCATAAATAAATTCTGCTGAAAGCTCGGTTCCTTTTTTGAATGGATGATCAATGCCACAATGATCGGAAAGCTGGCGCGATGCTGTAAAATTTACACCCGTAATGCCTGCACCAAATCTACCCGGATTGATTCCGAGGAAAATTCTGCGGGCTTCACTGTCTGCATAAAATTTGTGGAGGAAAGCTTCTACAATTTGAAAACAGGCCGGGTCTTTTTGAGGATAAAGCCATTCAATACCACCAGGAAGATCTGCGGGTGGCTGAAGATTTTTATAAAAAGAAATCAGGTGATCGGCCCAGGTCATGAAAATGATTTTGATTGAAAGCACGAAACTAGGAAGCAGTTCAGAAATTTTATTGAAAATAAAGCTGAGTTTCTGCTGGCAAGGATATTGTCTAGTGAATGGTGAATGGTGAATGACAAGAAGTGAATAGTGAATAGTGAATGAGAAGAGAAGAAGAGGAGAAGAGGAGAAGAGTGTGATTTTGTCTCAGAGCTATAAGGGATCAATGAGAGTGAGAACAGATGATGTTTCGCTATCGCTCTGTTTCCCGCTCTGCTTATTCGGATCTTTCCAAAAGAATATATTTGAATGAAGCATGAAACTTATCCGGGCAGCCCCTTCCCGCTGGGTGCTACCTGGGATGGACAGGGAGTTAATTTTGCCTTATTTGCTGAAAATGCCTTAGGTGTTGACCTCTGCCTCTTTGATGGCGCCGACGAAAAAAAAGAATCAGAGCGCATACGCATCACCGAGGTTTCACACCATGTATGGCATGTATATCTTCCACAGGCCAGGCCAGGCCTGCTTTACGGGTATCGTGTGTACGGACCTTATGAACCAGAGAATGGACATCGATTCAATCCCAATAAACTGCTCATTGATCCATACGCCAAAGCCGTTTCGGGCAGGGTCAAATGGCATGATGCCTTGTTTGGTTATGAAATGGGTCATCCGGACGGCGACCTTAGTTTCAGTGACGTGGACAGTGCTCCCTATATTCCAAAAAGTGTAGTCATCGATCCGGCATTTAACTGGGAAGGAGACAAGCCTCTGAAAATTCCCTATCATCAATCCATCATTTACGAAGCCCATGTAAAAGGATTTACTTTTTTACATCCGGGAATTCCCGAAACGATCCGCGGCACCTACGCCGCCATTGCCCATCCTGCCACCATTAAATATTTAAAAGAACTCGGCATAACCGCTATTGAGCTGATGCCCATTCATTATTTTATTACAGACCGTCACCTCCAGGAAAAAGGACTGGAGAACTACTGGGGTTATAATACCATTGGTTTTTTTGCACCCGATGTACGCTACTCCAGCAACGGCACCCGTGGTGAGCAAGTGATGGAATTCAAGAACATGGTCAAGGAACTGCACAAGGCCGGCATTGAGGTGATCCTTGATGTCGTGTACAACCACACCGCCGAAGGCAATCAGATGGGTCCTACACTTTCTTTTCGTGGGATTGACAACTCCAGTTATTACAGGCTCACGGAAGACAAGCGTTATTACATGGACTATACGGGCACGGGCAACACACTCAATGCGCAGCTGCCCAATGTGCTTCGCCTCATCATGGACAGCTTACGGTACTGGATACTCGAAATGCACGTAGATGGATTCCGCTTTGATCTGGCAGCAACACTGGCCCGCGAGCTTCATGAAGTTGACCGTCTTGGTTCCTTCTTCGACATCATTCACCAGGATCCTGTGATTTCCCAGGTAAAACTGATTGCCGAACCCTGGGACATTGGAGAAGGCGGTTACCAGGTAGGAAAATTTCCTCCGGGCTGGGTAGAATGGAATGGCAAGTACCGCGACTGCATCCGCGACTACTGGCGCGGAGCCGAAAGCATGCTCGGTGAATTTGCCCTTAGGTTTACAGGCAGCCCTGATCTTTACAAGGATGATTACCGTAGACCTACTGCCAGTGTCAATTTCGTAACGGCACACGACGGCTTTACTTTAAATGACCTGGTATCATACAACGAAAAGCACAACGAAGCCAACGGAGAAGACAACAATGATGGTGAAAGTCACAACCGTTCCTGGAACTGCGGTGCCGAAGGCGAAACGGATGATGAAGGAATACGTGAGCTGCGGCAAAAACAAAAAAGAAATTTATTGACGACTCTCTTTCTTTCACAGGGAGTTCCGATGCTGCTTGCCGGCGATGAAATGAGTCGAACACAAAAAGGTAACAACAATGCTTATTGCCAGGACAACGAGATCTCCTGGTTGCATTGGGATAAAGCAGATAAGGGTCTTCTTGAATTTACACAGAAGCTCATTCATCTCTATAAAAATCATCCGGTTTTTTCCCGCCGCAGGTGGTTCCAGGGTCAACCCATAAAAGGCGTAGGCATTGAAGACATCGCCTGGTTTCTTCCCGAAGGAACAGAAATGACTGAAGAAAACTGGAAGAACGATTTTGCCAAATCACTTGGTGTTTTTCTCAGCGGTCATGGACTGCGAACAGTAAATAATAAAGGCAAAAAAATTGTAGACAATAGTTTTTACGTGGTCTTTAATGCCTATGACGGACAGCTCGACTACCAGCTGCCTTCTGAAAAATATGGAGAGAGCTGGGTGAAGGTGCTGGATACCCACGAGAATTTTATTAAAGAAGAAGGAGAAATATTTCAGGCAGGAGATAAAATCTCTGTACAGGGAAGATCGGTTATCCTGCTAAAACAATTGTGACATGGATGTGAGAAAAGAAAAGCCGGGAGTGAATTTTAAAGAAGGACGTGCAGAAGTCATCGTTTGGTCTCCGGAATCAAGGTCAGTGGAATTGTGCTGTCATGATAAAAAATTTCCACTTCAGAAAAATGAATTGGGATATTGGTCTTTATATACCAGCGAAATAAAACCCGGGGACAACTATACTTTTCTTCTCAACGGAGAAAAAGAATTCCCCGATCCTGCATCGCTTTCGCAGCCCGAGGGCGTGCATGGACCTTCGCAGGCATTTGATGCTGCTCAATTCAATTGGAAGGATAAAGGCTGGAAAAGTCCGCCACTGTCCCATTACATCCTCTATGAATTGCATGTAGGCACATTTTCACCGGAAGGAAATTTTGAAGGCATTGAAAAAAAACTTGATCATTTCCAGGAGCTGGGTGTCAATGCCATTGAGCTGATGCCCCTCGCGCAGTTTGCGGGCAATCGCAACTGGGGCTACGACGGAGTGTATCCATATGCTGTTCAAAATTCTTACGGAGGACCGGAAGGTCTTCAGAGACTGGTGAACGCCTGTCACAACAAAGGCATCGCTGTAGTGCTGGATGTTGTGTACAATCATTTCGGTCCCGAAGGAAATTACCTTGGCGCTTACGGACCGTACACCACTGAAAAATATAAGACGCCCTGGGGCCGCGCTATCAACTTTGATGATGCCTGGTGCGATGGTGTTCGCAGATATTTTATTGAAAATGCTCTGATGTGGTTCCGTGATTTTCATATTGATGCACTTCGTCTCGATGCTGTTCATGCCATTAAGGATTTTAGTCCCAAACATATTTTGACGGAAATGAAGGAAGAAGTGAATCGCCTGATGCAAAAAAATGGAAAGCAACATCACCTCATCGTGGAGTTGGATTTAAACGACAATCGTTTCATCAATCCGCTCGGCGAATCAGGTTATGGAATGGACGCACAGTGGATCGACGAGTTTCATCATGCGCTTCGAACCACTACAAGTAATGAACGCAGTGGATATTATTCCGACTTCAACGGCATTGAACACCTGGCCAAAGCCTATCGCGATGCCTATGTGTATGACGGACAATTTTCACCGCACCGTAAAAAATTTTTCGGTGTGCCTACCAGGAATCCTGGCCATCAGTTCATCGTGTTTTCTCAAAACCACGACCAGGTGGGCAACCGCATGCTGGGAGAAAGAACCAGCATTCTCGTAAGTTTCGAAATGCAGAAACTAATGGCGGCAGCAGTTGTTCTCAGTCCTTACCTGCCCATGTTGTTCATGGGTGAAGAATGGAGTGAGCCGCATCCCTTCCAGTATTTTGTAAGCCATACCGATCCACAGCTTGCAGAAGCGGTGCGCAAGGGAAGAAAAGAAGAATTCGCAGCTTTTCATTTGGAAGGAGAAGCTCCCGACCCTGTTGATGAAAAAACTTTTCTGGATTCAAAGCTTCAATGGGATTTATTGAAAACCAAGCCGCATGAAACCATGTTCGGTTATTATAAGGCACTTCTTGCCTTGCGGAAAAATCATCCTGCACTAAAAAATCCAGACCGTGATCAGCTACATGTTGCTTGTGATCCTGCAAAAAATATTTTGCAACTCCATCGAAGGAATAAAGAGCAGCATCTATTGTGCCTGATGAATTTTTCAAAAGATCCGCAGACGGTTTTACCTGCAGTGCAGGCAAAGAACTGGAAAAAGATTTTTGATTCAGCATCTCCTCAGTGGGGTGCACTAAAACCAAACAGCGAGCAGCTGCTTTCCACAGGTGAACTGACCGTGCAAGCCGAATCTGTCTTGGTTTTGGAAAGCAAAGGCCATTGATAATTAGCGGAACTATTTTTTATCATTCAACACAATCATGACATCACTTACTGCAACATATAGATTACAGTTTCATAAAGAATTCAATTTTGATGATCTCAGGGAGATCGTTCCTTATCTGAAGAAGCTGGGCGTAACTACTCTGTATGCATCACCCATTTTTACTTCGGTGCCGGGAAGCACACATGGATACGATGGCCTGAATCCGCACCGGATCAATCCGGAGATCGGAAGCGTAGAAGTTTTAAAAGAGATCAGCCGCGAGCTCAGGGCCAACGACATCAACTGGCTACAGGATATTGTTCCCAATCATATGGCTTTTGATCCGCGTAACGAATGGCTGATGGATGTTCTCGAAAAAGGCCCACAGTCCGTCTATGCTTCTTTTTTCGACATTGCCTGGAACAGTCCACTGTACCAGGGAAGATTGATGGTTCCTTTTTTGGGCCGTCCTGTAGAAGAAGCGATCAAACAGGGTGAATTAAAGATTGACTTTGCCGGTGACCGTTTTGTGTTTCGCTACTTCGATTCTGTTTATCCCTTACAGCCTCTTTCCTATGGCACCATTCTGCAGCAAAAAAATGACCGGGTTCCTGATGCCATATCCCAATTGCTGCAGCAGATTCCCAAAATGGAAGAGGAGAACGCTTATGCAGAACAGTGGGATGAACTGCGCCAGCAAATAAAAGGACTTCAGAAAAATGAACTTGTAAAAAATTTCATCCAGGATTGTATTCAACAAACCAATGAGAATAGGGAATTGCTCCTGAAGATCGAAGGCCAACAATCTTACCGGCTTTGTTTCTGGCAGGAAACGGATCAAAAGATCAACTACCGAAGATTCTTTACCGTGAATGGACTGATCTGCCTGAATATCCAGGATGAAAAAGTTTTTCAAACTTATCACCAGCTAATCAAAAATCTGGTAGATGAAGGAATCTTCCAGGGACTAAGGATTGATCACATTGATGGTTTGTACGATCCTTCACAATACCTGCACCGTCTTCGGGAGCTTGCTGGTGAAGAAGTGCCCATTGTGGTTGAAAAAATCCTGGAGCCCGGAGAGGATTTGCCTTCCTCCTGGCCAATACAGGGAAATACGGGCTATGATTTTCTTTCGATGGTCAACAACCTTTTTACCAACCAAAGAAACGAAAAGCTCTTTACCCGATTTTACCGCCAGCTGGTAAAAGACAAACACTCCATCCAGGAACAGCTCAAGGAAAAAAAAGCGCATGTCCTTTACCGTCATATGGGCGGGGAATTGGATAACCTTTATCGTCTGTTTCGGGAGAGTAACCTGGTGGAGAAAAAGGCCTTTGCTTCCATGCGGCCTGAAGACCTGAAGGAAGCCATTGGTGAATTCCTGATCCACTGTCCGGTGTACCGTTTTTATGGAAATAAATTTCCACTGGAAGAGCAGGAAGCCCAATCTGTCCGTGGTATTTTGGACCAGGTAAAAACAAGCAACAGTGAATTGCGAAAAGCCGCAGACATGCTGGAGTTTGTTTTTTTAAAAAAGCCGCAGGAAGGCAATGAAGAAATAAACCAAAAGATCAGCCATTTTTACCAACGCTGTATGCAGTTCACGGGTCCCCTGATGGCGAAGGGCATGGAAGATACCCTCATGTACACCTATCACCGTTTTATTGCACATAATGAAGTAGGCGACTCTCCTGAATCATTTGGTCTTTCCGTCGATGAATTTCATCAATCCATGCAGCAGCGGCAGAAACGCTGGCCTTATTCACTCAATGCCACTTCCACTCATGATACCAAACGTGGAGAAGATGTTCGTGCTCGTCTTAATGTTCTGAGCGATCTGGGTGAGGAATGGCTGGAACAGGTGAAGCAATATCAAAAGATGAATGCGGCACTCAGAAATGAAGGAGCACCCGATGCCAATGATGAATATTTTATTTATCAAACCCTCGCTGGTGCGTGGCCCATGGACGATGACCATGGAGATTTTTCTGGCCGCATCGATGAATATCTTCAAAAAGCACTCAGAGAGGCAAAGGTTCATTCCAACTGGACCAGTCCTGATGAAGCATATGAATTGGCCACAAAGAATTTTGCAAAAACTTTGTTGGACAAGCGTCACCGGTTTTCAAAAAGCTTTGAAGCATTTCAGGATAAGATCAGGGACCATGGCATCGTCAATTCTCTTTCACAACTGATCTTAAAATTTACCTGTCCCGGTATTCCGGATGTTTACCAGGGCTGCGAGCTGTGGGACCTGAGCCTGGTGGATCCCGACAACCGGAGACCGGTGGATTATAAAAAAAGGAATAAGTGGATTGAAGAAGTTTCATCCGAGTCAGATCCAAAAGAGCTCTGGGAAGATAGAAGGAATGGCAAGATCAAACTATGGCTAACGCAACAATTGTTTGCACTGCGCAAACAGTTCCCGGAATTGTGGACTACAGGAGAATACATTCCGCTTCAGGTAACGGGAAGCTATAGCGATCATGTAATGGCCTTTGCAAGAGAGTACAGGCAGAATATTTTTGTAATTGCCCTTCCCTTGCACACTGCGCTTTTAAGCCGCGAGCAAAATAAAGCGATCACAGAAATTGATTGGAAGGACACGAGAATCCAGCTTCCTGAAGGAGCAGCTCCGGAGTGGCAACAGATTCCAGGTTTGGAATCCATCGAAGTAAAAAAAGGATTTCTGGTTTCCCGCGTCTTCTCTGAGCTTCCTTTTGCAGTGCTGAAAGGACAGCGGCTTACCAATGAACGCGGCTCGGGAATTCTTCTGCATATTT
>JBJMLU010000151.1:0-12750 GCA_045805145.1 Flavisolibacter sp. | reverse complement strand
CTTGAAGATTTCAAATTAAACAAAATAAAAAGACCGCTTATAGCAGATAAGCGGTCTTTTTAGCAAATTTAAAAGCCATTGAAGAATCAATGGCTTTTAACGTATAAGTCAGCCGGCTATCGGATATCTGCGTTTGTAATGAAGGAGTCCGAATTCATTTTACGAGATGTGATCTATTGGTAACATAGCTTTTCTTTTTTGACCTGATGTTTAAAATTTACAAAGAATGTCCTTGTCCTGACCAAAGACATTTAAATTGTCTTAATTGTGCCCGGGGTTGGTATCGAAATTTTGATTTAGTTTATGACACTATAGATTACAATGCTTGTGTCGCATTTACAATGAACACCAGCTACTTTATCTGGTTGAAATAGCATAGGAACATGGCTGGATTTTAATTCAGGCATATTTGCATTCATCATTTTTGTGACGTAAACGATATTTCAATATTCAACTAATAGCTTCCTTTCCTTGTACTATGGTACCCTTCGCTCCCGCCGATGAAGAAATCGCATAGAGCACTATGCCATCACCGGAGTTTGAATTGGCATCAACCTGGTCAATTTCATCAACGTGAAAGTTCTCAGAGTCAAATCTCATATCCAGGTCGCCGCAATAAAGGCAGTAGGATTCTGTTGTAAAATCATCTTTGTAGCCTTTTTTCGTGAGGTCTGACAAAGCATTGTCAAGTGATTCATAGTTTTTCATACCATTTAATTTTTTGTGTTAATGAATTTTGTTTGAGGTCTGTCATCAATGTGATGTATCACGAGTTGACATTTCGAAGCGCTAGAACAAGTTCGAAGGACTTCCCGCAGCAACGCTTTCTTCTGTATTAGCATAAGGGGTGATTGACAGGTCTTCCATGCGAAGGGCATCGTCAAGAAATTCACTGCCTTCGCTTGCATCGTGCAATGGCTCATAAAGAATAACCTCTGCAACCTGTGCATGGCCATCACGCAGGTCCAGCTTAAATGGATGTATGAATGAGAAGTGCATGACGTTTTGTTTAATGATAAATAATTAAGAAAAGAAGAGTGAAAGTTTGATCTGTTGCATGTTGACCAGCCGTATTGTTGACCGGTTTTCGTAAGGATCATACGCCAGCGTACGGATATCATTGGTGCAAGAACAGGAGCACTCCCCTTACAATCGCTGCGGTCCCGCATGGCGGGATCACCCGTCATCTTCGTTTCATCAGGCGGGCCAATCATTTGCCTCAGGCTTTTTGTAATTGAGCATCGAACCATTTTTCAAAATTGATAGATCCAAGTTCTGCTTGTCCGGCCGGTACCAGCGCTGCATGACTAACCTCTCCGCCAAAGTACGATGGCTTGCCATTTGGCACTACCTTGCGTGGATCGTTTGTCTGCTGGAGAAACTTGCCAACGATTTCATACATTTTAAAGCGTTGCGGACCTGCTATTTCTACTTTGCCATTAAGAGGAGCCGCCAGTGCATATTTAGTTATAAAGGCGGCTACATCATCTGAAGCAATAGGCTGGAACGCTACATCAGAAAGATGTACTTCATTTCCATCAGTAGCCTGGTTGGCAATACCTGCAAGGAATTCTAAAAACTGGGTGCTTCTGATAATAGTATAAGGTACTCCCGACTTTTTAATCAGATCTTCCTGAACCTTCTTAGCCCTCATGTAACCGATATTTTGCATGATGTCAACTCCAACAATAGAAAGCGCCACGTGATGTTTGACGCCCGCATTGATCTCCGCTGCTAACAGATTTTGGCCTGATGTCTGAAAAAATTCCATCACGGCCTTGTCTTCAAATGACGGAGAATTCGCCAGGTCTATCACAACATCTGTATTGCTCATGGCTTCTGCTAATCCTTCTCCGGTTATGGTATTAATACCAGTGGCGGGAGAAGCTGCAATAACCTGGTTCCCTTTCTGACGAAGATTTGCGACCACTTTTGTTCCGATGAGGCCTGTGCCTCCAATGACTACGATTTTCATAATTTGATTTTTTGGTTGTTATTGTATTTGCCTAAAGAGGCCAACGAAATGCCAATCAAACAAACTATTGATAGCCAATGCGAAGACTAAAAACGGCACTTAAATTTTTCACTGTATTTCGTGAAAGCACGAATTGTTTCACTGTATAAAGGGGAGGATATGAGTGTTGCGCGATTCTTATCAGGCAAAATAATCACTCTTTGTTATGCCTAATTTTTTTATTTTGGAATGCAAAGTATTTCCGGGGATTTTCAATATTTCAGCAGCGCTGCCGGCGCCGGAAATTTTGCCGGCACAACGTTTTAATGTTTCAATTAGGTGACTGCGTTCAACTTCTTCCAGTGAACGGTTTAAAAGATACGCTTGCTCTTGCTTTTTTTCTGCATCAGTATTTTGAGGTATAAATACATCATCCAGTGTGCCATCTGTTGCCAGCAATATGCTGCGTTCTATTAAGTGCTCCAACTCTCTTACATTACCCGGCCAGGTATAGCTGCGTAATTGTTGTATTACTTTTGGAGCTACTTTTCTGATCTTTCGACCGGTATTCCTGCTGTACTTCTGCACAAAAAAATGGGTAAGCGCTTCGATATCTTCTGACCGGTCACGTAAAGGAGGAAGATGAATAGGAAATACATTCAGGCGGAAATACAAGTCTGCACGAAAACGCCCGGCTTTTACTTCTTCTTCAAGGTTTCTATTAGTAGCGGCAATCAATCGTAGATCAATCTTTATTGTTTGTTTACCACCCAATCGTTCGAGTTCACGTTCCTGTATTACACGCAACAATTTTGCCTGTGCTTCCAACGACAGTTCCGCGATTTCGTCAAGGAACAAGGTGCTGTTATTGGCCAACTCAAATTTACCTATACGCCTTTCAATAGCCCCGGTAAATGCCCCCCTTTCATGACCAAACAGTTCGCTTTCGATGAGACTGGCAGGTAATGCAGCGCAGTTAACTTTCACCATCAGTTTATCTTTTCGTGGCGAGGCATTATGAATAGCTCTTGCGATCAGTTCCTTGCCGGTACCGGTTTCTCCCAATATTAACACCGAGGTGTTGGAATCGGCTACCAGTGACATCAGGCGATATACCTTTTTCATCTCATCGCCACTGCCAACGATTTCCGAAAAGTTATAGATCGTTTTAATCTGCTCTTTCAGGTAATCGTTTTCTACTTCCAGTTGCTTTTTATAGGACAGTAGTTTTTCATTAGCCTGTATATTGGCAATGGCAATAGATATCTGGGCGCAAATGCCTTTCAGTATTAGTTTGCTTAACCGGTCTGCCAGCAGCCAGATAGTACCGATATTCTTATTGCCAGCTTTTAACGGCAGGGCGTACATGTTTTTTAGTCCGGTAGTTTTCCATAGTTTGGCATATGCGTTACCACTCTTCAGTTCTTCTTCTACATTAAACACTAATCCGTCCTTACTGGCTAAAACCTGCGAATTATATGTTTCTTCAATAGTGACCCGGTCGGCTGCCATCTTATTAAAATCCAGTTTTGCTTTTTCAAACAGCGTACTGTCATACATAAACGGAGCCATGTGAAACCCGTCATCCTCTATCACCCGTATCATAGCGAGTTTCGTATGCAGGGTTTTATCGAGCACCCTGGAAATAGCTGCCTGAAGATCAGGCTTGGTTCTTATTTGTGTAATATCATTGCTGAAATCCAGCAAAAAGGCCTGCTCCTCCTGTTTTTTACCGATTTGTTCATTGGCCATTATATTAGCCATGGCGATAGATATTTGTGCACAGATACCTTGCAACAGTTGAACGTTAATCTCGTCAATGTCAAGAAACAAAATTCCAAGATTCGTTTCTGCATTTCGCAACCGGATACCTAAAAAATTTTTGAATCCCATTGCCTTCCAATTCTGCAAATAGGATGAGGTGATGCCTCGTTGTATTTCTCTTTCTACATTAAACAATAACGGAATGGAACTATCCAGCACACGGTTCTGCAATCCGTCGTTGATAGGATACCTGGCTTTTTGTAATGCACTCACTATATTTTGATCTTGTTGTTTTATACCGAGATCAAAAACATAAGGGCTCATTGTAGTGCCATCTTCATTGATTCTGCGAATGACGTAGCCGCTCTTTTGATTTAACTTGTTTATTGCAGTGCGAACGGCACGGGCTAGTTCCTCTTTCGTTCTCACGGTTGCGATGTCACTACTAAAATCAAGCAGGAATGATTTTTCTTTTTCCTTGTTAAGAACCTCTTCATTTTTGATAATATTAGTTACTGCACTTGATAGCTGAGGGGCGATCCCGTTCATAACACTTCTGAGTTCATTGGTAAAACTGCCTACTTTGTCAGAATACAGGTATATAAAACCAATAGGTTTTTCAGCATTCTGGAGTTTTGTCATCAAAATTTCCCTGATACCGCCATCGTAATTCACTTTCAGGTAGGCAGGGCTTAATGGTTGATCCATGACATCCTCCAATAAAAAAGATATAGGGCCGTTTGCTGCCAAAGCAGTTTTGATGAAAGGTTCACTGAATGAAAAACGGGTCTGGAACAGACGCTTATAACCCGGATGTGATTTTATGGGCGAAGTTTCAATGTCGTATAAAAAGGCTCCATAGGTTTCGTCCTTATAGTCAAAAAGAGTAACTATAGCATGTGTAATGCTATAAAGGCCTTTTAGCCGTTTGGAAAAAAGGGCAATGAGATCGTTTTTATCGCGGACACGGGTAAGATCATTTCCCAGATCCAATAAGATCTTCCTTTCCCGTTCAAGAGCAGCCTTCGAAGAAACTGGTGCTTCAGATTCACTAGGCTTTGCCTTTTTCATGAAGGCAATTTAGACAAAATACATTTTAGCAGCAGTGTAGTGGATGTAGATTCCATCCGTGAATGATTCTGCCTTTTTGTATGATTGTAAGATAAAACACTGGTACTGGTGGGTTGAAAAACCAATTCATGAAAGGAACCGTCGTACCTATTAGATAATAGCGGGATTTTTCTGGCGGGTGTATTTGTTCTTATAGTTACAAATTTAATCTAGTCTATGTCCAATACTGACTTTAGAGTAAATATTCTCCATAGTAAATTCCATATTTGGTTCGACTTTTTGTCGTTTACCTCCACCAAAGCTGAAAAGTCGAACTCGCCTGAGTTCGACTTTTTGCGTGTTGCTTCCACCTTCGCCCGCCATAGCTTTAGCGACGTCAGGCTTCGCTTTTTATTAACCTCCTTACAATTCAGCGGGCTTCGGCGGACGCAGTCCACTTCATTTTGGTTCGACTTTTTGTCGGTCCCCTCCAGCTTACCCTGCAAGTTTGAAAATGTTGGCCAGCGGTTATTTAATCAGCAACGGTACATTGCCATCCTTTTTCAACGAAGGTCAGATGCATTTCTTGAATTTATTGCTCCATTCCAACTGCACATTATAGCCTGCAACTTTTTTAAACTTCCATGCGCAGATGTCGCCGATCTCTCCATGAGTGTTGTCATACCATCCACTTCCCGGAACGGCATCAGTAATGGCTTCGCAAAGCTCATGGGACGATGTGCCCGTAAGCGCATCAAAGGCAGTCAATCCTCCCAGGCAACCCGCACAACTAGGGAAAGGCATAACGGCATAATAGGTAGAACCAATATTATTGTGATAACCGCAGAAACTTGTACAGGAAGCGCTGCCTCCCATAAGCACCTTTACATTAATATCGGTGTAAATGAAATAAAGCGAATTTGCATTGGGCGCGGGCAGCGTATGCGCCGCAATCCAACTGTTCAGGGTCGCGCGAATTTTTGCGTCAGTGATGCTTGTACCCGGTGAGGGGGCGCCCGCAGTAATGGTCTTGGTGCCTTTCAACGTGCCGTGGCCAATGGTGAAATGTGGCGTAGTCGTGTTGTACTCACTCAATTGATCAATTAAGGGACTTACAAGAATAGCGGTAAAAAAGCTGTTTATTTTTGTTGCCAGTGTCTTGTACGCTGGTGTTTGAGCCCAGTTGTTGCCCCAGAAAATAGTGAAAACTTGCGTTTTCTGAATCAATGGCCCGCCACGGTATGTCAGATGAGGCGTTGACGGCGCCGCTTTTCCCATGCCAAAAAGTTCGCTGTCTTCTGTTTTTAAATCTTCTAACGCCAATTCGGGTTTGCTAACATGAAGAGGTACAACTTTAATAGGTTCCAGATGCTGATCGGAAGGGTCTTCCAAAATAGCGCCTTCAAGCGGCACTTGCTGCGTTGTGGATCGGTCTGCCATAACTGTAAATTGATTGAATGAATGCCTACTCTTTTGCCCGTTTTCGGCGTACCGGGGCGTACTATTTTATGAGGATGTTCGGCTTGTTTCCTTTTTGGTAGGGAATGGAGATTGATCAGGTCAACAGAGAGACGAATAAAGAAGTTTACTGCTTATGCAAGGCCAACGAGCAAGAAATTTAAAATTGATTCAGTTGAGATAGAGTTGTTCACGCGTTTACCAAATCCATCACAAAGATTAGACTTAAATTTGATATGTACAGCAATATTTTTGAGCATTAAACCAGGTGTGCTTGTTAAAAGATTTTTCTTTTACTGCAAGTAATTCTATCGTATGGAGCATTGTCATCCGGATTTTTCGGGACGGCTAAAAAAAGCGAGACGGAAGGAAAAGATATTTTTTTTATTCTGGCAAAGCCTGTTTCAACAATAGCTTCATGTATGGCAAAGGATGTTGGCAACGATAAAAATTAGATGATGAAAATTCTTTTTTATGTAATTATTTCCTGGCTAATTTTTTTGCAACCCATTCAAAAAATCACTGTGACCGTGGCAAATAAATCTTCAATTACAGGAACCTGGGAACTTCGACAAAGAAGCGGCGGCAACATTTTGCCAGCTTCTTTTTCTTCAGGAAACGAAAATCTGCTACGATTGACCGACTCTACCTATACGTTGTATGAAAAAGGAAGTTTATTGGCCGTTGGCTGCTTTAAAATGCACACGAACAGCAAGGGCCAAACAATCATTGTCTATGATGATGATCCTGCTTCCAGCGATGAACTTGTGGTGAGAGACGACACGTTAACCCTTAAACCAACTCATCCCGATTTTGCAACGAGGATCTATGTAAGAATACATGGAGAGGAAGGTTTGTAAGCAACGCTAATCAGGTTATGCTTATTGCAAATTGACCTTTTAGCTACAGTCCAGAGTTTCTAAGAGGGAAACGCAAGCAATTTGTAAAGCGTCGGCAATACTGTGATTGAAGAAACAGTACTTTAAGATAGCTTTTTCATTATTCACTATTATACTTTACAGTGTACCTGACAATCAAAATCCGTAGGACGTTTGGTGTGCCATTGCCGACTTCTCGGTAGCATCTTGTTGTCAATATTTGCATATTGAGTTTCGGCTGATGTGGTTGACATTTTTTAAAAATTGTTTACCTTTTTGAGAATTGAATTTTCAAATACTTTGTATGCAAAATGTTGTACGGTAAGAATTACCGAAGCCCCTTTGCCAACCGGATGATTGAATTTTGGATTTTTTTCGCCGATCAATTTTATCACGGTATCAATAACAGGAGTGGGCTCTGGTGAATTTGCAAATAAATCCTTTGTATAAGCTTTCAGTTTTTTTCGATATACATCGTAATCACTTATTTCATTTTCTGCAACAATCGAGTTAGAGACGATGTTCGTTTTGAAACCCATTGGTTCAACCATGCTAACCTTGATATTAAATTCGTTTAGTTCAAAACGAAGAGATCTGAAATAACCTTCAAGAGCATGTTTGGAAGCAGCGTAATAAGCACCACCTGGCAAACTGATTAACCCCGCAATAGAGCTTACAGTAATTATTTTGCCGAAGCGTTGCTTTCTAAAATAGGGCAATAACTCATTGGTGAGTTTAACGGTTCCCCAAAAGTTTGTTTCCAATTGTTTCCTGCCCTGTTCAATAGTAGTTTCCTCTGCAATTCCGGATAAATAAAAGCCTGCATTGTTTATCAATACATCTAATTGACCAATATGTTTGAACAGTTCCTTGCTAAAAGATTGAATTGAGTCATCACTCGCAATATCCAATGCCAACAATTTGAAAGGCAGCCCAACCTGATATTTTGCTGGGTTACGGCTTGTGCCAATTACATGGTAGCCGCTCTGGTATAACTGGTTAGCGATAAGAAGTCCAAAGCCTGAAGAGGCACCGGTAACTAAAATTGTTTGTTTCATTTCTTATTGGTTTGTAGCTTTACTTGCAATTTGCAAGTGTAAATATAGAACTTACTTGTAAATTGCAAGTGATTTTAAAAAGTATTTTAATGACGAAGACAAAAAAGAGATCCGATTGCCCCATTAGTTGTTCGCTTGATATCTGGGGAGATAAGTGGTCATTGTTGATTATCAGGGACCTTATGTTTGCAAAACAGTGCACCTATGGCGATTTGTTAAAGTCACCCGAAGGAATCGCTACCAATATTTTAGCGTCAAGGTTGCTGGCGCTCGAACAAAATAAGATCATCGAAAAATTAGAACACCCGGATAGCAAAGCAAAAGTGCTGTACAGGTTAACCAAAAAGGGGATAGACTTACTTCCCATAATGATTGAAATAAATTTATGGGCTGAAAAATACTTTTCAATACCTGCCGATAGAAAAGCAATGCTCAAAGAAGTAAAAAAGGATAAGGCCGGGTTTATTAAAGCAGCAACGAAAGAATTGGAAAATGTAAAATAGTGCTGCGAGCAAAAAATAAGTTTAGATGACTGGAAGCATCCTATCATTTATCTTAACCGGAAGCTCAGACCATGAAAATGGATGCCAAGATGCATTACTATTTTACAACCCAAACTGTGCACCGAAGGTAAAAATGACGTTGGCAAATCCTGCCGGAGTCATATTGTTTGCTGTAGTCTGTTCTATATTCCGGTGAAACGGAATTCCAACATAAGCAAAGACCACCTGTTTATTTGCACGATATACAACACCAGGTTCAACTGAAGATACATCTGCTGCTCTTCTGAATCCATTGCTTTCCCCGATGAGATCTTTTATGGGCAACCTTTCGTAACGAACCGCTGCGGAAAAAACAAAATTCTTTACTTCTATGGTTGCGCCCCCGCGGAAATCATACTGGTCCGGAACACTCATGACCGTTGTATTGTTTGTCAATTCTGCGGCAGTTGGATTTCTGCCTTTGAGATTGGAGACTCCGTTCTGATCCCGTGGATTAAACAAACAAAATACGCTTCCGAAAAGATCAATGGTTTTACTCAAGGAATAAAAACCACCAATTTCTGTGGTAATCCCGGTTCCGCCATCACCTAACTGAATAGCCTGATCTACCGGTGCCAGCACTTTGGTGGAATCATTTCTGAAAAAATAGTCTGTGTACCTGTAATCGCCTGTTGGAAATTTGATACCAAGCCCCAGCTGAATATTTCCTTTGGGCGAGGAGTTCAGTAACCACTTATAGGCCGTGAGCCGCATGTCACCCAAACCAAAAGCATGAGTAATATGCTTCGGAGTTTGGGGACCACCATGATCAAGACTATTCCTGCGTGAATTGGCCGATACAGGTATACTCATAGTCAACGACCAACCCTGATTAAATATCGCGCTTACAGAAATATGGAAAGAATAAATCCGGTTGGTCACCAGTGTATCTGTAATATATTTTGTTCCCCTGTAGGTATTCGAAGCTTCAAAATAACGGTTGGTCATATTGATCACAAACCTGTTTGTAGTCGTATGATTTTTGAATAAAACATCAGGACTGATTCCTGAAATATGACGAATAGGAGAACAGCCCTGCGCATAGCCCTCGAGAACTGAGAAAAGTAAAATTGCCGTGGCAAGTAGAAACTTTTTCATGTTGAATATTTTAGACCATTGGCTGATAGAAGGATACCGGCGTTTCCTCCATCCTTAAATCCTAACCTCTGAGGTATGGATCGTTTTGAATCCTCAGGGAGAAATATTCAGTTTCCTGTTTACTTCATGCCTGAATAACCTGCCTATCGGAATTTCCCTTTTCCCGATATCAATCATGTCTGTGTTATATGAATCAATTTTATTAATGGCAATTATATAAGAACGGTGGGTACGGATAAATGCATCCTTTGGCAATATTTCCTCGAGAGCCGAAATAGATTGCTTGGCTACGATCACTTTATTTACCGTAGTCACTTTAATGTAATCCTTAAGGCTTTCGATGAGGAGAATGTCTTCGAGGAACACCTTTACCATTTTTCGGTCGACCCGGAAATATAAAAAGGGGCGCGACTGATCTGACAAAAGATCATTCTGTGGATTTGAATTTCCTGTAACAGCGATATCCACCTGCATGATCTTGTTTACAGCCTGCAGAAACCTTTCGAAACTGATAGGTTTTAGTAAAAAATCCACTGCGTTCAGATCAAATCCTTCAACTGCATATTTCCGAAACGCCGTGGTGAAAATTATCCTGGGTGGATTTTTCAATGTTCTCAGAAAGCTGGTGCCCAGGATATGTGGCATTTTGATGTCGAGGAACAACAGGTCAACTGCATGTCCCTGCAGAAATGATAATGTTTCCACTGCATTGGAACATTCTCCGGCCAGGTGTAACAGCTCCACGCCTGAAATATATTTTTTGAGAATGTCCCGCGCTGGCGGTTCATCATCAATAACCAGGCAATTGATTTTTTTAGGTTGTAGCATAATTCAAATGTTCAGAAATGAAAAGATCATGTTCCATCCTATTTTCCAATTCGTACAGTTCCAACTTAATTATGGTCATCATGATTTCCGATTCTGTAGAATTCTTAAACTCATACTTTCCCTCGTATAAAATGGCGAGCCTTTCTATTGCCCTGGCAATGATGTCTTCATTTGGAAGTGCAGTAAAAGCCCCGGTAGTTTTTCCATGAATCAGTTTCATGGTAAGCTCATTTCCTTCCACTATCAATTGTATGTTGAGCCAATCCTTCTCGCGCTTATTGTTTCCAAAATATGTAAATGTGTTTTCAACAAATGGAACAAGAATTAAAGGCACGATCATTTTTGAACTGGTATCTCCTTTTACCGATATATCCAATTCGAATTGATTGCCCATTTTCAATTTTTCGAGGGCCAGGTAGCATTTGATGCCTTCAATTTCCTGATGCAACGGTACCAGATCCTTATCACTTTCATACAACATATAGCTAAGTATGTCGGCCAGCTTCAATAGCGATTGCGATGCCTTTTCAATATTCCTGTTTTGTGTGAGCAGCTTTATGTGGTGCAAGGAAGAAAACAGGAATTCAGGATGCATCTGGGCTTTCAGCAACCGTAGGTTGGTAAGAAGCTTTTCTTTTTCCAGACGCTCTTTTTCTTTCTGTTTCAGCCACCATCGCTTCAGCAGGGTAACCGCTGCGGCTGCACATATAACTTTTGGAGTGCTTAATAAACCCGAGGTGATACTGGTCCACCAAATGTTTTGATTGACGATTCCTTTTTGATAGTCAAAGAGTGTATTTACAAAAGGCATCAGGACTAAGTGTATCAAATAACTTGACAGGAGGATCAGAATACTTAAAACAATTGTATGCAATGCGAGTAATACAAGTTTCCGGGTCAACAGGAATTTTGGCGTGAGGTAGTTGATAAAATAATAACATGCTCCAACCTGTATCGCCAGCAACAGGACCGAGCGTATGAAAAAAGGAAAGTTCCAGGGTTCAAATTTTATTTTTTGAAGGCCGGACTGCTCGTAATGATAATAACTGGCGGTAAAGTAAATCCACCACAAGAACCAGAAGATCAGGTGACGCCCCAGGCGAAAAGGACGTTGTTCAGAAAACAAAAACTTATACCAGTTCATATTCCATTTTTTCGACCAATGGTTCAGAATTTTCCTGATTTTCAAAAAGCGGGATTTTACATGAAACAGTAAAACTCATCAGGTCATCAGTAATGTTCAGTATATGAGTATCGGCGTAAAGGATCGACAGTCTTTTCTTTACATTTTTCAATCCCAGTCCCTGCGAAACAAGCTTTTCATTTGCTGTAGCAGGCTTGCTATTGGATAAATTAAAATGTAAATTTTTTTCACGGATAACAATATCAAGATTGATCCATGGATGTGTAAGCATTTGACTGGCACCATGCTTAAAACTGTTTTCCAGAAAAGGGATCAATAACAGTGGACAAATCATTTTTTCTCCGGCGCTTCCTTGTATCTGTAAGCTCATATTGAAGTTTTCTCCGTACCTGATCTTTTCCAGTTCTACATAATCCTGAATCAGTTTCAATTCCTTTGTAAGTTTTACCAGTGGATGATTGCATTCATAAATGATGTAGTGCAAAAGGGTAGACAGTTTTTCGAGCACTGCCGGTGCTGCTGAAGAACCATTAAGGATGAAGGAATAAATATTATTCAGCGTATTGAACAGGAAATGCGGATGTACCTGGGATTTTAATAATTGCAGTTCGGCATGGATCGTCTCCCTGGCTACCTGGGCAGCTTCTTCCTGCTTCAGGTAATAATTTTTCAATAATTTAATTGCCAGTGCAAAGCCCGCTACGGTTGGATAATTAAATAAAATCTGCCGGCCCCATATCGGAATGATAAAATTCATATCCGGCATTTTTGCAAAATAACCCAGATGTGTAGTGATCGAAAAGGTCAGGATGAAAAACAAGTAGTTGATCGTAGCAATAATGCCGATGAATAATAAAAGAAGAACGGTAGTAAATAACTTGCTTTTATCTTTTGAAAGATACCGTGGTAAAAAAAAATAAAGAATACCACCAGTAAGTCCCATGTAGATCAATGTCACTAAAACTGTATTCATCAG
>JBJMLU010000150.1:0-5540 GCA_045805145.1 Flavisolibacter sp. | reverse complement strand
TTTACTTTTGAGATCTGCCGCGATACCGCAGAAAAAGGATACAAATATCTCAAGAAGCAAGGCATCATCGGGTCAGTTCCCGGCAAAGGATATTTTATCAAGACAACCGATGTACATTCCACCGTAAAGATCTTCCTGATCTTTAACAAGCTCAGTCCCCACAAGAAAATCATTTATGATTCGCTGGTAAGCTCCTTGGGCGATTCGGCCTTTATTGATTTTTATATTTACAACAACGACCTTGGCCTCTTTAAAAAATTATTGCAGAACAGTCGCACAGATTACCACTACTACGTGATCCTTCCTCATTTTATCGAAGGTGGGGAAACAGCGCACCACATCATCAACACTATTCCCAAGGAAAAACTGATCCTGCTCGACAAGATCATTCCGGGCGTTACAGGAAATTTCGGCGCGGTGTATGAAAATTTTGAAGAAGATATTGCGTGTTCCCTGGAACAGGCACTCTCCCATTTACAGAAATATCATACCATCAAAATTATTTTTCCGGAAAACAGTTACTATCCTTTCGAGATCGTCAAAGGATTCAGTTCTTTTTGCACTCAGTATGCTTTTAATTTTAAAGTGGTGCACGACATCAGCGAAGAGCCGGTTGGCAAGGGTGAAGTATTTATCAATCTAATGGACAATGACCTGGTAGTGCTTATTGAACGAATCATTGAATCAAAGCTGATCGTTGGTAAGGACGTAGGTGTGATCTCTTATAATGAAACGCCACTGAAAAAAATTATTCTCAATGGCATCACCACCATCTCTACCGACTTTGAAGCCATGGGAAGTGAAACAGCGAGAATCATTCGCGACAATAAGATGCGCCACGTTCAGATCCCGTTTTCATTGACCTTGCGGGCATCGTTGTAAAGCCCGCCAGTCCGCAGACCTTAGTCGGCAGAAAGCAATCGGCAGATGTTGGCAGCTAGAATTATTGGCAAAAGAACGTGAAGTATAGTTGCAGGAAGTTTGTAGTTGAGCAGAATAAGTTCCAGGAACTTTTTTTCTGTCAACTTACTACCAACTACCAACTATCAACTTCTAATTATTTCTTCTCCGCTTTCGAATCAGGCGCTTCGACAGCGTTGAAGACACAGAGGATCGTTCCGGCCGCGGCGAGGAAAAAGCCGATGGTGATCAGAATACTGGCATTGTTGGCAACTGACCAGGGACTATCGATAGCCCGGTACATGAGGAAAGTAATAAAGGCGCACACGACTGATAGTATGGTCCATTTAATGGTTGCACCCATGGTGTTTAGTTTTTAATGATCAATTATTGTTGCAGCGCGATGATGATGCTTCAGGAAATCCATGCTTCACAAACTTGTACGGAAGGCCTTCATGTTGTGACATCGGGTTATGGCTTTTAATAGCAGTAGTTGGAAGCGGAATCTGTTGGCTTTGCGTGGATATATATTCGACCATTCAGGATCATTGCCAGGCAATCTTGGTCTTTCTCAGAGTCCTCTCTTAAAGATACGAACTCTGTGGTGGAAATAGTATAGGGAAGTTGTTAAGGCTTCGCCAGGAAACGGGAAGCGGAAAGCGGGAATTGGGAATTTGTAATTGGGAATTGGGAATTGGGAGAGAGAATAACCGCAGAGAAGTAAGGGAGCAAATGTATCGCAGAGATATATTTTTAATTAGTCATACCAATTTGCTGCGAAAACCGCCCGTTCTCTTTTCTCTGCTGTAAAGTTTCTCTCCCTAATTCCTAATTCCTAATTCCCAATTCCGTCTTAATACCTCAATGCCCTTGGACTAATCCGCCAAAAGTTCCTTGATTGTTTGATCGAACTCTTTTTTAAAGGCTTCAAAATGCTGACCGGTGCCCGGACCTGAGAAGCCCGTGTAAATTTTCCTGACCTTACCGCTGCGATCAATGAAGATGGATGTGGGGAAGGCAGCAAGGTTGTCCAGTTGAGGCAGGGTCCTTTCGGCTCTTTGCGGATCGGAGACGGTGACCCCTGTTACGAGAATCGGATACTGCACCTGGAAACGGTTGCGAAACCGCTCCAGGGAAGCTTTAGATCTTTCAAAATCAGTAGAACGCTCATAGGCAAGGGCAATGATCTCCAATCCCTGTTGATGATGCTTTGTGTAATAGTCGCTGAGGAATTGCGTTTCATCCATACAGTTGGGACACCAGGATCCCATGACCTGAATGATCACCACTTTGTTTTTAAATCTCGGATCGGAGAGTGAAATATAGTTTCCGTCAATGCTTCTGAACCTGAAATCAAGTTTGCTCTCTCCCTTCCGCATATGTGTTTGATCATAACCGTCAGGAAGTTCCGCTTTATTGTCTTTGTGAGCGGTCCAGGATTCCGGAGCGGCAATGCCCGAATAAAAAGAACCATCCATGGTGCTGTCATTGCTTATCCTGGAAGTAAATAGAAAGGCATGCCCTCCATCAAAACCTGAGAGCTTCAAACTATCGCCCGACACAACTCCCTCGAGGAACCGGTAATCGCCTGTGCCCGTCAAAAATGTTCCCGTTACCCTGCTTCCCGATTGCACAAATTCACCAATGGCTTCGGTGATCTCTCCCTGGCGGTCACGAAACCTTGCCGGCCATCTGCCTGATACATTCAGCCTGGGGGCTTCGTTTACACGGAAGCGTTGGTCCTGGTGAGGAAAAGCTTCAAAGGGCATTACCTGGTCATGATCTGCCAGCCGTTTTATCCAAACGCCCTCGAGATGGCCATCCGCATCCAGTTTTCCCTGGAATCTTGATTCAAAGAAAGGCATCTGGATCAGCACAGAATCTTCATCCACTTTTACCTGGTCAACCAACAACCGCTCGCCGGCATTGAGCACATAAAGAATTTTCTTTTCTCCTTTTGACTGAACTTCAAAATTGAAAACAATGTCATTGCCATCGTTGCGATGAATGACTGCTCTCCATTTTCCATTGCTGAATGGTGGACGGGGTGTCCAACAGATGACGAAGAACAAAATAAAAATGAGGGAAATAGTTTTCATGAACTTCATGCCTGGTGTTTTCCTGGTTAATAAGATGGCCGCAAAGTTAAGCCCCATGCAGACTTGCGAGACATTGCGGTGCCGCTGCATCGGAAAATTAACAATGCTGCCAGAACTGTCTTAGGCTTCTCCCATCATCAGTCCTTCAATAGTATGGCCCTGTACAATGGGTTCCAGTTTGTCAACCACCCTGCAGGTGAGGTGTTGCAGAAGATAGGTGGGAAGTGTATCGTAATATTTTTTTGTGATTTGCAGGTCATGTCGTTCGGCATTATTGGCTCCGGGTGCATCCACACCAAGTACCAGTGCCGGCCTCGCTTTGTTGGAACGATTTGCTGTTCCTCTGTGAATGGTCAGGGCCGAGCGCGCTGAAATATCTCCCATCATGGGCATCTTGCGTTGTGCTCTATGAAGATATCGCGGATAAAAAGCCTTCGGAGGAAACATGCCATGTTCAAATCCTTCCGGAACATCCCATTGTGTGCCTGGAGCAATTTCAAACGGACCCATATCTTCATATACATCAACCGTAGTGAGATTGAATGCAAGCGAATTGAGACGCCGTCCCGATAGTGTGTCTTCCGGCGCAGGAAAATCGCGGTGCCAGGGTTGATCGGCAGCACCCGGATTGGGTACATCAAATCCAATCTCTACGGTCTTGTACTCCGGACCCAACACGGCTTCGCAAACGGCACGTACCCAAGGATGCATGCAGAGGTCCAGGAAGCCATGGATATCTTCCGGATGAATCTCTACATAATGTCGCTTCGGACCACGGCCTACAGCACCTCCCGGCCGTAGCAGCGCTTCTTCGTAAGCATGCAGAACATCTTCGTGAAGTTGTTCCACCCAATCACTGGAGAAAGCGCCTTTCAGTCCAATGAAGCCATCTCCATACAGTCCGCCCATGATCTGTGCTACATCATAAACCGGCTGCACCTGTGGCTGGCTCTGCTCTTTTTCAAGAATAATCTGGTCCTGCGGGGTCATAATTTTTTTTTATTTCGTGCAACGATAATGCCATTGTGAGTTTATGGTTTGTAAGTTCTGTGAAGGCGCATTGCACTAACAGTTCGCAGGATGGGTGTATCCCGTCATCTCCATCTTGCATGGCTTGCTCTACTACCAACTATCAACCACCAGCTACCAGCTCTCTCTATAGATTTCTGACCCAGATGTTCCGGAAACTAATCGGCTCACTTTTATCACCATGTGCCTGCAGGCGGATCGGTTCCGGGCCATGGGCTTTGTAATAAGGCATACCAATGTATTCCGTCATTCCGAAGAGCGCTACATTGTTTTCAACGAGAACGCCATTGAATAACACAGTAACGTGCGCCGGATTCACGAGTGTTGTATCGGTAAAACGGGGAGCAGTCCAGATCACATCATATACCTGCCATTCGCCTGGAGGACGTGTAGGATTGGCCAGCGGAATATATTGTTTGTACAGGCTGCCTGCCATTCCATTTACATAGGTTGCGTTGTTGTAAGAATCGAGTACCTGCAATTCATAACCACCTCCATCAACAGCCGCCAGAAAAATACCACTGTTGCCTCTTGCCTGGTTGGAGCCGGTAATGTTTTCAGGTACGCGCCATTCAATGTGCAATTGAAAATCCCTGAATCTTGATTTGGTCTGAATGTCGCCAGCTGTCTTATTTACGCGCAACAGTCCATTGTCCAGGGTCCATCCAGCGGCCTTGGTGGTATCATTGGTAGATACCCACTGACTCAGGTCCTTTCCATTGAAAAGAACGATTGCATCGGAAGGGGGATCTCCAGGATTTTTTCCTGGCGTAATTAGTTTTGGAACCGGTGACCATACTTCTGTGTCTTCAGGTTTTGGTTTTTGTTGCGACATTAATTGTCCAATGCAAAAAAATGAAAGAGAGAAAACGAAAATGGTTTTTTTCATACTTGAAAGATTTAATGGTGAATGGTCAATGGTGAAGGGTGAATAATGAATAGTGAATAGTGAATAATGAAATTGTGCGTCTAAATTAATTCATATGTCTTAGAAGATTTTCAATTTGTATTTGTTTACCAAACGATCCAGAAATTCCTCACTGCTCGCAACTCAAAGCTCACCGCTCACGGCTCCCAGCACGCAGCTTCTTGTCCTGGCTATTTCAAAAAATCAATCACCGCTTTTGAAAAAGCTTCCGACTGACTGGCCGTGTTGTGAACGCCAGGAACGAGTACCAATTTTCCATGCGGAAACATTTGTGATAATAAAAGCGGAGATCCGCAGTCTTCATCCTGATCGCCACTGATCACCAGCACTTCCTGTTTTAGTTTTTTCAGATCCTGAGGTTCGGTAGCCGGCTGATATTTCTGTAGCCAGGCCAATACCATCGTATCGAGTCCCTGCTTTTTTACATTGCTCACCATGGCTGCAAGCTCGGGCACCGGTTTTCCCGAAAGCGCTTCATAAAACATTTTTCTTCTTGGCCATTCCGGATTGGTGAAGTCAGCACCCATTCCACCAAGCACTGCTTTGTGCACCGTGCGGTTCAACACCAGCAGTCTTGCCAGGAT
>JBJMLU010000149.1:0-14831 GCA_045805145.1 Flavisolibacter sp. | reverse complement strand
TTTCACGCAAACCTGCCTACCGGCAGGCAGGTTTGCGTGAAACCATCAATCAAATCAAAGCTCCATGTTCTTAAAAATAATTCTCAGTTGAATACTGAGGTAAATCGCTGCAAATAATAAAAGGGAGCATACCAGCACGAGCAAGGAAGAAAGATTCAACCATCGCATCAGCAGAACCAGTGGCCAAAGCAGGAGGGAAGAAAAAAAACAGGAGGCAATCAGCCGTGAAGGAAGAGAAAAAAAATCGGCTCTTCTTAAATAGACCAGGGTACCAATAGCCAGAAAAGCTTCCGTTGCCACATTGGCGATTGCTGCAGCCTGCTCATGCAACATTGGAATAAGCAGTAAGTCGAGAAAAAGATCAATCAAACAGCCAAACAAAAGGAATCGGAAATAGGTTTTTTCTTTTTGAGTAGACACCAGCACTTGTGTTCCCGTAAGATGAGAAAAACTAACCAGCAGGGGTACTGCACTGAGAATCCGGATCACGGGAATGGAAGGATTAAATGCCGGTGTAGCGAAAATGCCAATGATCTCCGGTGCCAATACCAGGAAAGAAACACTGAGAGGAATACCAAAAATAAAAATGATGTACAGCGAAGTCCTCACTTGTCTTTCCATATTTCTTTTATCAGCTTCTGCATGTTGAAAAGAAATTGCGGGAATGAAAACCAGTCCAAGCGTAGGAAGCAGCATGGCCGACATGCGTACGATACGGTATCCCACACTGTAATATCCCACTACGGATTCGGTGGACATCCATCCCAGCATGAGTGAATCCAGTACTGCATACACCGATGCAAGCACATAGCAGGCATAGACCCAGCTGATCTTGCGCAGGTGATGAAAAGGCTTGATGCTGCCAAATGAAAACCGCATGAAAGAAGAAATCTTTAAAAAATTTAAAAGCATTGTTGCCACAACGGCCCCTGTCAGAATGATATAATACAGGATTGCATCTTTGGGAGTTTTTACAAAAAGATAAATTAGTACAACACCAATGGTGCGGATGATGATAGATCGAATGGCTACAAACCGAAATTTTTCATTGCCCTGTAAAAACCAGTCGCAACTCAGAAGACTGAACGCGAGAGCGATCATGCCGGTCCATAGCAGATCATGATCAATATGACTGAATGATCCAAGAAGAAAAAGCAAAAGCACGGCTGGCAGAAGGATCAGGAGCTGAAGAAAAAAAAGTTCCCAGAACAAGGTTGATTGTGCTTTGGTGTTGTTCTTTCTAATGGCGGTTTCACGGATGCCATAGAGGGGAATGCCAAAGCCGGCGAGGATCAATACCATTTGAACAACTGAATCGGTAAAATTTACTTTCCCCAATGCCTGCGCACCCAGAGCACGCGTAACAATTGGATAAGTGATCAGAGGAAAAATAATCTGGCTGAGTGCCAGCCAGCCCTGTGAAATGAGTTTATGAATGATGGAACGGTTCAAATGATCAACTTCGACATAAATATAGTCTGCTGAAAAGGAAAAATAGAAAGTTGTCAGTCCTCAGTCGGCGAATTACTAGGTCGTAAATTGAGGGAGATGAATTTTTGAATGATTTAAAACGCAGAGGTCGCGGAGCACCGCAAAGAAAGCAAACTGGCTTTTCTTTCTACCCGCATGTCGCACAAACGCGACCAGCCTGCGCCCTTTGCGTCCACTGCGGTTAAACAAATTTCTGTGGCAGAAAGCCATCTCGGTTCAGGGAATAAAAAAATCTTTGGATTTTTTGCAAGCACTGAAGTTGAGACTATAAGCTCTGAGAGAAAAACTTCCCGATTAAACTGAAGAAAAATATTTCCCTTAGCAATTACGCACATCTCCATAACAAACTCTCCCCTTAAAATTTTCTCTCACACTCTCTAAAGCAAGACCGTAATCCAAAAACACCCTCTAACAGCCAATAGCTATCAGCCAACAGCTTTCCTAGTCCTTCCCGCCGCCCTTTTTCGTTGTTTTGTTTTTCTCCGATTGCTGTTTGAGCTTTTCTTCATTGTTGGTGCCTCTTACATCCCGGATGGGATCAGGAACGGGAGCCTGTCCGTCCTCGAGCTTTTCGGTAAATACCTTATCTACATGCAACCATTTTCCATTCACCCATTTAAATCCTTCATAGTCTCCGTCGGGAATAAAAGTGTAGGGAAGGTCGGGTTCGTCTGATTCCGAAACCAGGTGGTCGATCAGGATCATGTTCATGTCCGGATCATAGTTGACGGTTGTAGCTGCTTCTTTTTTGTATTCTATGCTGAAGCGGTATTGCGGTGGCTTGCGTACACTGTCCTTTTCATAGCTGAAAAATTTTCCGCCAAACACCGGCATGTTGCGCTCATCAAAGGTCAACACTTCGATCCATTTCTTATTACTGCGTACTCCATTCTCGTCAAATCCAAAGAGCGTGTAATAATTCTTTCCATTGTATTGTGTCTCCACAATGTTGTAATAGACTGCGCCGATCCAGGTATCCTTGTTACGCACCGAATCCATGGCATTCATTGTGAACTCCGAATAGTCGCGCAGCGGAACAAGCTTTAGTGATCCATCCGCCGTGCGGTATTGGATGGCGCCACGCTGCCGGCAATAATAATCGTCAAAAGAGATCTGCCAGGTGATGATGCGGAAAGATGTATCAGGAGCGTAAAGCTTTCCGATTCCTTTGACAGAATCGAAAGGAAAATAAAATGAATTTTTAACCTGCAGGCTTCTCACCAGGGTGCGTACAAAGAGGCTGTCATTGCGCATGCGTCCGGCAGTAAAACTGTCGATCATCACATTTTTCACCAGTAATTTCAGGCTGTCTTCCTTTTTGTGCAGGATCTTCAAATCGGAGGGGCTGATCTTCTGGGCATTTGCCGCAGTTCCGATGGTGAAGAGGAAAAGAAGGTAAAGGAGTGGCTTTTTCACTTTGGATAGACGATTTAGTCCTTGCTAAGAACGGTAAAAAAACTTAAAAATTATCTTAAGGTTCAAGTTCGGCCGCAAAATGAAAAAGGGAAGGGTAGATCAGGTCGATATCCGGGTGCGGAAATTCCTGATCCGGATTGGTGGTGGTCACAAAAACGGTGAACATGCCTGCCGACCTGCCAAAACGCATATCACTGGGCTTATTGCCGACCATGATGCTTCGGGAAAAATCGATGTCCGGAAAATCCCTTGAGGCCTGGAGCGCCATGCCTGGATTGGGTTTGCGGTTAATGGATTTTTCATCTTTTTCGGTGCAGTAATAGATCCGGTCTATCCGTCCGTGAACGATCTCCACTTCGCGCTGCATTTCGAGGTGAATGCTTTGAAGCGCTTCTTCGGTCATGAGCCCTTTTCCCACCCCGCGTTGGTTGCTCACAATGATGATCCTTCCAAAATGGTTGCTCAGTTTTTTAAAAACATCGAGCACTCCTTTGCCAAAGATGAATTCATTCCAATGCAATACATACTGTCCCAGCCTTTCTTCATTGATTACCCCATCGCGGTCCAGAAAAAGCGTCCAGCCCTGATTGATCGATTTCAGATCAAGCACCCGCTTCAGTTCTGTTTGGGCCCGCTGGTAGTCTTCGGGAATGCCGATATCGATAAAATATTCCTCCTGCACCGAAGCATAAAATTTTCCTTCAGAACAAAATGCTTCGAGATAATCTTTTTCAAAAGAAAATTTTTCGGGCAGGGAGCGCCTCAGAAAACTTTCACGGTTCATGAGATAAATGCCGCCGTTGATCAGTCCTGATGCATAGAACTGTTTTTCACGAAATGATACAATCTTCCCCTGGGCATCAGTTTCCACCACACCATAACGGTCATAATTTTTCATCGGCCGGAGAGCCAGTGTACATTCTGCATCATGCGCCTGGTGGGCAGACTGCAGCTTTTTTAAATCAATGGCAAACAAGGTATCGCCATTGGCAACCAGTACATTCTTTTCCTTTGCCTGCTTCATCGCCAATTTAATACCGCCACCCGTTCCCAATGGTTCTTTCTCCGTAACGGTTTGATAATCCAGTCCGGAATATTGTGTCTGTAAAAAAGATTCAATGAGATCGGAGCCGTATCCCAATGAAAAAATAAACCGCTCAACACCTTGCATGCGGAGCGAGTCGATGACATGAGAAAGAAAAGGCCTTCCTGCTACGGGCGCCATACATTTGGGAAGGTCCGGCACTGTCTCGCGAAGTCTCGTACCTAATCCACCTGCAAGGATGATCACTTCATTTTTCATGAAGGGCAAAGAATTTTTCTTCGACAAGCTGACAAATAATATGTCCAACCAGGATATGACTTTCCTGGATTCGCGGCGTATCGGTTGAGGGAATGTTGATCAGGTAATCGCTCAAGGATTTCATGGTACCACCACTAAGCCCTGTCATTCCAATAGTGATCAGGCCTTTTTGCTTTGCTGATTCGAAAGCACGCACAATGTTTGCTGAATTGCCTGAAGTGGAAAGTCCTACCAACACATCACCCTTTGCCGCAATACCATCGATCAATCGCGCATACACTACATCGTAACTATAGTCATTGGCAACAGCCGTGAGGTAGGAAGTGTTGCAATGAAGTGCTTCTGCTGGAAGTGCCCTGCGGTCCCTATAAAATCTGCCGGAGAATTCAGCGGCGAGGTGCTGGGCATCGGCTGCACTGCCACCATTGCCACAAAAATAAATTCTTCGGGATTGTAAGAGGGCTTCCGTGACAGAGTTCACAATCTGGTCAATGGTCTGGATCATGCGCTCATCTTTCAGCAACTGTTGCTTCACTTCAATTGATGCTTCTATGATCTTTCTGATTTTTTCCATAACAAATGCGATGGGTTCAAAACTTTTATCAATGATTCCTTATTGCTCAAGTGATTTTCAAATGGTCCATGATTTCATTCCATGTTTTGTGAACTGGTAGTTCTTGTGATGTCCACCAAATTGTTTGAGGCTCTCTATTACGCGATACTTCGTGGTGCCCGGACAATAAAAGATCATGAAGCCGCCTCCCCCTGCGCCCGAGATCTTTCCCCCGGTGGCACCGGCTTTTTTTGCCGTGTCGTAGATGTCTTCCATCAGCGGATTTGAAATGCCTTCAGCCATTTTTCTTTTTTGCTGATAACCAAAATCGAGGATCTGTCCAAACTCGTTTAGCCTTCCCTTGAGCAAAGCTTCTTTCATCATTTGCGACTGGTGCTTCAGCTGGTGCATGGCTTCAATGGACTGCTCTTTTTTTGACACTACATTTTCAGATTGCTGCTCAATGATCCTCGCCGATTCCCTGCTGGTTGATGTATAATAAAGGACAAGGTTGTTCTCCAGTTCAAAAAGATACTGCTGCTTGATGCGAAGAGGATTGACAATGACCTTGTCGCCTTCATAGAATTCCATAAAGTTGACACCACCAAAAGTTGCGGCATACTGGTCCTGTTTGCCGCCTGCGAGCTGAAGCCGGTTCCTTTCAATCTCGAATGCATAGTGTGCCACATCATATTCGCCAAGAGGAAGACGCATCATTTCAGCAAACACGCCAATGATAGCAACCACCAGTGTTGACGAAGTGCCCAGTCCGGATCCTGCAGGCGCATCTACAAAAGTAGAAAGCTTGAATCCCGATTTCACATGGCCAAAGTCTTTTTGAATTGCATTGTACACTCCTTTCAACAGGTCGAGATGTCCATTGATCGGCAGCTCCCCGGTGAAGGGAAATGATTCTATTTCCGTTCTATCGTTCGCTTCTAAAATGATCCGGTTTTCACTCAATGGCTCAATGGTAGCTTGTGCATACAAAGAAATGGTTGCGTTGAGAATGGCGCCACCATACAAGTCGCTATAAGGACTTACATCGGTGCCTCCTCCGGCCAGTCCAATTCTCAATGGTGCTTTGCTACGGTAGATCATATTTAAATGCGGAAGTAGTTGGTAGTTGATCGTTGGTAGTAAGATGTAAGAAGATTTTAGTTGATAGTTTTTGAGTTATTGTTCATTACAATAAACTGTACTACTAACTAAAAAACGATCAACTCACCACCAACAATCAACTACCAACTATCAACTATTAACGGCCAGTTCTCTCAAATTTTTTGACAGCATTTTCCAGCTGTATTTGTTTTTTTCGCTGCGAAGATGCGGAATAAAAAATTCTTCGCCTAATTGGTAAAAGCGTAGGATGGCAGAAGCAATGGCTTCAGGTTCAGGTTCGCAAACCAGTCCCACTTTTCCGTGGGGAACCAAAGAGGGGAGCCCGCCAACATTGGTGACGATCATGGGCTTTTCAAAATGATAGGCCAGTGGTGTGACGCCACTTTGCGTGGCATTCTTGTAGGGTTGTACCACAACGTCTGCAGCACAGAAATAATCGCGCACGACGCTATCGGGAATAAAATGTGTGCGCAGGATCACGACGTCCTGCAAATTATTTTCTTCAATCAGTTTTTTGTATGGAGTGGCGTCTTCATAAAATTCTCCGGCAATCAGCAGCCGGATGCCTGACTCACGGATGCCTTGATACGCCATTGCCCTGAGCAAAAGATCCAGTCCCTTGTATTGACGGATGAAGCCAAAGAACAAAATGATTTTTTCATGAACAGGAAGGTCCAGTTTCTTTCTTGCTTCTGATTTTGGAATGGCTTCTCCGAAATTATCGAACAGCGGATGCGGCACCAGCCTTGCTGGCTTATCGGGTTCAAAGCGGCGCAGGTCGTGGAGCACACTGTCACTCAAGGTGACGAAGGCGTCGCAGGAGCGAAGAAAATATTTGGTGAACAATTCGTCCCCAGGCCTTTTCTCGTGAGGAATCACATTATCAGTAATGCAGACCACGCGTGTGTGTCCATTCTTTTTCATTCTCCGCAGAATTGTGCCCAGTGCAGGTCCCATAAAAGGAAGCCAGTACCTGACCACAACAAAATCAGGTTTCCATTTTTTCAAAAGATTGCCCACACGGATCCAGTTCAGTGGATTGACAGAATTAATCAGCGCATGTATGGTCAGGTTCTCCGGAGCAGGATCAGGCGAAAATTGTGTGCTGCCTGGAAAAAGAAATGCCGGGTACTGAAGTGAAAAGGAAATGATCTCGCATTGGTCTCCTTCGTCGATGAATTGTTTGGCTAATCTGTGGTTGAATGTCGCAAGTCCGCCTCTTAAAGGATGCGCCGGACCTATAATGAAGATCCGCTGCATCAGAGTCCGATTTTATCTTCAATGAGATAGCTGTTTCTTCCAGGTGCATTGCGTGCAATGAGTTCGGAGATAAAACCTGCGAGGAAAAGCTGCATGCCGATGATCAGTGAAGTAAGTGCCAGGAAAAAACCAGGCCGGTTGGTGAGCGAAAAATTATCCGGATCTGCAATTTTCGCTACAATGAGATAAAGTGTAATGCCCAGGCCAATCAGAAAGAAAAGTGTGCCCCAGAGCCCGAAGAAATGCATGGGACGCTTGGAGAACTTTCCAACGAATGTGATGGAAAGCAGATCCAGAAATCCATTGACAAATCTCTCCCATCCAAATTTGGACACTCCATATTTTCTTGCTCTGTGCTCCACAACTTTTTCGCCAATCTTTCGAAAGCCGGCCCATTTGGCCAGTACTGGAATATACCGGTGCATCTCTCCATACACTTCAATGCTCTTGATCAATTTTCTGCGGTAAGATTTCAGACCGCAGTTGAAATCGTGCAGTTGTATGCCCGACATTTTCCGGGTAACATTATTGAAAAAACGCGAAGGAATATTCTTTGTGAATTTATTGTCGTGACGCACTTTTTTCCATCCGCTCACCAGGTCGTACCCATCTTCAACGATCATTCTACGGAGCTCGGGAATTTCGTCGGGACTGTCCTGCAAATCGGCGTCCATGGTGATGACCACGTCGCCCTTGGCAGCTTTGAAGGCTTCATTGAGCGCCGCAGACTTGCCATAATTACGCTGGAAGCGGATGCCTTTAATTTGCGGATTGATTTTGCTTAGGTGCTCTATTACTTTCCAGGAACCATCCGTACTTCCATCATCCACCATGATCATTTCATAAGAAAAATGATTGGCATCACAAACCCCGGCGATCCACTCAGACAGCTCGGGCAAAGATTCTTCTTCGTTTTTTAAAGGAATGACGATTGAGAGGTCCATCAGGTATCCAATTGATCAAGGGGATTATGAGGACGTTTTGGAGTTACGGCCGCTCCGATCAAAGAGCCGATAGCTCCGATAATGATGAATCCCAGCATGGATCCGCCGATCAGAAAGACCCAAAAATATTTTTGCACAATGTTCATGCCCTTGTCAATATCACTGTCGTTCAGCTTTCCCTGTCTTTCCATTTCTGAACGCGCCGCCTCCAATGCTTTTTCCTTGAGCTCGGGGAATGTAAAAGAAACGATCACCAGGAAGATGACAAATACAAGGGTCATCATCGCCGTTGCTTTAAAACCATAGGAGAAAAGATCGCCGAAGCCAACCTCATTGTTTCTGGCATTGCCATAGAGGTAAATAAACAAAATGAGTCCTGCGATGATCACCAGATAATTTACCCACCCGCTTCCGGGCCTTGCCGTACTGCCGTTGAAAACCGACATGATTATAGAAAAAACAATGAGGATGGCGGCAATCAGCAAACCGGCTGTGATATGACTGATTGGTTTTTTTTGTTCCATGTCTGTATTATTCGTTCAAATGTACTTTGTCTTTATTAATTATACCAAGTGGTCTTCCTTTGAGTTGCCTGCCTACAAAAGCACTGTTCCCCGAACGTGACTGCGAACCCTGCACGGTCCATTCTTCGTCAGGCGCAAAGAGGGTGAGCCTGGCTTCGGCATTTTGCTGTACGGAAGGCTGTTGCCGGTCAAATATCCTGCGTGGGTTTGTTGACAGGAGCTGAACCAGTTGCTCTGGCGAAAGTGCGGGAACAGCTGTTCTCAAAACAGCGAAGCAGGTTTCCAGTCCAATCATTCCATCATGCGCATATTCAAACTCCACCATTTTATGATCACGGTCCTGGGGAAGGTGATGGGAAGCAATGCAATCTATCACTCCTTCCATCACTGCCTGTCGGAGTGCATCGCGGTCTTTTTTTGTACGAAGAGGAGGATTTAGTTTAAGGTTGGTATCATAGCCAGAAAGATCCTCATCACAGAAAAAAAGATGTGCTGGTGTTACTGAGCAGCTAACAGAAATGCCTTCTGATTTTGCCTTGCGAATAAGATCGACCGATCCAGCTGTGGAAATACCGGTGATGTGCAGTCGAGATCCGGTATAAGATGTAAGCTCAATATCCCTGGACACCATCAGTTCTTCTGCGATCGCTGGCTTCCCTGGAAGTCCGAGTCTTGTTGAAACCACTCCTTCATTCATCAATCCATTAGCGCTGATCGATCTATCGTCCGGCACCTGGATGATGGTCTTGTTGATGGCGCGGATATATTGGAGTCCTTTGAGCAGAAGACCGGAAGACTGAATGCTGCTGGTTCCATCGCTAAAAGCAACGGCTCCGCTTTGATGCATGTCATACATTTCTGCGAGTTCTTTTCCTTCGGTGTTGCGCGTAACCGCTGCGATGGGATGCACTTGCACCGGAAGCTGACGGCTCCGTTGAACAATATATTCTACACCGGCTTTGTTGTGAATTACCGGGTTGGTATTGGGCAGAATCATCACGTCGGTGTATCCGCCGCTTGCTGCTGCCCTGGCGCCGGTATCAATGGTTTCCCGGAATTCAAAACCAGGGTCGCAGAAATGCGCAAAGATGTCGAGCCAGCCGGGAGAAACACAAAGTCCAGGATGTTCAATGATGCGGTCTGCATTCCGGTTAATGGATCCGGTTTCTGCAATCAATCCGTTTTGAATAAAGAGGTCGATGGTTTGCTGATGAAAAGGCGAGGAAGGGTCAATGATGTGGGCTTGCCTTATGAGGATATCCATTAAGGGGCGAAGATAGGGAGAGTTTGTGGTTTCTGGTTTGCACCTCTCAAGTGGCTGTCTGAGTTTCTCGTCGCTCAGAGCTCATAGCTCATAGCTTCTTTTAACCGCAGAAAAAGGAGGGCGTGATGGCTTTTCGCGGAGGAAGGCGGGGAATCGAAGGCGCTGCGAATTTACCCCAGGCCCGGGGCAAAGGGGTTGCTTCGTTCCCGGATTATTGTTCGGGTTTTTTATTGTTGTCAGTTTACAGGAGTTTGCGGTTGTGGATTATTAGTGAGAAAAAAATCTTTAATATCTAAGAAAGAGGTCTGCTGAATATTCAGCTTTAAAACTGAATGCTTTAAAAATAATATTTCAGGAACAAACTACTGTAAACGACTTCATACTATCAATACCTTCTTCATAAAATTCCGCAACAATGTACCAGAAGCCAGCAGCCATCAGCCAGCAGCTTTCCTCTGTATTCTTTCTAGGTAAAATCACGATCTTACTGATTTCGTTTAGAAAACTCGGATAAAATAAATATCTTAACCCGGCTTTCATTCATTTCAAAAAAATGAGGAGAGCTAAATATCCAAATCCTGTTACCATGGAGAAAAACCTGCTTGAAAAAGAAACGCCACAAAAGTCACGTGGTTTTCGCTGGCTGCACTATCTTCTTCTTTTTGTCCTCATTATTATCGCTGTATTTCTGGGTGTGTGGGGCGAACATGAATGGCAACATTCACTGCTTGCAGAGCAGGAACAGCAAAGGCATGATTCACTGAATCATTCTTCCATGAATTTTATTTGCGAAGATCTGAGGGAAGACAGCGCCCGCCTGGAAGCAGCCATATCCTCCGACCTTGAGATGGTGAACGGCACCGACTCACTTTTGAAATTGATTTATTCGCTTTCCTATCCTGATACGGTAGTGCGCAAGATGTACTACCTCAACAAAAAATACCAGTATCCTCTGGCAGCACTGGATTGTATTCCCCGCACGTCTGTAAAGCTCAATGCCGGTGCTATGGATTCTTTGCTCGACGGAAAAGTAAAAGACAGTCTGATCAACTATGCAGAAGCCGCAAGCACGCTCTATCATTTATGGGAGCGTTACAACACGGCGCAGCAGGCTGCACGCACCGATGCCTTTGGGATCTTCGACAGCGAATATCTATTCCCTTATCACCAGGAAGATGCAGGCAACCTCCTGACCACTCCACAGCGGATCGTGTTTTTATCGGACGAGCCCAAGATGCTGAATGTATATGCCGGAAAGCTTTTGTATTCGAAGAATAGTCTGGAAGCCTATATTTCTGAACTAAAGCTGCAACACTCCCGTTGCATTGGCATTCTTTGTTACGTGAGAAATTTCATTCAGGGCTAAATACATGAGGGAAGTAGTTTTTTTATAGATTATTTTCTATTTCGGGTCTGCGCCGACTCCTTCAAAGCACCAATGGTTTGTGCAGTGGTGTTCATTTCATTTTTAATACTGCGCATCGACTGAAGAAGCGAAATGTTTTGTATGGATATCCTCCGTTAAAAGAGATAACCTTTCTAAAAAACGGGACCAACTTAACCTGGAGTTTAACGCAACTGGGCTGGTTAAGTTAATTGAATGTAACCGCTGCATCGGTTCTACTTTTCTATTGATAACTAAGAAAAACCGGTTTTGTAAGTTCATAGCATTCATTAATTTCATTCGAAATTCAGCAAGTCTTGCTTTGCGTGTACACATGACTGACTCATTCCTGATATTTCAAAGCTTTAACGATATGGACGTTGCCATCCAGGTTGCTGAAAAGCTCCAACAACAACACATACTCGTCCAAATAGAAGATACGTCATCCCCCATTGATCCGCTTATTGTTGGCAGTTCGCTTGATGCAGACGTGAGAATCAAGCTGCGAAGACAGGATTTTAAAAAAGCGCATGAAGTCTTAGAAGATTTTTACAGTAAGCAAGTAGACCTCGTTGCCAAGGATTATTATCTTTTTGATTTTACTGATGAAGAGTTATATGAAATAATGAAGAAACCAGACGAGTGGGGTTACCTTGACTACAAGCTTGCGCAGAAAATTTTAAATGACAGAGGCCAGGATATTCGGGACGAAAAAATTGAGGCAATGAAAGCCCAAAGAATGATAGAAATTTCCAGGCCTGAAGAAATAGGGAAAGAATGGATTTATATAGGCTATTTTATATCCGTCATATTTAGCCCTCTTGGAATATTTTACGGCTCAACCATCACAACATTGAAAAAAACGCTTCCTAATGGACGAAGAGTATATTCTTATAACAAATCAGCACGCAAGCATGGTGAGAACATGCTCATCATTTCATCGATTCTTACAATCATTTGGATTTTGTTTGCGCTTCTTTCTAAGTGACAAAATTCAATCACTAAAGCCCGCAAAATGTTAAAACCAACCTTTCTTTTTTTTGCGCTTCTTATGCTGGCCGGTTGCACAAACCACGACAGGACCAACGAGAGTTCGCCCATAACAGACTCCGGGAAGACCGGTACAACCAGGAATGACAAAAAGAAAACTGAGGCCGCAAAATTAGCTGCGATAGCGGACAACGACACGACGCTGCGGCTTGAGTTTTTTCAATCCATTCCGGATACCATTGACGGATGCGGTGAATATTTCACCTATGATACCAGCAAGGTGAAGAATGACAGATATATTTTCCTTTCAAATCTTACAGACTTCGCGATCATCAAGATCGTTGGTAAGAACATTTATTTAAAGCATGACAGTACTGAGAGTAGGGAAATAAATGACAAGAAATATATAGCCGTTTATAAAGGTGAGGGCTATAAAGTCGTCCTTACCATGAAGCAGACAAAAACGTATGACGAAGGCGGCTTTTATTCAGGGACTATGGAAATCAGCTTCGGAAAGAAGACATCAATATTTAAAATTCATGGGGATTCAGGATGCTAAAACAATTTGAGCAACAATAACCAGGTTGTAATTCCAACGGATTACATTTATCACAAAATTGGAAATTAACTCCAGCGAAGAAAGTCGCAAGTACGAAAGCTAATGAAAGGATGTATCACAAAGCAGTCGATAATTTTAAAGATCAATCCTGAAAATATTCATGACTTATACGACAATAAAGCTTGACTCATTTTCCGTTGTTGGACTGGCCGTCAGAACCACCAATCAAAGCGGACAGTCGCAAAGGGATATTGGTGAATTGTGGCAAAGGTTCTTTAAGGAGCACATCATCGAGAAAATTTTGGATAAGATAAACGATGATATTTATTGCATTTATACAGACTACGAGTCAGACATGGATGGTGCTTATACTGCGGTTCTGGGTTGCAGGGTCAAATCCTTGCAAAAAATCCCTGAAGGCCTGTCGGGTAAATTAATTCCGAAAGCAAGTTATCGGCTTTACAAATCAAAAGGAAAAATGCCCGGCAGCTTGTTGGCTACCTGGAAAGATATCTGGCAATCATCTATTCAACGCCAATACCTTGCAGACTTCGACGTATATAGACAAAAGCCAGATGATACCACCGAGCCTGAAGTAGAAACTTATGTTTCTGTTCAATAAAGAATCTATTGATGGCTCTTCCAAAATTTTATGTAGGAAATTCAATTTTGTCCTTATTAATTCTATGCTATTTTAGTAAGGGGAAGTAAACCTCTGTCCTGCATGAAACGATCGCATATGAATACAACATCGCTTGTTCTTATTGGGCTGCTTTTTTTCAGCTGTATGGCAAATGCCCAATCACGCTATGGTGTCAAAGCCGGAGTGAATCTGGCCAACCATCATAAAACTGTTGCCATTGGGCCCGTGCCTCCAATGACACAGAAGACTGAGCCTTTCGTCGGATACCAGCTTGGCGGATTTTATAAAACAAATCTGCACAAAGATTTTTCCCTTTCAGCAGAAATCAACTTTTCAGTCATTGGTTCCAGAATGACCTTAACTGCTCCAGATGGCAATAGCTACAATACAAATGATAAGCTCGGGTATATTGAATTGCCTCTGATGGTTGAATACACCGTTAAGAAAATTTATTTCGGCCTGGGTCCGTCTGTTGGATTTAAGATCTTTTCGAAGCTTACCCATTTTGAAAACAATACCTACGATATCACTTATTATCAAAATTGGGACGTGGCCGGGAATATTAAGGCAGGATATGCCTTTTCAGACAAACTGGATGTAAATGTTCGTTACAGCTATGGTTTGCTGAACATTTATAAATACTCTGGAGGCATTAGTACGAAGAACAGGTTTATTAATTTATCCTTCCTGTATTATTTGAACTGAAGAATTTGCAATTCAATGAGGAACAGGCAAAGATGCAACTGTATCCATTTCTCTACTATTAAAAAAAATCAAACAACTGTGAAGAGGCTTGCTATTATTTTTGGTTTTGTAATCATGATCATTTCATGCAGCAAAGGCAATCATGCAGAAGATTCCTGGAGTTTCCAATGGACCCATCAAAACCTTTCCCATATTGCTTCTAGCGCAGATGCTTATCAAAGTCAGGCTGGTATTGGCTTTGGCCCAAATCAACTAGTAGCGTTTATCAGCAGTACCACCTGCAATTACAGGTTAAGCATCAGGCTTGGTTCATTAAGTCCCGGTTCTACCCGCCTACCAGAACAAGACAACGAAAACCATTTTTCAAATTGAAATCGATCGGCTCAGGTAGGCAATGGAAACTTCAGCTACTTCCGCTTTCACAAGGCACTATATGAATTCACACCTCCCACAGACCAGTCCTTTGCGGCAGCCCTTGGAGCGCGAATAACCAAAATAAATTCTATGGAGAAACCCTACAAAGGCAGAGCAATCGTTGAAGATAATATTACAGGTCTAAGAATTATTATTCCTGTCAGGCGAAACTGGTTTATCATTCTCTTCCTCGGAGCATGGCTCGGTGGCTGGTTGATGGGTGAAATCTTTGCTCTGGGAATCGTCATAGGATTATTAG
>JBJMLU010000148.1:0-7744 GCA_045805145.1 Flavisolibacter sp. | reverse complement strand
TAGCGGTACTGCGGGAAGTTCATACGATATTGGCACCTGTCAATTCATGGGGCCCGGCTCTCCGTTCACACAATACTTTGTGGACAATACCAACAACGACTATTTTACACACAACGGCCACACCAAGGTTCTAACGGCTTCTTCGGCTGTGCAGCCTTGCAAGACCTATCATCTTAAGATTGCCATTGCAGATGTGGTGGATCACTCGTACGATAGCGGTGTATTCCTGGAAGCAGAAAGTTTGAGATCTGAGCCTCTTCAGATCAGGAGCACTCTGCCTTTTTCTTCTTCGGGACCTTATCTGACAGAAGGATGTCAGCAGGGTGGAGTAGAAATTCTGCGTGGGCGGGCATCACCCACACCTGTTTCCGTGAACCTGGTTTTTGGCGGAGATGCGATCAACGGAGTGGATGTACAAACAATTCCATCTACAGTCACCATTGGCCCAAATGAATTGACTGCCTCTATCCCGATCATTCCTATCGCTGACCATATCGCAGAAGAAACAGAAATGTTCAAGATCTATTTTGCCAATGCCTGTGTTCAAACCACTACCTATCTCGATAGTGTGCAGGTGCAGATAAGGGATTTTGATACCCTCGCTTTTGCGCCTTCACCACATATTGGATTATGCAGCAACAACGGTGTTCAACTCATTGCCACCGCTGGTTATGACTCATATCAATGGACACCATCGCAGACTCTCAGCAATGCATCGATACATGATCCGCTGGCAATGCCCTCGCAAAGCACAACCTATGTGTGCACGGCCACACTGGGAACCTGTTCTGCAAAGGATTCCGTTGAGGTGCAATTGAAAAGGCTGAAGCTTCTCTCGAAAAAAGATATTAGCTGCACCAACGGCTCAGGAGAAATAAGAGTGACTGCAGGTTGGGAATGGAAAAGACCACTGGAGTTCAGCATCAATGGACAACCCTTCATTTTCGATTCATCTTTTTTAAATCTGGCTTCGGGAAAGTATACCGTTCGCGTGCGCGACGCATCGGGTTGCGTGGATAGTTTGCTGATTCTGGTAGAACAAAGTTTCTCCAACCTTGCGCTGCACGATAGCATCGGTGCTGCTTCGTGTAATGGTACCAATGGATCCATCAAATTGCAGGCAAACGGAGGACAGGGGCCATATTTATTTAGTATTGATACCGGAAACTTTGTTGCCTCACCTCAATTTGTAGTGAACGGCGGTGTGTATACGGTTTCTGTTCATGATGGTCTGGGTTGCGAAGTAAAATACCAGGTCACCGTAAAAAGCGATCCGCCGATTAATTTTAACTGGATCACCGATTCCACTGCCTGTGACGGGAGTGCCAGCACATGGATCCATGTGATTGCGACCGGTGGCGAAGGAAAATTCGAGTACTCCACAGATGGAATTAATTTTCAGCAGTCGGATAGTTTTCAGGTGAACTCGGGAAGCCTGGCCTTAACCGTAAGAGACAGCAAAGGATGTATGCAAACCAGGAATGTATTACTTCCCCTGAGCGAAAAAGTTTTTGTGAATGCAGGAAAAGATACCGCTATCTGTGAAGGTGCTTCTATACATTTTCATACAACCGCGAACGCCAATTCCTTTTCCTGGTCTCCTTCGTCTTCAGTTTCCGATGCCACCCTGGCCGACCCGGTAGCTTCGCCTAAGTCAACCACAACCTATTTTGTTGCAGCAACCAGGGGAGTGTGCACCGTTCATGATACAATCACCGTTCAGGTGTGGCCTGCGCCTTTTGCGAATGCAGGTCCGGACTCTACTATTTGTTTTGGTAAAACCATACGGCTTCAGGGAAGTGGCGGACAAACATATTCCTGGTTTCCATCGTCTCTCGTCAGCGATCCTGCTCTATCCAATCCACAGGTGCGGCCAGTGCAAACCACTGCTTACTATCTGATGGTGTATGATGCACATCATTGTCCTGCGCCAAAAATGGACACAGTTTTAATTCGCACCGTCACGACTGTAAAAGTTTTTGCCGGGAAAGACACTACAATAGCTGTGAACGAACCCTTGCAACTGGAGGGAAAAGATCTGGGTAACAGCGGCGCCACTATTTTTTTATGGTCACCTTCAACCGGACTCAATCGAACTGACATCATCAATCCCGTTGCAATACTGGACAGGGACATGTCCTATAGTCTCAAGTTAACAACATCAGAAGGATGCGAAGGAAAAAGCGAGATCCACATCAGGGTATTCAGTAGTCCGGATATTTTTGTACCCTCAGGGTTTACGCCGAATGGAGATGGAAAAAATGACATCCTTAGGCCCATTCCGGTAGGCATGCGTGCCTTGAAATTTTTTACCGTGTACAACCGCTGGGGACAAATCGTGTTCTCTACTACTACGGAGAGAATGGGATGGGATGGAAATCTGAAGGGTAAGAATGAACCGGTTGGTACCTATATCTGGATAGCCGAGGCAGTGGATTACAAAGGCAACCATGTGCAGCGAAGAGGATCGGTAACGCTGTTACGATAATTTATCCCGATTTTTTTCCAAGTAATCAGGCGCGGAATAGGGAAGCAAGTCCCAGGCTGTCGCTCACATCATCACGACAAATGGCAAGGACGATAATGCCAATGCTATCATTTCCAAAAAGCAGTTGTGTTCTTTTGATTTCCAGTGCAGCCACTTCAAGTGCTTTCTCATGGTATTTTCTTACCGGACTTTTTCCATACAACATTTGTGCAAAGGACTGTAGATATGGGTTGTGTGATGCAGCAATTTCTTCCGGGCTCAATTCCATGAGTTCCGTTTGAGCAGCATTGCGGACCTCGGGGCTTTTTTCTGAAAGATTGCTTTCTGCCAGTGAATGGAATTTATCGCCCACCCTCAGTGCAAATATGGTGAGGATCAGCGAGTCAAGAAAATCGTAATTGATCGAATGCAGCGGAATATCCTTGAAGGTATATAACCCTTCGATCCCTGAAAGCAGGAGCAGGGGATTGAGATTGAGTTCCCTCGATTTCTCGTTAATGGTCTGATAAAAACTTCTTTCGTCCATAACTTTATCACGGATTGCACAGATTAAGAGAAGATTTCACGGATTAATGTTCATAGCATAAGTGCGACCTTCCAGTTCGAACCAGGATTATATAGATTTTCGATGATTGCCAGGATTCAGGATTAAAAAGATTTCCATAAAAGATAATTTCATAGAAATCAGCCTCTCTCCCAATTGCCAATTCCTCCTCGGCCACCGAAACTTTAGCGTAGGTGGCAATACCTTAATACCTTTTCCCTTCCTCTTCCAGACACAATTTACTCGCAATATTTATTCCGTTCAAGGCAGGAACAGACAAATAGAAATTTGCTAATGACTTGTAAAAAAAAGAGATATATAGAGCTTCTGATATTCAACGATGCAGTGGATATTTTATTTCATAGTATCTTTACGATTCACCAAAGAAAAGGAGGTATTCATGAGATCTACAGAATATTCATGGGAACCTTCGGTTGGTATCGCCTAACCGGGTTGCTCCATTTAAATATCTGTTGGCGCAGAGCGCCGACTGCCACCAGGTCCGCCTGGTGGCTTTTTCTTGAAAGACCGGTTGCCGAAAAAAACCTAACTTAATTAAGTGGAACAGGTGCCTATGAAATGGCTATTGCTCATATGTTTGTTTTTCCTGAAAACCGCTTGTTTTGCCCAGAAGCATCAGGCGAGTTTTAGCGCCATCGATTGGCGTGTTCAATCCATTGAGCCCACCACACCTGAATCACTGGCACAAAAACTCACTTCACCTTATTCAAGCGATCTGGAAAAAACAAGGGCCATCTTCAGCTGGATCAGTCAGCATATTTCTTACAATACCGGTATTTACAGCAGCAGGCGTTATAGTTCCATAAAATATATTCCTTCTTCCGCAGATACGGCCAGCATCTGGAAGTCAGGCATGGAAATGACCGCAATCACTGTGTTGCAAAGAAGGGTAGCAGTATGCGAAGGATATGCAAAGCTTTTTAAAGTTCTTTGCGACTATGCGGGCCTTCGTTCGGAAGTTATTTATGGTTATGCCAAATGCTATCTGGAGAAAACTGATAAGTTCCGGACCAATCATTCCTGGAACGCTGTGATGATTGACAGCACCTGGCGTTTGCTCGATGTGACCTGGGCCAGTGGTTATATCAATGGAGCCAATGAATTTGTTCAGCGCACCGACGAATCCTATTTCCTGACACCTCCGGCACAATTTATACTGGACCATTATCCCGAAGATTTGCGGTGGACACTTCTAGACCATGTACCGGCGCTTAGAGAATTTCTTTTCTCTCCATTCAAATACAAATCTTTTATTAAATACAGCATCTTTTCACTGTCGCCACCAAATGGAACCATTGAGTCTTCGATAGGCGATACCGTTCGCATCAGTTTTTATGTAAAAGACGCAGAGAAGAATAAAAAAATCTGCTCCGATCCTTTTTTTGATTCCACCCAATTGTTCTCTGCTGCTTCTGCTTTTCTTTCCCCCGATTCTTCTGCAACGAAAGTAGAATACAGCTATGTGGTGAAAGATGATTCGGTGGAATGGCTGCATTTGCTGTACAATGACGATCTGGTATTGCGTTACCGTCTAAAGGTGATCAGAGAAAAAAAGAACCCGACCTCCCTCGTGGTTGCCGTGCAATAAATTTTCTTATAACTTTCGACATGCGCCTCACCAAGCTGAAAATGTTTTTTCTTCTCAATGGAGGCATTGCTTTTTGTCTGGTCTTTTATTTTTCGCTCTGGATATTCGGAGGAAAAGCCACAGCGGAAATCATCAGTCCTTACTACACCAACCAGGTGGATGTGAAGTATCTTGTAGGAACCAAAGTTTATTCGTCCACTTATTTGCGCAATGATGTTCCTTATAATCAGAGAAAAATTTCCATTCGCTATCTTTCTTTCCATCCTCAGAGTTCACGCATCGATTCTTTTATGGGAATATATTTCGAGCCACTCGCCTGGTGGTCTGTTTTTCTTTTGGCCTCAGCCATGTTGTTGCTGACGGATAATCTCGTTTTTTCCAGGGGAACGATGTTCGGGATCGGTAAAAATTTTCCCTGGATATCCATGGAAGAATATTTTCCCGTGGATGATGTGGATTCAGAGGTAAGAGGAAATGCCTATCAGAAAGAAAAAATAAATAAGCCAAAGCAACTCGAAAACTAGCAGATCATCCGCCTTTTTGTTTTGGTGATTATGGGTTTTGTGCTTTGAAATGCAGTGCTGGTAAGGGTTTCAGAGCCCAGATCTTCCTTAGGCGTACGGAAAAACGGGGTAAGATGATTTCGAGTCTCATGATTGCGCTTCTATTTTTGTTCACGGATGATTGATACACAAGTCCAGTTCTTTCCACCAGGAGGTCATCATCCATTCATCTGCTTGCCCCTATCGATTGCTTCATAGAATAAGAGGATTTTTTAAACATTAAAAAACCGTTTTATGAAAAAGCAATTCCTTAACAGAATTCAGAAAACCATTGTAAGTGTTGTTCTAGCCTCCGCTCTTTTGGGCGTTTCTCCCCTGGTACATGCAGCAGATGGCACAAAGGCCCCGGCGTCAAGTGTAGCAGTTACCTATGTTGGGTCTATCGAAAATCAGCCGGTATTCCAGATCGACTATGACAATAAAGATGAAGCAGTTTTCGTGCTTACAATCAAAGACAGCGATGGAAACACTCTGTATGTCGAAAAATCAAAAGACAAGAAGTTTTCCAAAAAGTTCAGGTATGATGGCGACGAGCATGTAAAGCTCACTTTCATCATAGCCACACCTACAGAAAGATTGTCACAATCATTTGAAGTCAACACAAATACCCGTGTTGTTCAGGATGTGGTAGTGACAAAACTATAATTTGCTCTTTTCCGGTCTCCTGCATTCCGGGGTCAGTTTTCGGGAATTGTTGTCTGCCATTCAACAACAGGAGATCCTGGTAAGAGATAAATCAACGGCGAATTGGTCCTGGACCAATTCGCCTTTTTATTTCCGGTTTGCTCCTCGTTTTTTTATAAGCGGTAGCATCGCTGGTTCAAAATTTGCTATTCAAAATATTGCTTTCTGTAATTCAGGAGTTTTATTAAATTGTTAACGCAAAGCGCATACTTTATTGCGGCCAGTAGCGTTTCTGATGATCCCCACTTCAACCACAATAACGATTGCCGCCGTTTTTTTTACGGAAAACACTTGAACTATGCCTGATACTACCAACGAGCAAACAGCAGCGCCGGATGACAACCTGTATACTTACGAATCATTTGGCGGTACTCAAAGCAAAAAAAAATCCGGGAGCAATTTCTTCTGGTGGTGTGCAGGTGCGCACCAAAACCTCCTGAAGAAATTTCCTTCGGAGCAAACAAAATATTCAGGACTCGGCGGCGTCATTCTCGCCACGTTTGTATTGGCTTCTCTTTCTGCAGGCTACGCCATTTATAGTGTGTTCGGAAACTGGATCTGGACCATTGCTTTTGCAGGCATCTGGGGATTGATCATATTTAATTTCGATCGCTTCCTGGTCTCTACCATGCGCAAATACGGTGTAAGCAAACGCAAACAGGTGTGGATGGCCATTCCGCGTATCCTCCTGGCCCTGCTGATTGGTTTAACCATTGCCCGTCCGCTTGAACTGAAAATATTTGAAAAAGAGATCACCGTAAAAATGCAGGAGAACCTGCACCACAAGATCCAGCGCAATGATAGTTTGCTTGGACTCGAAAATAAATTGCTGGTGCAAAATGCAGAAGCAGAAAGGCAACGTCTCACCACGCGCAAAAATGCATTGGAAGATACTCTGGACCACCTTCAAAACGCTTATGTTCAGGAAGCGGATGGTACCGGAGGCAGCGGAAGAAGAGGAATTGAAAAGCTGACCCATATGAAGATGGATGCCTATAACAAGGCACAGTCACAATACACACCCGAGCTTCTTTCTTTGGATAGCAACATCAGATCGCAGGACAATATCATTAGTGACGCCCGAACGAACCTGGAACAAAAAAGAGGTGGCTATGAAAAATCTGCGATGGCGAATATGGGATTCCTCGAAAGGAATAAAGCCCTGTCAGATCTATCTGATGAAGAAAGCAGCGTGTGGTGGACGAGCCTCTTACTTTCTCTTCTCATCATTCTGATCGAAATAGGACCCATTCTGTCGAAGCTGATCATGCCTGTGGGACCCTATGATATTGCGCTCGCAAAAGAAGAATTACTGCAGATGGCAGAAGATGAAAACGAGATGCGTAAGAACAAGGAAGTGGTGTTCGAAAAAAAGAAATTGTTTTACCGGAAGCAAAAGGAAATGTCGGATGAACTCGTGAACAAACTGACTGAACTCCAGAAAAAACATATCGACGAAGAATTGGAAAAATGGGAGCGGGGCGAATGGAACCCTAAAGACCACCGTGCAAGCATGGATGAAGTGATCCGAAAGATCAAGGAAAAATACAATGTGGAAGACGGGGACATTATTTAAATTCGGAGTTCGAAGTCGTGAGTTCGAAGTCGTGAGTTCGGAGTTCAAAGTTCAGAGTTCAGAGTCGGTGAACTACAAGGGCGGTTAGTACTACTGGTAGGCAGGGGATTGCTTCGCTTCGCTCGCAATGACGTTCACGGGCTTCGAGGTTTACTTTAATTCGATTACTTGTTTTACGATATGAACTTGGCTTTAATATTGAGAGAATGCTTCCCGCCTTTAACTTTAAGATCAGCCCGAAACCTGTGGACGTCATTGCGAGCGAAGCGAAGCAATCCAG
>JBJMLU010000147.1:0-19509 GCA_045805145.1 Flavisolibacter sp. | reverse complement strand
TATAATGATGCCCAAGATGGACGGAATTGAGGCGACCCAAATCTTATCCAAAAAATTCCCTGAAATAAAAATTATCGGTCTTTCGATGCATGATGATGAAAATATTGTACTACAGATGTTAGAAGCTGGAGCACAAGGGTATCTGATCAAAAATGCACATAAAGACGAGCTCATCAAAGCTATAAAAGTTGTCAATACTGGAGGTCATTACTTTGACAACCATATTACCAAAAAGCTTGCAAAAATGATTGCAAGTTTTCGATTTGGTTCGTCTCCAGGTAAACATAATGTTAGCTTCTCAGAAAGAGAAAAAAAGATCATTGAGCTAATATGTGAAGGATACTCCGGTAAAGAAATCGCTCAAAAATTACAATTAAGTGCACGTACCATAGAAAACTATAGAGACAGTATAATACAAAAAATGGATGTTCGAAACACTGCAGGATTAATTATCTATGCAATTAGGAACAAGCTGTACGAACTTTCATGAACAAAAGTTAATTTATCTGTCTATCAGCAGATGAACAGGTATATAAAGCTTTTCTAAAAATCTAACAGACCTCTAATAGATTTCATAGCGCTTTTTGACTCACTTTTTCTAAATCCATTTCGCCAACAAGATTAAATCCTTCTGTAATGCGTCTACCAAGCACCGAAGGCGTTGATACTTTAAAACTTCTGAATGATTAAATAATACTCTTTTCAGATTTCCGAAAAGAAAGAGTGCGATATAAAGTATCGTTCTTATTACAATGATGAATAGACGCTTATCAAAAGTACCGATGACTACAGTACCGATGGCTTGACAAATTCTAAAAACGACAAGATAGAAGTTATTTACGGAGAGTGTGAAAAGTTTGCTGCTAAAATCCTGAAACTTAACAACTATTCATCTACTAAAGAGCCGAAAATTCCGATAGATACCTTCGAAAGCATCTTGAGTTACATTGACAAGAAGTATGGTTTTATTCAGCTTGATAACAACGATCCAGTTTTGGCATCAGGCGTGCTTATTCAGCATAAAGGGCACAATTTTATTTGTACTGTAGCACATTCTAGAGAATATGAGGACAAAGCCATCGGTGTACTAACCGGGCATTAAAAAGATGGCGAAGCATTCAAAAAATTAGGCTTGTCTCCTCTTACCATATGCAAGCAAGCTCTTACCATTTGTTCAAAAATGGTCATATTCCATGTTTAAAATTTAAACTAACTAAAAAAGCCTCCCTGATTTTCCCTATGGTACTTTTCCATTCCTAATAGCGTGAGCTTTATGTAGACATCATCGACCTGGTATTGCACTTCTGCAAGGCCGTTACGTTCGAAGACTTTTCCTAAATCATGCACTCTTTGATAGTCTTTTGGCTCAAGCCCAAGTGCCGTCAAAAGGCCTGTCCAATCATTGATGTGCCCAGCCGTAATAATTGCTGTAGATATCAAATCGGAAAAATAATCTGGCTGGATTTGTTGTACACCGCTTCGGGAAATTTGGCAGGAAAATCCAAATGGTCCGTAATTAGGGTTTTGTATCCAACCTTGCTCATTAAGTAGGCTGCCGAGTTGCTGAGCGTCCACACCATGCTTTTGTGCTACTTCATCCAAAGCAAAAATACCTGTACCACCGGTTTGTATGTATCCCTCAAATAGATAGTTCAGTGCATCCTCTGCGATTAATTTAAGATTCATTTGTCTTAATTTATTTTTTTTAAACTGAAGCTGAAAAATGGCACCATTAATTCTACTGTTGAGATGCCTGTTTTAGCCGTATAAATGCCCGGACTAAAATTGTAAATCATTTAGTCACTTAAATTTAGGATTATGTCAAAGACTCACCTGAGGTTTTCTGTAGATCAGAAGTTTCAAATCATCCAGAAAGCGAGTTATAAACAATCGCTTGCCTTAAACGCTGCGAATACAAATGCCATTGAAAAAGTCAAAAATCTCTATTCAGTTTCGTCGTTTCACCCACTTATACCGTAGATCGTTATCCATCGCAAAGGCTACGGTTCTCAAGTAAAGGGCCGATACAGTTGTAGCTTAAACCCTTCATCAGATCTTTGGACTCCCGACTAATAAATACTGAGAGCGGTAATACTATAGCCTATTCTACGACTATATCGCATATAACCGGATCAGACTTTTCTCAAGAAATTCAAGAACTCCTTGAAAAGAGTGATTCTTTTAGAACCATAGGCTCTGAAGATCAAGAAAAGTGATTGTACTTCCTATTAATTTTGTGCTGACAATTGGCAATTTTCAAGGAGCATCAAAAGCTCAATTAATTCAACTTCTAACTAACAAGATTAGAATTACACTTAAAAAACGCTGATAAATTCTAAAAAACCAACAAGCACATAATTTCTGTGAAATCTGAATTTAACTCGGCAGATTGTTCTACTTAAAAAGTATGCAAAAACAAATCAATTCACATTGGTTTTTACTCCAGACCTCTTTAACACCACCAATTTCTTGAAAAAAAATCAACTAGTTCGGCTGTCCGAGTTTCCAATTCTGTTTTGGTAAATTCTTTTATAGTGTCTATGTCGGAAGAGAGCTTGCGAGTAGATTCAAATCTGCTTCTGTCGTAATTTTTTAATTTTTCAATAATACTATTATTACCCATAGTTGAATTCAGTCCTTTTTCTATTACAGTAAGGTTTCCTAAACGGTGCTCGTACTCGATAAATTCTTCCCTTCCTTTAAATCCAAAAGCTGCAGGATCGAAGTTTGGCGTCTGGGAAAGTATATGCTCAATGGTCGGGCTGGTTTCATATAATTGCCTTAATTCCGAAATCGTGAAAGGCCTACCTTTCAACATCTCGCAATACTCAATGAACATATAGCTAAGGGCTCTATTGCCATACAAGCTTCCAGATAATATAAGCCTGAACTGATCGGAAGTCATCCATCGCTCATTAAACCACAAAAGCCATTCTGCCATTCCAACTATCGTTTTAGAACTGATGTTGTAGACAAACCAGGCAATGTCTCTTTTTGGATCAGTTCCTCGAGTCTTATATACCCTTACTTCAATTAGTTCAATCAGGTGAAAAAAAGTAACTTGCTTTTCCGGAATATCGGCGTCCACGTCAAGAAGATCCAGCATTGATAATTTAACGATCAATGGATAAAGTGTTGCAGACAAATTTAGTATCACAAATAGTTTATAATATGCTGGTTCCCCTTCTACCCGATCAATCACAGCTTTGCAGGAATAAAAAAACGCACGCAGGCTTTTAATATATTCTTGAATAAAATCGGCCATTAGCACCTGGCCTCCTGTATCGAAGGTGGAACGAAATTGCTTCAACCGCGCTTTGATGTAGGTTAATACGGCATTGGATGTAGGGTCATAATCGGAATCGGAGAACGTTACAAAATGATACCGCATTAAATTATCTTCGGTAAAATCCCTGTTTTTTATCAGATTTATATTGAGTTGTTCACCAGTGTGTTTGATATCGTCGTAATATTCAAATATGTCGCTGAAGTGCTCATTGATATTGTCATCTAGACTTTTTTGAAGGTATCGGTTAGAATAATAGATAAGTAAGCTTTTTACTTTTTCCATATTCGATAAAGGTTTTCCACGATCATTTACTGTTTCAAAAATCCTGATTGCATCACCTTCAGAATTTTCTATAAACTCCACGACTTCTAGTTTTTCTATTGTTTTTAGGTATTTCACCTTGTCGACGATTCCATCAACTTTAAATTGAATTTCCTCTATCGCATTAGCCAAGAGTCGCTGGCTCTTGTTCGTTGGCTCCTTGACTTCCCCGTCCAACAAACTAATCAAGAATTGCTGATCCCGGTTTAAGGGCCGCAGCCTGTATTTGCCATCTTCTTTGATATAAAAACGCTGAAAAAAAGCACGGTCGCTCTCGGGGAGTTGCTGGATTAAGCAACTGATAATCATTGTGAGTGTGGTTATGCGCTGCTGTCCATCCACCACAAAGAATTTTTCTTCATCCTCTGGAGAATGGGAAAGTACAATCGTTCCGATATAGTGACTGGTCCCGGAATCTATGGATTCCTGTAAATCCTCAAATAAGTCGCGTATATTTTCCCGATCCCAAGCGTAACCTCTTTGATATTTAGGAATGTCAAAATACTTGCCGGTAAAAAAGTTTCGAATGCTTGTTCCAGCCATAAAAAAAATATTTAAAAAGAATAAAATAACTAGCTATTGTAAAAAAATGTCCTTTTATATTACCTGTGCTACCCTTGTCCGAATTGCTGTATCCATAACGTTCTCGTATCGGCCTCTAGCAAGCTCAATTGTGCACGATAACTTTCTAGAAGCTGCTGTCGTCCTAGCCACTCATGGCGTAATAAGGTACGCGCGGCATGGCGGGCTATCTGTCTGTCCGTCTGAATCAGAGAAAATAACAGTGTTTGTGCGAACGAAATATTTATAAGAGTTTCTTGCTTATATATCTTTTCTATTCTTCCAGCTGAAACCTCGATAGACATTATTAATAGTTTACGTAGCCACTCGTTCGGGAAATTTTCTATAGAATTTGCTTCAAAGGGCGTCTCGCCGGATTCAGAAATAGCAACTTGAATAATCAATGCCTGCACAGCAATACTTTCCCACTGCTTCATCAATTCCAAAAGTAGGTTAGCGTCAAGCATAATCTTCCTGGACCTACACCATCTCAAAAGCCATAGCCAGGAATATGGACTCAATTCATCTACAGAAGATAAGTTCTTAGCCTCCGCTTCTAAAGTTTGTATTACTTCAGAATTGGAAATCAGTTGGCCAAATTTAATGGCATAGTCTTCATTTTCACCCATGCCATAGACCGGGTTGGACATCTTTTGGATAAAGTCATCTAAAAGTGAAAAAATTGGACTCAAAACATGAATTATGGCATGATATAAATATGTACAAATCCGCTATTACTATACGCATTATGCACCATTGTAGTCAAATTTATATTTGTCCTAGCACTCACAATGTCAATCCCTGTTGTGAATCGACGTGTCATCATCCCCACAGTAGCGTCTTCAATCTTGCCTTTTGAAACCCGTGTAGGTAAGCCGTCTTTATCCAATAAGTCAAAGTCTTCATCTATTAAAACGGTGAACCGAGCAGTATTTAAACGTTCACTTAGTCCGATATCTATCTCATTATTTGTAGTCCAATCTGTAACAGCCATCCAAATGTCACCCGTTTTATTCGTATGGAACTCCGCTTCTTGGTCGGGATGAAATAGCAAACAGTCTATAGAAAAATCTTGTCTGAATTTGTTTCTAAGTTCATGATTACAAAGAGTTGAGTGAACAGTCAAAAGCAAATCACGGTAAGCAGGCTGGTTTCTTGCCCAACGAACATAAGCGGCCCTCCCAGAAGCACTTATTGCATCAAAAACTTGCCAATTAGTTGGATCGTAACTACTGACAAGGCCGATTCTGCCATACAATGCTGAAGAAAGTGGATAGATTAAGGGAGTAACATATGTCGCTGTTCCCCATGTGAGGGCAGGGCTCTCTGAAATTTTTAGTTTCTGTGCAACCAGGTACTTTACAGCCCATTTGCTCGGCACATATTTGATAATCAGCCCCTGTCCTTTGTCATACAAAGACTTGAGAAGAGAATGTGAAAAATCTGAAATATGCTTTTCAACAGCAGTTATTATACTTCTACCAGTATTCATCGTTTAGGCTATTTGCATTCCTGCAGCTTTAGTAAGTTAACAGGTGTAACACTGTCGGCTTTTGTCTTCACCAAATTTATTTCCTCGTGGGCTGACCTCCGCAATCAGATATGCCTTATTGCCAAGATTATCTAAAACATAAGATTCACCTTCGTTTTTAACCCAATCATGCATTTGGATCCTTCTTAATTCCCCAGAGTTGTGTCCAGCCAAGAGTGCTGATAGCTACGTACGGATTTTCGTGCTTTCCCGCATCTTTTCGAATACATATAATACGAATTGCCATAAGAATGTTTGAAAGATTAAATTAATGAATTCCCTGATTTAATATTACCGTATTAATACAGTAAAGCCTTCGGGATAGACGCCTTTTTGCTAATTGCAATACCTTTCAATTTTTTATCTGGATTACCATGTATCAACCATCAGTATTGAACCTTTCTCACCCAGCTCTGGCGGCCAAATGGATGGGCTCAGCCTCTTTAATTATTATCATTGCCATTTTTTCTATTGTCTTTTTTAACGAAGTAATGATTTTTAGTAAGGTTGACCCTCAGCATAATTTTATACTTGCGCACGATGTGAAGGATAGTAATGTTAGAACCAGTCTGAAAATTTTGAGAAAGAAAATAGATAACGCAATAAAGAGCAAAGCCGATACAGCTATTATTTCCAATTTTGAAAAAGATTACACAGCAACGGTCAATTCTACAAGAACGCCGATCATAAGGCGGGTACGATTGTGCCACCAGAATTTTCACCAGAAAGGGCTTGGGAAATCCACCCAATTACCGATATAAAGTTTAATTAGGATTAATAGGGCAAAAGAAGAAGTCAATCAACAACAAATAAACCCACCGATCTGGCTGGTATTTTCCTCCTATTTTAAAAACAAAGAGAACATCCAGACTTAAGCCACCGTATAAATACAGTGACTGAGAGAGATTGTTATTACTTACCTTGAACTATATAATGATTGAATTTCCCTGAATAAGGTCGAAAGAGTTTCCAGCTAGTCGAGTAACAATATCTTCTTCTATTAAATACTTTTTATAAACTCAGGACTACAAGAAATTATCGAAACCATTAGCCGACAACGTAAGTACACAGAGTTCCTAAAGACGGGGCTAAGAGGGGATTGCCACAATGTGGGCTGACGAACGTTAGCCAAGCGATTGAAAACATTTGATCTATATTACCAAATTTACGCTAACGGCATCGTGGATGCCCCGCACTGCGGCAAGCCGTGAGCATTAGCTGCTATTTTTGAATACCTGGAAATTTTTAAGTCTAAATCGCGGATTAGTCAGTTCGTTTTTATCACCATATAACATTTTGACATGAAAAGATCATTGTCATTCGTAGGAATAAACATCTTTTTGCTAATCGCTAGTTGTGTTCCTTGTTATTCACAATTCTCTTGGGACGATATCAAAAAAACTGTAGGTTCAGTTGTTAATACTGGCGTTAATGTTGTGACAGCACCCACCCAAACCATAATCAATGCTGGACAATCAATTCTTGGCAATCAAAGTTCGGGATCAATTCTACAACCTTGGAAAGATATAGGCAGTAATGCAGGCAATGCAATTATCGGAGGCACAAGACTAGCTTCAGCTCCAAATGACTTTATGTACCAGAAAGCTCGGGATTTTGCTCAACAAGCTGGCGGCGATGCAGGTTCTTTCATTTTTGATTTAGGGACATTTACCTCTCAATTTTATAATCAATTGGGAGTAGCTGGAGCAAATAATTTAGGAGCTATACTTAAAGGACAAAATCCTTTGGTAATATCTGCCGCACCGCTTGCTGCCGCGATTCATGCAGCCAGAGAATCACACTATCAAAATTCAAAACCAATTCCAGATGCGATAAAACAGTCGCTGAGTGGTATTTTTAGTCAGCAGGTTTTAAGCAGAGCACGATATGCTGTAGGAAAGGTTGAAATTACTTTACCCAATTTTATAGGAAAAGGTGTTAAGTATAATGATGATCACTATGCAGTCACGGTGGATGATATAATTGTTTTTAAAGTAGAACCTGGAATTACTGGATTTTTATCGTGGTGGGCTCACGAAATCAGGCATACAGAACAATACATGCAATGGGGTGTTGAATTATTTGCATACAAGTACATAAAGGATCTAGGAACAAGTATTGAGGGAGATGCAGAATCGTATGAGAAAAGAGTTACAGGAACTTCACTTACCGAGTTTCATACCCAAGCACGTTTTGCTGATAATTGGCAATCTGTAGAAAAATATGTCGCCCAATGCTTTTTTCCCCAAGACCCATATCCTGTTAATTATATGGTTACTGATCAAGGCAAAATTATTGCCGTAAACACAATGGATGGATCATGGATGCAAGTAGGATGGTCTGCTCCGCCCGTTTTTGAGGGAACATCTTGGTCCTATCAAACTCCAATGTTTAGATATTCAGTCACTCCTCAAGGGGGTATCTTCCTTGATCGACTTATTTATGACCAGTTTGGACGTTTGGTCTCGAATCAACCCCTGCAAGTAGGTCATGTTGTTACCTTACAATAGCTTGCATTTTCATCGTTGTTATGCATGCCTACAGAAGAAATCCCAATTGTGTTCAATTACAAGGGCAGGCAATACAACGGATATTTTAGAGCACCTCATGGCGCAGGCGGAAAGGTCCGGCAGGTATATATCAGCAAACGATACTGCGACCAATTAATTCTTACAGGAGCAACTGCGGCTGGCCGCTCTATAACCTCAAACGATCTTGCCCGGACCTTGGCTTACACTTTGGGAAATTAATTTCGGCCCTGGTATAGTCCTAAAAGGACTCAAACCCAGGGACTAGTTTATAATGGAACTTGCAAGGGTAAGAAACGTTGATTATCTTGAAAAGGTCCTTAACTATTGAACACTTAAAAAAAGCTCCATTGCCTTCGGGATAGGGGCTTTTTCTTTTAATGTATACATATTAAAAAAATTAGTGGCTTTTGCTTATTGGTATTTCCCAGGTCGGGTTATACGTTTGATTATCCTAAGACAATCCTATGAAAAATATGAACACTCCAGAACGGTGTACTATTGGTTGAATTACATTTGAATTTACACAGGTGCATTGTGCTTCTTACTCCAAATTTTTCGTCACTGCATTTAGCTTTACAAATACTCCAGTGATGTTTGAAATAAAAAACGACTCTTTGGATGGATGGAGGATTATCGACGTAGTTCCAAATTGGCTAGCGGAATGGGAATCATTCCTCATCGAGAAACTTCATTTCAGCCAGGAGAATATTTATTATTCAGATTTCTTTTCCTTGAGAAAAACAACAAATTTTTCAGAGGTTTTTCTCAAACGAGGATAAGAATTCTAAACTATTTTGGTTTGAAGTGATATCATAGGTCAGACTGGCCGGCTCCCGGGGGATTACCCTCCGGAGGTTTTTTGACTATATACCATTGTAGCGAGGTGAGTCTTTACATTATTATAAAAATTTATCTTTCAAAGTTGCTACTTTGCAGGCGATCAACACCACCATGAGCACACACACTATTCTGTGGGCCGACGACGACCCGGATGACCGGGAATTGTTTAAGGAAGTACTAAGCAGCCTTCCCGTTACAACACAGATTCAAGAATTTCCAAACGGCAGAGAGCTAATTAATTTTCTAAAAAAATCGGATTTAAAACCGTTGCCCTGTTTGATCGTATTGGATATGAATATGCCGGTTTTGGATGGAAAGGAAACCCTTGCGATATTAAAAAGTGAGGAGCGCTTTCATTCAATTCCATTGGTAATGTTTACGACCTCCAACAATGAATTAGATAGGAAGTTTTGTGACCGTTTTCATATCGAAATGCTAACTAAACCAGTCTCTTTTGAAAAGGTAAGACCATTGATGTCTCACTTATTGGACATTTGTACGAATCACTGAGAGCTATCTAACAGCAGTGTCATATTCTTCTGGCTCTTTCTTTTCCGTTGTAATAATTTGGTACTGAAGCTTTTTAATTTCTGAGTGGAGGGCCTTCAGTTCGGGTTAGGGTATTACCATGGTAACTATATTGTATGCTTTCCGATTATTTTTTTCAGATCCAAAGAGAACCTGTGGCTCTGGGTGCAATAGTTGACCGTACCTGCTCTGAGAGTATACTTTCATCAAGCAGCTCCAGATCATCTGAATCTCTTTGCTTGTTTAAGTCATTAATGATTAAAAATTGAGGGTGAGCAAACCCACTCTTTTAAAATAACACAAGAGGTGAATTAATAGACTTGATAGCGTACATCTTCTTTATCAATCAGTCCAATTTGTTTTGCATTTTGATCTACAATTTTCTTATATAAAGATTTCATTTCATCAGACAAAAAAGATATCAGTATCCATTCATTCACATTTTTCAAATGCTCTTTAAACCTTGTTCGTATATTCCGAATCGTTCTGTCTGGAATTTTAAGATTCTTTGCAAAAGTATCAAAGTCCTGCGTCTGTAATTTTCTTTTTCGACCATTTAGTGTTAATGCTGTTTCTTCCTTATCATCCGGCATGGCAATCTTCGTAGATAATAAGTCATAAGCCGGCGAAAGGGTAATTTCATTCGCAGGGGTAGTCAGCAACGAAAAATTTTTTAAATGCATATCGGCATTGCCGGTAAGAAATGAAAACAAGGAGAGTTCAAAGAAACGGATTGCATCCAGCCCTGGTTGCGTAGAGTATTTTGCGATCGCTTTACCAATTTTTTCCATTGAACTGTGATATTTGTCATTGGTCAGTGTCTCTGTCAATTGACACATGTCTTCAAGTGCAAGCTTTTCTCCGTTAACCCGATCAAATCGTTTAGTTATATAGGCGAGTTCTCCTGACTGTAACCGAATCAGGCTATGATCGGCAGTGGGCAGGCCAAATATTGAAGCCAGGTGCATCGTGAGATCTTCATTTTCCGGCAAAGCCTCAAATTCTGGGGTAGGAGGTTTCAAAATGAAATTGCCCCATAGACCCACAATCGTAAATCTTGACTTTTTTGGATCACCAGGTATATGTTCAATCGTGAGTGAAAGTTTTGGTTGAACACCGGTAACTGCCACACTGCGAAGGACGATTTCTTTAGCCAGGTCCTGCATCTGTTCCTTGTTGATATTTAATAGAGGTGGTGTGTCTGTACCAAAAAATTTCCTACTGCATGCGGTATGAAAATCCGCCGTGTTATCAGATAATGGTTGATAGCAATATAGACAGCGCTTTTTCACAAGTGATTTTCTTTATTCATTCCCTCTATACTGATTGCACCTATGCAATCCTTACACACTGTTAGTAATAGTTCCATCCGGTCTGCAGGATTTAGTTTCCAGTTTTTAACCGTGATATCCAGTAGCCATCCTTCGGGGATCAACCCGTCAAAAAAGGGAATCATTGTTTTACTTTGGTAAGGCTCTGTTCGAAGCGGAAGCGTCAGGCTGACCGCGGCGGCCTCCGGGCTTTTTAAATAAGCTGCGTCATAAGTAAATCCATAACCTTCATCATTCTGCCAGACGATGCCAGCAAACGTATCCTTATAGAAAACTTTGCCTAAACGTACCATGTCTATTACTGGGTTTCGATTTTTTCAATATCCGTATGGTTAACAATTTGTACCAGTGCAGGGTCTTCAGTTTCTTTATACTGTTTTGCATTATTGTTTGAAATAAATCGCCAAGCTTTAATCTGACTATCTTCGTAATCTGGACCGAGGATAATTCCGTATAGTTCTGTTCTATTTTTTAGGTATAGATGGACGGCGATATTATTATAGTTCATAAGCACTTCATAAGGGTCGAGATGACGGCTTGTTCCCGGGATCATTTTATAACCAAACAGCGATAAGACTTGGTTTACCTTGTCTATCCGAAGCGTTTCTTTACCCTGTTCTAAGTCGCGGATAAACCGTAGACCCACACCGGCTCTTGCGGCCAGCTCTTCCTGAGTCATTCTGGCTTTATTGCGGTTATATTTGACAAAATAGGCGATATCATTTTCCAAAGCCATAGTATACCTTTTCGGGTATAAATTTACGGTAAAATTTAATATTATATCAGATCGGGTATAAAAATCGTTGAATTAGCATTTTTATACCCTAAAGGGTATATTTCCAAATAACAATAAAAAATTATACCCTATGGGCTGTATGTGCCGAGGGTAACGATAACTATCGTCGGATAGATTTATTTTTCTTTTTCTTCTTTTTGAACTTTCGCGTTGCCAAAATATACCACGCCGGAAGCATTTGGTTATATTCAACATTCGACCATCAATGCAATATTTCATAGGCAATTATCAAAAAGAGAAAAAAAGAACAAATCCGAGATTGCAACAGGTGCTAAATAGTAGTATTGTCGCCTGGTTCATAATGGCACAGCGCACAGGTTCAAGAAAACGCATCACCAATTAACTCAATCCCCAATCAACAGTGCTGTCATAACTGGGCCTGTCACACTTTACAGACACATGCATGTGCAAGTTGTGTGGGTTTTCACCAGTATAATGCCGCCAGGTCCACGGCTCACTTCCATCAATTGCAGAAGAGTTCATGATCCTTCTGTTCCAGATCACATATTTAATACGCGGGTCTTTATTTCTTTCAAAAGCGCTTGCAAGCGCATTGCAAGCGCAATTATGTGCAGGGTCGTTGGTAATGTCAACGGCGGTTACTACACCTATGCCCAACTGTTCATCTTTTACCCATGGATTATGATCGGAGTCGCGGCCCTGGTGATCTGCGTCGCCAATAGTTCCGTCATGCTCTTTGCTGCGGCCGGGGGCCATGTTGTTTACCTGCGCCAGCAACCGCTTTATGCTTTCAGCAGGCCGCCAGTTATGCCAGGGCCTGGGATTTTCCATGCACCCACTAATCTTTGCTTTAAATGCCATTTCTGCCAATGCAGACTCGTCATCGGTTTCATTGGGAGTAACGGTTAAATAGTCAAAGTTCTCCGACAAAATTGTTTCAATTGTAAATGGTGAAAGCGGCACTGTATTTACATCTTCTGCAAAATATTCGTGGGTGTCGGCGTTCCTGATAGCTTTTACAGGATCTGCGCGGGCAAGTTCCTTGCACGGGTCTTGCCGGTACACAAGGTCTTCTGTGCGTGCACTTGCATGGCTGTGTTCATGCACAACCGTGCCTGCTTTTGAATCGAAACCTGTTGCGGCAGCGGCCCAAAACTGTGTGCAAAGCCAGATAGTGCTTCCGCCAATGGTTGTATAAGCATAAGTATCATCGGTGCATCCGCTGCCGGTGAGGTCGTAAGTGAATTCCACGGTCTCCATGCGCTGCTTGATGTTTGCATAATTATCTTTTACAATGGTTGCACGTGCAGCAGTATGCTCACCGAACCATAATTTATAGGTGGCATTATCATCCACCTTGCCTATTGCCGCAATTGTATAATCGTAGCTGGTCTTATGCGCAGTTTCTATTTCGGTTTTTTGCGTTGCGTTTGCACCTTTGATCACCGGCTTTTTTAATCCCGCGGCGAAGGCTTCAGTTCCGGCCCGTTTTTTTTTAGCTTCGGTACGCATCGCGGCCCCAATGGTTTGCCGAACCGTGTAACTGTCGTGAGAAAGCACTCCCGGTAAATTTTCTACATCAGTAGTTGTGGTTTCAGCTTTTGCTTCCCGCATGCTAAGCTTGCGTGTTTCGCCAGATATCACCACCAGTTTGGTTTCGTCAAACCGAATGTCATACGTTCCGGGTGTTGACACATCGTATGCCAAGCTGATGTCGAATGTTTCTGAAACAATTTGCCCTGCTTTCACCAGCACAAAATCTTCCATGTTGGGTTCACTTCTTTTCAGAAAGTAGCCATCGTACAAAACTTTTTCGCCGTTCACCCTTACATCGAGGCAATCGCTTTTCAATCCTTCCAATGGTGTATCGCGTTTCAGCACATATACATCATCGTGGCCGTTGTTTGTCAGTTCAAAAGTTACCATGACCGATCCATCTGCATTTACCTGCTGCAGCGCAATGATCCTGGTCTGAATTGAAGGCATATCAATTAGTTTTTATTGTGATTGAATATTTGTTTATGATTGAACAATTTTTGTTTTTGCACGCTTCTTAACTTCGGCAGGGGTTTCTTTTGCTTTACCGAATGCATACAATCCAACTGTAAATCCTGTTAGTATTAATAAGTTTGTATCAATTGCTGGATAGTCTACATTGACCAGCAGCGCCTGGATAAAATAGATCCATAGGGCTACAGACCAGAGTAAATTTTGGAAGCGGTGCAGGCCTTCGCCAATATCGCCTACCAGGGTCCCGGTAGGTTCCTTAGCCACAAACTCGCCGGTACTTGTTTTGGCCAGCGCCCATCCCAGTATAAACTGGCCGCCACTAATGCCTAATAATCCTAAGAGTTGAGGGGGAACTGGCAGCAGTTTGGCCGTGTGTAAATATATAAATGTAGCGCTGAAAAGGATAAGTATGTTCCATACGCCAAACTGTACGCGTGATAAACTGAATTTGGTTTTGACGATATCAGGAATGGTTGTTGGTTCCCTGAATATTTGCGTCCAGAAAAGAGCGAATGTAAAGACTGCGAGTAAAATTACACCAACGATCCAGGTCCAGGCTTGTGCATTTTCTTTCACCAGTTGCACATTGATTTCGACTGGTTGCAATGGGACGCCGGATTCCGGTCCGACACTTATACGAGCTTTATCTAACTTCGGCTCACCTTCATTGGCATGAAAAAAATCTTTCCATACCGCTATTTGTGTGTCTTTATCAAAATCAAAACGGTAATTCAATGTTTTGCCGCTCAGTGTGCCAATGGGATAGGTTTTCCTGACCGGTATATTGTTCACATAAACCACGAAGGATTGCGCTACAGGGAGCGGTATAGTGTCAAGCGTTACTTTTAAAAAGCTGGTACGGCCGGGATAAAAATGCCATACGCCGTCTTTGCTTCCAAAAACTTCTACTGACTGCACTTTCTGCGAAAATGATTGCAGCATTGTTATCATCAGCCATGGCATGATGGCTATTCGCCGGTAATTAATCTTTATAGATAGTATCGGCATAAAAAACGGGGAGTTCTGTTTCATCGGTTGATTTATTATAAACAGTTAATGAAAATGAAGCGTGTCCATTGCTATGTTTTTTAAACAGGTCGTCCATCATCGTAGGCCGCGAACCCTGAAGGCATTCAATCTGCTGTATGGGCAGTGAAGGCAAAGGCGTATCCTGGTCGGCCATATCGCCTGTAGCCATGTAAAAGCGTGCGGTTGATTTGTATGGGTTGGCAATCACCTCATCCGTAAACACTTTTTCAGCGAAGGTTTTTTCCCGCAACAAAATACGGTTGAAATACCTGATGTGCGGAGTGGCCGGAGTGGCAGGTTCAACTTTTTCAGTTTCGTAAATAAACTCTTCGTTCTTCAGATCAGAATTTCTAACCACCCTTACATCTACCTGTACAGATATGATATTCTCTCCAGACCTAAACACATTGAAATCTCCTACCTGTATGTGCGGCTTGCCTGCACCTTCGCGGAAGCTGATGGTGACGCCGGGGATAATGGCTGCATTGGTGATGCTCCATTCGGTATCAGCAATCTTTTTCAATTCAAATGAATGCTGGGCAGTTTTCGGCAGAACTTCCTTAGTTCTAACTGCAAGCGCAGAAAATTGCTGGTGCAGATCAGTTACAAATGGTTTCCAGTCAAAAGCAGCTCCCTGTGAAATAATGCGTGCCGCCCAATAAGCAATAAAGTTTTCAAGACCGGCTGCTTCCTTTCGCAATTTTGCTGCTTGTGTGGCCAGCGTTATGTTTCCCTTAATGCGGTCATCCATTTGATAAGTATCCTTTATTTCCAGGTGATAGAACCACTTGCCCAGTTGCTCAATGTTCCATTCCGCTGCTTGCGGGTCGGTTTCTGTGAAGCGCTGATCAGCTGAATGCTGCAATATCACTGGCTTATCTGGAAACTCACGAATGATGCGGTGCCAGTCTTTCACCTTGTAAATCTTCTCAAATTGCGCCGGCCTTATCAATTGTATCCAGGTGGAATGCTCTATTTCTTCGCTGCCGGCTGCAGGAGTAATATCGAATTCAATGTGTGTTACACATGGCAGTACATTAAAATTGACATCAGTTTGTTCACGCTGGTCAAACAGCACAGACCATTTCTTATTCTCATCTATTTTAGACGATACCAGTTTGTAACCGGTTTGGGTATCCAGGCTAAGCGTAAGGCGATTGCCTGAGAGATCCAGCGGCGTAATTATACCGGTGCTGATGATGCCATCGTAATCATAAAAATTATTCAGCCGCTCCAGCAACAGGTTCCGGAATTCCATTTTTATTTCTTCGCTCACTTCCTGCTCCTGCATTACCCAATCCAGTTTTTCCTGCAGATGTGATTTGGCCAACTGCTTTTTTGCTGATACCAGCTGCTCAAAAAGGTTCTTTTCAGTATCCTGCCCGGTTTTCACCTGTGCAGAAATAAAATTGGCCTGCAACAACTCATCCATTTTGTTCAACACTATACACAGCGATTTATCAAGATCGATATTGGTAAACACTTCCGAAGGCAAATCAGGCAAATGCGGTGAATATTCGCCGGAGAATAACTTGTTAGAGAATGGCCTGATGCCGAAATAGCATTTATTTTCATCGAATGCGTCAGTTGCATCTGCATTTCCAGCTTTTATCTGCGAAAGCCCTGCCTCGTTCACCACGAACAACACACGCTTTTGGGTAACGTTGTCAGAACTGATGCCTAATGACCATGCAGCCATTTGCACTTTTTGCGGATCGTTTGGGTTTGTGGTGTCGAACTTCAACTTTGTACCCAGTCTTACCGCATCATTCAAATCGTGAACAGACGATCTTGCATTATTTGCAGGATTGAGATGTGCAATTTCAGACTCGCAACAATGCGTAGTGGCAAATTCCCAGGTATGGTCGGCATCACTGAGCAGTTTTTCATTGTAGCCAAATAAATCAGCGGCTTCTTTGTTAGCCAATGTATTTTCTACAGGCCGGCTGATGCTGATGTTTATCGCATGCAGATTCTTTACACTGTCTGCCGGTGTTGTTTCAATAATAAAAGCATCGGTTGCTGCAACATTTGCCGCAGGCATGTGGTTTGTTTCAGTGATGTTTTGCAACAGCAACGTAATGCTTTCTATCTTCTTCCTTAATTCTTCTTTTACGGGTTTTGTGCCTTTGTAATTGCTGAGTGAAACAACGGTCCTTGTATCAGTAAGCTGCGCCAATATGGTGTACAGATTATTTAATACGCCGGGGATTATCAACTGCAGTTTTTTAATGTCGGCGGGTTTTATTGCATCGCCGAGTTTGTATTTGAAATCATTGCCGATCCGCTCTATGGCAGCCAAGTCCAGTATTTCACGGATATCACTGTTGCAGGAAACATTCCATGTTAAGGTATTGGTGCGCTGGTCCCATTTGTCAAACCAGTAGGATAGCTTTATAAGCGGCCATGATTCCACGGGCACCAGCTTATCAAAATAGAAATGCGTGTACGTTGCGGAGCCAAACGGCGTTTCGCCTTTTACAGCGATCCTGTAACCATGCACATCCCTGAGATCGTATTCCAGCTTGTATTTCTTTCCTACGGTTTCATAGCGCTTCACATTGTTTTGTTCTGCCAAAAATGCAGCCAGGTCATCCACTGTTATGCTGCGATCCATTATGTTCAAAGGAGAAATGTGCTCGTATTTCAGTTTACCAGGTATCTCCTTGCCATCTTTGTCCAACACACTCGTTGGCATAATAGGCAATATGCGTTCCTTGTCCAGTATCACTTTGCCGCTGCTTTCATGCAAATTGAATTCAAGCGGCAGGTATTGCAAGTAATTGCTCTTGTTATTCCTTGTGCGGTCGCGGAATACTTCAAAGCCAAAACTGTGAGCCGGAATAACTGGATGATATTCTTGTACCTTTTTCTTATCAAGCAAGATATTATCTAGGTACAGGTAATGCGTTTTTGTATCCAGTTTGTCAAACACGTCTTTGCTAAATGCCAACCTGAAGCAATTGAAGTAACGTGGCACTTCGGCGCTAGAGGTTGGAAAAGAAATGATCATTGTTTCCTCAGTGCTTTCTATGGGCAGTATCGCATCAAAATCCTTATCCAGCACCATAAAGTAGCCACCTGTGTTAGTAGTTACTGCTTCCCATAACAGCTTGATAAAATGTTTGCGGTCTTTATTGGAATCTTCCCAGAAGCTGCGGTCTTCTTTCTCCTCTTCTTTACGCGCCTTGGTCAAAATTTCAAACAAAGGCGGTGAAGTGCGGGGCGACAAATTTGTTTTAAGAATGGTAGCAACTGTATCAATAAGCCGGCGCAGGTGTACGGGTTGGTTCGGATCATTTTCCACCGGCTTGTAGTACAAGTCAATACCGTCTATATCAAATTGCTGGGTGTGAAGTGTGTTGATGAGGTTCAGGTCATCTGCATACACGTTCACTATTTCCACTACACGGTTGGTATGGCGCTTTATTCTCACTTCTACATTCAGGCAATTAGCAAAATTGAGTACAACGGCGCCTTCGTCGGTTGTTTGCTTAACGTCTGCAAATTTTACAGCGTAAGAATACAATGAAGAGAGTGTGCCATGCTGCGCCAGCTTAGCCGGCAGTTCAAAGAACCTTCCTTCAACAACACCATTGTTTTCTATGTTCAGCCGGCCTGTTTGCACGCCAAGTGTTACGGGCAATAAAGAGAATGGCTGAGTGAACTTTGGACCGGCTGCATCAAATTCATTACGCAATTGTTTCAGGAAGTCAGGAGCTCCAAATTCTGAAATGAATTTCCGCATATCGCGGATGTTTCCATCGCGGGCTGCGGGTGATTCTCCAAATACTTCATTGGTAATGTCCTGGTCATCCAGCAGTATGCTGACTGTTGCGGGATCAAGATTGGCAGTTGCCAAAGGCGTGATTGTTTCCTGCTGTTCCAGCACCGTATAAATAGCTTTGGTGGCAAGTGCAGCTGCTACTTCCGGCAGGCGCAGGCCGCTGTTATAAAAATAATTCAGCTGGCCTGTGATGTCTTCCAGTGAATCTTTCGGGTCCCAGGTGCCTTTCACTGTTTCATCTTCGCTATTCTCATTTTTGATGATGTACTCATAATGGAAGATTCCATCGTTATCAACACTAATTGCAGGATTAACCGCTTCTCCGTTCTTTTGTTTTGGATTGATTTGATTGAAGAAGGTTTCCAAAGTAAGCAGTGCAGCCAGGGTAAAGAATTCCGGCACCATCACGTTTTCACGTATATCATGCTCGGGATCGGCAAGCTTTGCTTTTTTATTGGCCCGGTCGAGGAACTGGGTTTTGTAATCATCATAAAATGCTTCCATGTACTGCAGGTCGCTTTCTTTTTTCATGATGGGCCTGATGGTGCTGATAACATCGCTGCCTACCAGTCCTTTTATAGTAAGGCTGAATTTTTCTGTTGTTTCATGAATAGAAGTACCATTGGCATCGGCTAACATTACTTTCCCAACTACAGGCGCAGGAATGAGTGCAAGTGCAGGGTCAAAACTGTCGACTATAGGCTTGCAGTCTGGTCCAGGGCCCAGATCAATTTCGCTATCATCTAGTAAAAAATAATTCTTAAGAATATTTACAACAGTTGCTTTATCCGTTGAATTGATACCCTTGATGAATACAGGCCTGTATTTAGGAAGCTTGATATTTATTTTGATATCTGCGCCTGCGGTGCTTTTTACTTCATTGCCAATAAGCACGGCCCGCAGCGTTTAATAAGTATTTGCAGCTGCGATTAAATGTGCGTTCAATACTATGTTGTTGTTATTTTATTATGTGTGTAGTTTTTTGTTATTGTTT
>JBJMLU010000146.1:0-40332 GCA_045805145.1 Flavisolibacter sp. | reverse complement strand
TTATTTTTTGAAACGTAGAATCCGGCAGGCCAAAGGTTTCGCCTATTTGTTCTACTTTATAAAAGCCACCCAGCTTATCCCGGTAATGTATGATCCTTTCTGAAAGTCTGCTTCCAATTCCCGGAAGGGCTATCCAGGCCACCGAATCCGCTTCGTTGATGATGACGAGCCCGATGTTTTTTGCGGGACGGGCTTCAAATGTTCTTTTAAACTCTGGTCGTTTGGCTTCAATACGAACAGAATCTTTCACCCTTTCATAAAAACCGGGAGGCAGTCCCCAGATCCTTTTCAGATCATCGGGTTTGAAAAATTTTCCTCCCTTGCTCCGGTAATGCTCAATGATCAGGATGCTTTTTTCTTTCAGTCCCATTCTTCGCCAATCGTCTGTGGTGGCTGTGTTTGGGTCAAAGGCAAAGAGCGCTCCCAATGCGGCGCCTTCTCTTTCCTGCTTGCGGTAAGGGTGCAACCTGGCAGTATCCCTTGTTGTTCTGGTAAGGCTATCGATGGCTGCCCGTAAAAGAACCACTTCCTGCGGCGCGATAATTTTCCGACCCGGAACCAAAAGAGGGACACAATAAATGATCGCGATCAACAAAAGGAGTACAAAGATTCCGAGCCGGTCTCTCTTACTGAAGTACAGGTAATCCCTGATCCATTTTTGACTTGCCATGGCAAAAAGTTACCATGTATTAAAACATTGCCAAAAGTATTATGGCTCAATCTTTGTGTGCAAAAAAACCTTGTTGGTGTGGCTTTATTGCTTACTTTTGCAGTCCTTTAGTTTTGGCCAAAAACATTTTGACGTCGCAATTCATTCTTAAATAGTTCTGATACTGTTGTCTTTATTCGCCTGGTGCGGATGAAGGCCTGTAAATGATTTGCCCGTTCATAACATTAAACCGGTTTTTATTCATATGCCTACAACTTTGAATCAAAGGGTTAATTTCGGCAAGATTGGAAACATTGCTGAAACACCCGATCTTCTGGCTGTACAGATCCAATCTTTTAAAGAATTCTTTCAGTTAGAAACCACCCCCGACAAGCGAAACGTTGAAGGTTTGTTCCGAGTGTTCAAGGAAAATTTTCCCATCACCGACACCCGCAACATCTTCGTTCTCGAATTTCTTGATTATTTTATTGATCCTCCCCGCTATACCATTGAAGAATGTATGGAGCGCGGATTAACTTATGCTGTTCCGCTCAAAGCAAAACTTCGCCTGAGCTGTAACGATGAAGAGCATATCGATTTCCAGACCATCGTTCAGGATGTATTCCTTGGAAATATTCCCTACATGACTCCCCGCGGCACTTTTGTGATCAATGGTGCTGAGCGCGTTGTGGTATCACAGCTGCATCGTTCTCCGGGTGTATTCTTCGGACAATCCATTCACCCCAACGGAACAAAGATTTACTCTGCACGGGTAATTCCTTTCAAAGGTGCATGGATGGAATTTGCTACCGACATCAACAACGTGATGTATGCGTACATCGACCGTAAGAAAAAATTCCCGGTGACCACCCTGCTTCGTTCAATTGGTTATGAAACAGACAAAGACATCCTGGAGCTTTTCGGAATGGCTGATGAAGTGAAGGGAGACAAAAAATCTCTTCAGAAATATAACGGTCGTCGTCTGGCTGCACGCGTATTGAGAAGCTGGGTAGAAGATTTTGTGGATGAAGATACCGGTGAAGTAGTGTCCATCGAAAGAAACGAAGTGGTGCTCGAGCGTGATTCCGTTCTGGATGACGAAGCGATTGATACCATTTCTGAAATGGATATCAAATCTGTTTTTGTTCAGAAAGAAGACGTGGGTGGTGATTATGCAATCATCTACAACACGCTCAATAAGGATACTTCCAACTCGGAGCTCGAAGCCGTTCAGGTGATCTACCGCCAGTTGCGCGGTGCTGATGCTCCCGATAATGAAACTGCCAGAGGTATCATTGATAAATTATTTTTCTCCGACAAACGATATGACCTCGGCGAAGTGGGACGTTATAAGATCAACCGCAAATTGAATCTTAACGCTCCGCTCGATCAAAAGACACTGACCAAAGAAGACATCATCGAGATCATCAAATATCTGGTACGTCTTACAAATGGAAAGGCGGAGATTGATGACATCGATCACCTGTCCAACCGCCGTGTTCGCACAGTGGGAGAACAGCTCTATGCACAATTTGGAGTAGGACTTGCCCGTATGGCAAGAACCATCCGTGAAAGAATGAACGTTCGTGATAACGAGGTGTTCACGCCTGTTGATCTGATCAACGCAAGGACACTTTCTTCTGTGATCAATTCTTTCTTCGGTACCTCACAGCTTTCTCAGTTCCTGGATCAAACCAATCCGCTCTCAGAGATCACGCACAAGCGCCGTATCTCCGCACTCGGACCCGGTGGTCTTAGCCGCGAGCGTGCAGGATTTGAAGTACGTGACGTACACTATAGTCACTATGGTCGTCTTTGCACCATTGAAACTCCTGAAGGTCCAAACATCGGATTGATCTCCACGCTTTGCGTGCATGCGAAGATCAACGAGATGGGCTTTATCGAAACTCCTTATCGCAAAGTGAATAATGGAAAGGTGGAAATGAAACAACTCACTTTCCTTAGCGCGGAAGAAGAAGATACAGCCAAGATCGCACAGGCCAATACACCGCTGGATGAAAAAGGAAATTTTGCGGAAGACAAAGTTGTGAGCCGCGAAACAGGTGACTTCCCCATTCTCGACAAAGGTGAAGTAGAATACATGGACGTTGCTCCCAACCAGATCGTAGGATTGAGTGCATCGCTGATTCCTTTCCTGGAACACGATGACGCCAACCGTGCGCTGATGGGATCGAACATGCAACGCCAGGCAGTTCCTCTTCTTCGTCCTGATGTTCCTGTTGTGGGTACAGGCCTGGAAGGAAAAGCTGCACGTGATGCAAGAATCCAGATCCACTCGGAAGGAGAAGGTGTGGTGGAGTTCGTGGACGCCAACGAAATTCATGTTCGTTACAACCGAAACGAAGAACAACGCCTCGTTTCTTTTGAAGATGATTTGAGAATCTACAAGCTCACAAAATTCATCAAGACCAACCAGGAAACTTCTATCAACCTGAAGCCCGCTGTGAAGAAGGGACAAAGAGTAAAAGAAGGCGACTTCCTTACAGAAGGATATGCTACCAAAGATGGAGAACTGGCACTGGGTAAAAACCTGAAAGTGGCCTTCATGCCCTGGAAGGGATATAATTTCGAGGACGCTATCGTGATCTCGGAAAGAGTAGTCAAAGAAGATTTGTTTACTTCTGTTCATATTTCTGAATACGAACTGGAAGTGCGCGATACAAAGCTCGGTGAAGAAGAACTGACACCGGATATTCCAAACGTTTCGGAAGAAGCAACGAAAGACCTCGACGAAAATGGTATCATTCGGATTGGTGCCCAGATCAAAGAAGGAGACATCCTGATTGGTAAGATCACGCCAAAAGGTGAATCTGATCCTACGCCGGAAGAAAAACTTCTTCGAGCCATCTTCGGCGACAAGGCAGGTGATGCAAAAGATGCTTCACTGAAAGCACCCAACGGTGTGGAAGGTGTAGTGATCAGCAAAAAACTTTTCCAACGTGCCAAGAAAGACAAGAATGCCAAGGTTCGTGAAAAAGCCGCGCTGGAAAAACTGGAGAAGATCCACGAGAAGAATGTAGCTGACCTGATGGAGGTATTGCTGGATAAACTGCAAACACTTCTCAGGGAAAGATCATCGGCAGGAGTGAGCAATAACTTTGGTGAAGTGTTGATTGGAAAAGGAGCGAAGTTCACTCAAAAGAATCTTGCACAGATCGATTACATGAATGTCAATCCGCTTGGATGGACAGCTGATGCCAAGATCGATGACCAGATCAATATCCTGCTGCACAACTACAGCATCAAATACAACGAGGAACTTGGAAGATACAAGAGAGAGAAGTTCAATATTTCAATTGGTGATGAACTTCCTGCTGGTGTGTTGAAGCTTGCAAAAGTGTATATCGCCGTGAAGCGTAAGTTGAAAGTGGGAGATAAGATGGCAGGCCGTCACGGTAACAAAGGAATCGTGGCCAAGATCGTTCGCCAGGAAGATATGCCTTTCCTCGAGGATGGAACACCTGTTGACATTGTTCTCAATCCGCTGGGTGTGCCTTCCCGTATGAACCTCGGTCAGATCTATGAAACCGTATTGGGTTGGGCTGGAGAAAAGATGGGTATTCGCTTTGCAACGCCCATCTTCGACGGAGCTTCTGTTGAAGACATCGCCAAGAACATTGAAGCAGCAGGTCTTCCTACATTCGGACATACTTATCTCTATGATGGTGAAACAGGAGAGCGCTTCCACCAAAAAGCAACGGTGGGTGTGATCTACATCATCAAGCTGCACCACATGGTGGATGATAAGATGCACGCAAGGAGTATCGGACCATATAGTCTCATTACCCAACAGCCATTGGGTGGTAAGGCTCAATTCGGAGGTCAGCGTTTCGGTGAGATGGAAGTGTGGGCACTGGAAGCGTATGGTGCATCGAATATTCTTCAGGAACTGCTCACGATCAAATCAGATGATATCATTGGCCGTGCTAAAACATACGAGGCGATCGTCAAGGGTGAGAACATCCCGCGCGCCGGCATCCCTGAATCATTCAATGTATTGGTTCACGAATTGAGAGGATTGGGATTAGACCTGAAGTTCCATGACTAAAAAGAAGAGCTAATAGCCCAAAGCTATCAGCTAATAGCTGAATAAGAAGTTTATTAAAAAAGTAAAACCATAAATAATAATGGCTTTTAATAAAAGAGACAACCGTCCGAGACCGAGTTTTTCAAAGATCACGATCGGACTGGCTTCACCGGACAGCATTCTGGAAAAAAGCTTTGGTGAAGTCCTCAAGCCTGAAACAATTAACTATCGTACTTACAAACCTGAACGTGATGGTTTGTTCTGCGAAAGGATTTTCGGACCAGTAAAAGATTACGAATGTGCCTGCGGAAAATACAAACGTATCCGTTACAAAGGCATCGTGTGCGACCGTTGCGGTGTGGAAGTAACAGAGAAGAAAGTTCGTCGCGAAAGAATGGGCCACATCAAATTGGTGGTTCCCATTGTACACATCTGGTATTTCAAATCACTTCCCAACAAGATCGGTTACCTTCTGGGAATGAGCTCCAAAAAACTGGAGAGCATTGTGTACTACGAACGTTTCGTAGTGATCCAATCAGGTATTCGCGCCGACAAAGGACAGAACTATGGTGACCTTCTTACAGAAGAAGAATATCTCGACATCCTCGACACACTGCCGAAGGACAACCAGTATCTTCCTGATGAAGATCCCAATAAATTCATTGCAAAGATGGGAGCGGAAGCAGTTCACGATCTGCTTGCCCGAATCGATCTTGACCAGCTTTCCTTTGATCTTAGAAATGCAGCAGCAACAGAAACTTCACAGCAACGTAAGGCCGATGCGCTCAAGCGTCTCTCTGTTGTAGAATCTTTCCGTGATGCTCAATCACGCATTTCCAACCGTCCAGAGTGGATGGTGATGCAATACATTCCGGTGATTCCACCGGAACTGCGTCCGCTCGTTCCGCTTGATGGTGGACGTTTCGCTTCTTCTGACCTGAACGATCTTTATCGCCGTGTGATCATCCGCAACAACCGTTTGAAACGTTTGCTGGAGATCAAAGCACCGGAAGTGATCCTTCGTAACGAGAAGCGTATGTTGCAGGAAGCCGTGGATTCGCTTTTCGACAACAGCCGTAAATCAAATGCGGTGAAAGCTGAAGGTGGCCGCGCACTGAAATCACTTTCCGATGTACTGAAAGGTAAACAAGGTCGTTTCCGCCAGAACCTTTTGGGTAAACGTGTTGACTACTCCGGCCGTTCTGTGATCGTAGTAGGACCCGAACTCAAACTTTACGAGTGTGGATTACCGAAAGACATGGCTGCTGAATTGTTCAAACCATTCATCATCCGTAAACTCATAGAAAGAGGTATCGTCAAAACCGTGAAGTCGGCAAGAAAACTTGTTGACAAAAAAGAAGCGGTGGTTTGGGATATCCTTGAAAATATTCTGAAAGGTCATCCTGTGATGTTGAACCGTGCGCCAACGCTGCACCGTTTGTCCATCCAGGCTTTCCAGCCCAAGTTGGTGGAAGGAAAAGCCATTCAATTGCATCCTCTGGTAACTACGGCCTTCAACGCCGACTTCGACGGTGACCAGATGGCGGTGCACGTTCCTTTGAGCCACGCGGCTATTCTGGAAGCACAGCTCCTGATGCTTGCTTCTCACAACATTTTGAATCCTCAGAATGGAACGCCAATCACTCTTCCTTCACAGGACATGGTGCTTGGTCTGTATTATATTTCAAAAGGCAAGAAGACAACCGACAAAGAAAAAGTTCGTGGTGAAGGCAAGGCTTTCTATAGCGAAGAAGAAGTGATCATTGCATACAATGAGGGCAAGGTTGACCTTCACGCCTGGATCAAAGTAAAAACGAATTTCCGCGAACCAGATGGTGTGCTCACATACAAGCTCATTGATACTACAGTTGGCCGCGTGATCTTTAACCAGTTTGTTCCGAAAGAAGTTGGTTTTGTGAATGCACTGCTCACCAAGAAAAATCTTCGTGAGATCATCGGTGACATCATCAGCATTACCAATGTTCCCAAGACCGCAAAATTCCTGGATGATATCAAGCAGCTCGGTTTCCGCACTGCCTTCCAGGGTGGTCTGTCCTTCTCCATCAATGACCTGATCATTCCTGATATCAAGAATCAGCTTTTGGAAAACGCAAAAGTGGAAGTGGAGGAAGTATGGGAAAACTACAACCTGGGTTTGATCACCAATAACGAGCGATACAACCAGATTGTTGACATCTGGTCGCGCGTGGATACAAGGATCACCGAGACTTTGATCCGCGAACTTTCTTCGGACAAACAGGGATTCAACTCTGTGTTCATGATGCTTGATTCCGGTGCCCGTGGTTCCAAACAGCAGATCAAACAGCTGGCAGGAATGAGGGGACTGATGGCCAAGCCAAGGAAATCAGGTTCTACAGGTTCGGAGATCATCGAGAATCCGATTCTTTCCAACTTCAAAGGCGGACTGAATGTATTGGACTATTTTATCTCCACGCACGGTGCGCGTAAAGGTTTGGCCGATACAGCCCTCAAAACTGCCGATGCGGGTTATCTTACCCGTCGTCTGGTGGACGTGGCACAGGATGTAGTGATCACAGAAGAAGATTGCGGAACACTGCGTGGTATTGCCACCTCCGCACTGAAAGATAATGAAGACGTCATCGAGCCTTTGTCCGACCGTATTGAAGGTCGTACTTCACTCCATGATGTTTACGATCCGCAAAACGATCAACTGCTGGTAGCTGCGGGTGAAGAGATCACGAATAACATTGCAACACGTATTGAAGAAGCTGGAATTGAAACTGTGGAGATCAGATCGGTGCTCACTTGTGAAAGCAAGAGAGGAACCTGCGTGAAATGTTATGGCAAGAACCTGGCAACAGGTTATCTGGCACAACGTGGTGACGCGGTTGGTATCATTGCAGCACAAAGCATTGGTGAACCAGGAACACAGCTCACACTGCGTACCTTCCACGTGGGTGGTGTTGCGGGATCAGCTGCGGTTGAATCTACGCTCGCTGCAAAATTTGATGGTACCGTTCAATTTGATGGTCTGCGTACTGTTATCACTCAGAATAACGAAGGACAAGATGTTCAGGTAGTCATAGGCCGTACCGGAGAGGTAAGGATCATGGATACCAAGAACGATCGCCTGCTGATCACCAATAACATTCCTTACGGAGCTACACTGAACATCAAGGATGGTCAGCGCGTGGCCAAGGGTGATGTGATCTGTACCTGGGATCCATTCAACAACGTCATCATTGCGGAGATCAACGGAGTGCTGAAGTTCGAGAATGTGATCGAAGGCATTACTTATCGCGAAGAAGCCGACGAGCAGACAGGACACCGCGAGAAAGTGGTGATCGAGACCAAGGACAAGACAAAGATTCCGTCCATTTTGGTACATGGCAAAGAAAATAAATCATATAACCTGCCAACAGGTTCGCATATCATTCCTGAAGATGGTGAAGATGTAAAAGCAGGAACGGTGATCGTGAAGATTCCTCGTGTGTTGGGTAAATTGAGAGACATCACCGGTGGTCTGCCCAGGGTAACCGAATTGTTTGAAGCAAGGAATCCATCCAATCCTGCCATCGTTTCAGAAATTGATGGTGTGGTGACCATGGGTGCCGTAAAACGCGGAAACCGCGAAATCATCATCGAAGCAAAAGATGGAGTGACCAAAAAATACCTTGTTCCTCTTACCCGCCAGATCCTGGCGCAGGACGGCGACTTTGTAAAAGCTGGTTCCCCTATGTCTGATGGACAAATCTCTCCGCAAGATATTCTCGCCATCCAGGGACCATTTGCAGTACAGCAGTATGTAGTGAATGAGATCCAGGAAGTTTATCGACTCCAAGGTGTAAGGATCAACGACAAGCACATTGAAGTGATCGTTCGCCAGATGATGCGCAAGGTATCGATCGTTGAACCGGGAGATACCAGATTCCTTGAAGAGGATCTAATCGACAAGTTCGAATTCCTCGAAGAGAATGACTTCATCTACGATAAGAAAGTAGTGACCGATTCGGGTGAATCCACCCGCATGCGTCCTGGACAAATTGCCAGTCTTCGTGAACTGCGTGAAGAGAATTCAGTCCTTCGCCGCAACGACAAGAAACTGCTGGAATTCCGCGATGCGAAACCTGCCACTTCAGCGCCAACCTTGTTGGGTATCACCAAGGCTTCTCTGGGTGTACAGAGCTGGATCTCTGCGGCTTCCTTCCAGGAAACAACCAAGGTCCTTTCTTCTGCAGCCATTCAGGGCAAGACCGATGATATGCTCGGACTTAAAGAGAATGTAATTACCGGTCACTTGATTCCTGCGGGTACAGGTCTCCGTGAGTTTGAGAACATGATAGTTGGAAGCAAGGAAGAATATGAATTGTTGCAAACAGCAAGAGAGGCAATGACCTTTGATGAGGAAGAGTAATCACGGATTTCACGGATTGATTATTGGGATTTAGAGGATTAAGATTTATAGATATGATCCCTCTGCCTCAGGCGGAGGGATTCTTTTTGATCGCGGATTTGTTGGATTTATGGATTTCGCCGATGGGTCGTTTCAAGATGACAAGTTCGTTACTGACGTTGGAGAAAGATAGGGCAGAGAAAGAGAAAGAATAGAGAAAGCGATTCAAATTTTTATAGAGGTCGGGATTGGAAATTTCAGCCGCGATTTGTTACACGAAGCTCTGAATAGAATTGTTCCATAGTCTTCCTGCATTTGAACGGAGCGTCGCAACAGCAGCTCATGGTAGCATGATAGCCGGCTTCACCCTTCTTCGTAAATGGTTGCGTATAAGCAAAGGAATCGTTCGACAAATTAAGTACGCGAACCGGCTGCATGATCGCGTCTTTTTTGCTGCGGATTTCCACTACAGGAGCCATGCATCAACCAACAACGGTGCCTTTATCAAAGAACGAGCGTGGTAAAAAAATTGAAACCATAAGGTCAAAGCCTGGTTTGTTAGATACCTGTTTCGCATTTCTTATTTGTTCCCCATAGCTTTATAACTTAACTGACTGAAATCCATTAACATAATGAATTTTCTGATTAGTTAACTGTTTCATAAAGTAACCGGCCCATTTTCTTTTCCCAGCGTATCAAATGTTATTTTGCAAAAAAAATAAATGAAAAACGCAGCGCTGATATTGAATGCTGTTCTACTTGTGCTGGTGGGAGTTCTTTTTTATCTGCATTTCTCCGACAGAAAAAAAGAGATCTCAAAAGTAGAAGGCGTGAAGACAGCTGCGGTTTCGGACAATCAGTTCAAGATCGGATATTTTGAATGGGATTCACTGGAGAACAATGCAGACCTGTGCAAGCAGATAAAAGAAGAGATCAATCAGCTGGACGACCGTAATGAAAAAGCAAAACAGCGTTTGAGGCAGATGTACCAGAACAAAGTCAATTCCTATTCACGAAACATGTCGCAAACCGAATCGGAAACGGCTACCAAAGACATTCAGAAAATGGAAATGGACATCCGCAACCAGATGCAATCGCTGGATGAGGAACTCCAGGCATTCTCTTACCGCAAACAGCAGGAGCTGAAAAACAAGATTGAAGAATATTTAAAAGAGTACAATAAATCCAGGGGCTATTCTTTCATCATGGCCTACGAACCCGTGAATCAGGGACTGCTCTATTACCGCGATTCTGTTTATAACATCACCAATGACCTTATTAAGGGACTTAATCAGAAATATTCGAAGAAAGTAAAATAAGAAGCTGTTAGCTGTTGGCTATTGGCTGTTAGCTTTTCATGGTGTTAGCCTTCGGCGACAACAATGTTGTTTAATAGTTGGACCTGAAGCTAGTCCCCAATAATTCGAGGGGATTGCTTCGCTTGCGCCACCGCTATAGCTTTAGCGCACGCGGTCGCTCGCAATGACGTAAACTAAAATATTTACTGCTGGTTTCAGCCGGGTCTTAAACTGAGAGCTTCCAGGTTCACTTTAACCAGACGACAGGTTCATGTCGTATGAAACTACTCGAACTAAAATAAACTTCGGAGCCCGTGAACGTCATTGCGAGCGACCGCGTGCGCTAAAGCTATAGCGGTGGCGCAAGCGAAGCAATCCCCTGCCAACCTGTAAAGCTCACTGCCTTAAAGTTCACTGACTCCCTATTTCAATCTTACTACAGCTTTCAACTACGAACTAAAATCTGCGAAATCAGATAATCTTTTCCTCTGCGATCGTATCTTGGAAAAAAAATTCATGTCCGAACACCTGTTGACTGCCGAAGAAGCCATCCGCGAAGACAAATCGTTCAAAAGATCACTGGGGCTGCTTGATGGAACGATGCTCGTAGCCGGATCCATGATTGGCTCCGGTATTTTTATTGTGAGCGCAGACATGCTCAAGGATGTTGGTTCCGCAGGCTGGCTAATCGTTGCATGGCTTATTACCGGATTCATGACCCTGACTGCGGCTGTAAGTTATGGAGAGCTCAGTGCCATGTTCCCCAAGGCAGGCGGACAATATGTTTATCTGAAAGAAGCGTATAATCCACTCATTGGTTTTCTCTATGGATGGAGTTTTTTTGCCGTGATCCAAACCGGTACCATTGCTGCGGTAGGCGTGGCGTTTGCAAAATTCGCAGCCTATATTTTTCCTTCCCTCAGTGATACCCATTATATCATTGGCGGCAGTAGCGGGTTTCATATTTCGGCGGCACAAATGGTATCTATTCTTCTCATTATCGTGCTCACCTATATCAATACAAGAGGCGTTAAAGAAGGCAAGCTAATTCAAACCAGTTTCACGCTCACCAAACTCATTGCATTGTTCGGACTCATTCTTTTTGGATTTATACTTGCTTCCAAAGCCGGTGTGTGGAATGCCAACTGGACAGATGCATGGAACCTCAGGCAACATGCTTCACGCGTTGGCAATGGAAGCGGAGGTGATACCTGGATTCAATTAACGGGTTTTGCAGCAGTAGGAGCGATGGCAGCAGCCATGGTAGGATCTATTTTCAGCAGCGACGCCTGGAACAATGTCACCTTTATTGCAGGAGAGATCAAGAATCCGCAAAGAAATATTGGCCTCAGTCTTTTTCTTGGGACTCTCATTGTTACACTGATTTATGTAGCCGCTAATCTCATGTATCTTTCTGTGTTGCCAGTGCATGATCTTGCATTTGCCAAAGACAACCGCATTGCGCTCTCAGCTTCGCAGGAAATTTTCGGCGCAGCAGGAACCACCATTCTTGCCATCATGATCATGATCTCCACTTTTGGATGCAACAATGGACTGATCCTGGCGGGAGCGCGGGTTTATTATACCATGGCCAAGGACGGATTGTTTTTTAAACAAACAGGAAGGCTGAACCGAAATGCTGTTCCGGAAACTGCTTTGTGGATTCAATGCGTGGTGGCCAGTATTCTTTGTTTGAGTGGAAAGTATGGCGACCTATTGGATTATGTTTCCTTCGTAGTCGTAATTTTTTATGTGCTCACTATTGCGGGCATTTTTATTCTTCGCAGAAAAAGACCGGACGCACCCAGGCCTTATAAAGCCTTTGGTTATCCTGTACTCCCGGTGATTTATATTCTTCTGGGATTGTTGTTTTGTACGGCGCTGTTGATCTTCAAACCAAACTTTACCTGGCCGGGTCTCATCATCGTGCTCATTGGAATTCCTATTTATTTTGTTGCTTTGGCGAGTAAAAAAAGAAACGTATAGGAATTCATGGAAAATTTCCAGCAGCTTTTTGAACAATTCTCCTCCATCAAAGTGGGTGTCATAGGCGACCTTATGCTGGATACTTACATCTGGGGCAATGTGGACCGTATCTCTCCTGAAGCACCGGTACCCATTGTGTCTCTCAAAAAAAATGAATACCGTATTGGTGGTGCAGGCAATGTGGCATTAAACCTTCAGGCACTGGGTGCACAACCTTACGTGGTTTCCGTTACCGGTAATGATGCAGAATCGGTTCGACTAAAAGAACTTTTCTCGGACAGAAACATCAATCATGATTATTGCATTGAAAGCAATAGCCGTATCACAACCAACAAAACCCGCATCATCAGCCGCAACCAGCAGATGATGCGACTGGATGCAGAAATTACCAACGATCTGAATCAGGAGGACCAACAAAGAATCATTGATCTGTTTGAGGATTTTGTTCAACGCGAGAAACCGGATATCGTGGTATTGGAAGACTATAACAAAGGCGTGCTGACCGATAGGGTGATCCAGGTAGTGATCTCGCTTTGTAAAAAGAACGGCATCGTTACCGCAGTGGATCCAAAAAGAAAAAATTTCTTTGAATACAAGAGTGTGGACATCTTCAAGCCCAATCTCAAGGAAGTGAAGGAAGCGCTCAATTTTCTTTTTACTGATATAAACTTCCGGCTACTGCAGGATATTCATGGTGAGCTCCGTAACCTTCTGGATCACCAGATCTCACTCATCACCCTCTCGGACCTTGGCATATTTTATCAGCAGGAGCACAAGTCTGCACTCATCCCTTCTCATCTAAGAAATATCGCTGACGTATCGGGAGCAGGCGATACGGTGATCGCTGTGGCAGCCATGGTCTACGGTGTTACAAAAAATATTCATCTAACCGCTGAAATCGCCAATATTGCAGGGGGACTCGTTTGCGAGATCGTAGGAACTGCACCCATTGATAAACAAAGGCTTCTTCATGAGTGCGAATTGTTATTAAGCTAAAAATTTCCCCGGTCTTTTCCAGAGATTTGAACTCATCCTCCGAAAAAAAATGCAAATTTGCCCAGGGGAAGGAATGAATAGGAGAGGGAGATAGCAGGAAATTTTTTTTTGGATGGTGCTGAAAATTTTTTCAATTCATTAAAGTTTGGTATAAGATTTTCATGTCCGGGACGGGTTCCGATGCATGATTGATTTGACCTGATGACCTGGACGTAGAAAAAATCACATGAAGAAATATGCGATCATAGTAGCCGGGGGTACGGGAAGAAGAATGGGCCGCGCCATTCCTAAGCAATTTCTTTTACTGCACGACAAACCTGTTCTGTATTATACACTCAAAGCTTTCCTTGAAGCCTACGAAGACCTCGAGATCATTTTGGTGCTGCCGGAAGAATATTCCGATATGGGAAAGGAAATCATTGATGCCTATTTCGATTATGGCCGCATCATGGTCACCTTTGGTGGAGAAACCAGGTTTCATTCAGTTCAGAATGGACTCAAACTGGTGCACCGGGAATCTATCGTTTTTGTCCATGATGCCGTTCGATGCCTGGTGAGTACAGAATTGATCCAGCTATGTTACGAACACACACTGCAAATGGGAAGCGCCGTTCCGGTAGTCCGTTCAAGGGACAGCATCCGTTTCCTCAATGAAGAAGAAAACGACAATGAAGTCCTCGATCGCGATAGGGTAGTATTGGTTCAGACTCCCCAGACCTTTCATAGCAAAATTCTCCTCCCTGCTTTTGAAATTGACTACAAGGAACGATTCACTGACGAAGCCACCGTGGTAGAAGCATTTGGACTGAAGATCTCCCTGATCGAAGGTGATGAGGACAATATCAAGATCACTCGCCCCGTAGACCTCCTGATCGCGGAGGCCCTGCTCGAAGAGAAACTGAATGCTTAAGGGGTTTCACGCAAACCTGCCTGCCGGTAGGCAGGGACGCCAAGGGAAAGAAGAAGGTGTTCGCTTCGCTCACGGAAGATTTTTTTTAAATGGAGAGGTTTAGTAGGTGATGCTTTTTTGGATGAAGAGGGTTTAAGAGGGTGGAGTTTTTTTAAACGCAAAGAACGCAGAGGACCGCAGAGAGCGCAAAATATTATCACATCACTGGGTGAGGACAATTAAGTATTATATTTCAGGAGAAGCCATATTTTCCTGGAATCTAACTTGCTTTTAAATCTTTTTAAAAAGCAAAAACCTTTGCGGTCTTTGCGGTCCTCTGGGTTCTTTGCGTTTAAAAAAAACTCCATCCTTTTAAACCTTCTTCATCCAAAAGAACATCTACCCCTTGGACCTTTTGCATTTTAAAAAACTACCCCATAAACCTCTGCGTTTAAAAATCTTCTGTGAGCGAAGCGAACACCTTCGCGTCTTCTTTCCCTTGGCGTCTTGGCGTGAAAAAACTATTTCAGCCATTTCACATACCAGGGCAGATGATTTCTTCGGATGGCGGTATATTTTTCTTCACGGGCACCAAAGCCGCTGTAAAAAAATGCAAGCTGACGAAGATCACTGCCTTCAAAATCAAGTAGCAGGTTTTGTTGCGCATGATCCCTGATAAAAGCATCTACCAATGCATGAGAAGCGCCCAGGGTTCTCCCGTTGGGATGATTACCTACCAGAATATAATAAGCGCGGTGATTTGAAAAAATGAAAACTGCGGAAGCGACTAGCTCACCTTTTTGAGAACGCACACCATAGCAGTTTGTCCGATCTTGTTGCTTTAGCACTTCATAAAGCGTCAGAAAACGGGCATAATTATCATCTGACTCCGCGGAATTCTGTTTTTTGGAAAGAGCAATCACTTCGCGAACATCTTCTGCAGCGTGGATAGTGAGATGATAATTCTCTGTTTTGCGGACATTGCGTTTCGTGTTTTCCCTATAATGGCTGCAAATCGTTTCATAAGAATTATTCAGCGGCAAAACAAAATTGACACGGTCGTAGAGCTTATATCGTTCTACAGCAAAATGATTTCCATGATTCAGAGAAAATTCCCAGAGCTTAAATTTTTCGGGAATATGATCCAGAAATTTTTGAAGCAGCGTTGCCGAAAGATCTTTGCCAAAAACTCCCAGTTGCGCCGTGAGAAAAGGTTGGTAGAGATAAGCAATTCCGAATTTCTTTTTCCAGGGAAGGGGCATCACCGCTTCATAATCGTTCAGCACCAGTCCATCCCACTGCATGGCCATGTGATCCAAAAAACTGAATAGCCATAGATTAATCCGTTTGCAGCACTGTCCATGCATTTGTCCCAGAGCGATTTATTGATCTGGTGGTGAGGAAGATATTGTATGGTTCCTTCAACATTCATCAAAATTCAAGATCCTCGTTCACCTTTTTGATTTTAGGACCATACAGTTGAATGCTGAAGGACATGGTTTTGAAAAAGCGGTTGTTCGGAATCACTGATTTGAAATAATCGCTATAGACTTTGTTGTAAAGCACCGGAAAATAAATATTCAGGACATTACTGAACAGAGAAATTTGAAATCCTGCGTCAAACAAGAACCGGTCATTGTTGGATTTGCGGTCCCAGGCTTCGGCATAAGTGCCAATGTCGAGAAAAAGATAGAGGGGAAGTTTAACAGGCAGCACCGATAATGGATTAATACCAGAAGGTACGGACGTATTCAGGTTGATAGCAGTAAGCCAGTTATCCGTTTTTCCAATCTTATCAGCAAGAAGGTCGGTGCGCACCTTGAACCCACCATCGCGAATCATGATCTGTTGGCTTGCCAGTCCTTCAAATTCATTTCGTCCCGCAAAATAATCACTGTAGGTATAGTCTTCATATCCCTTGGGGCCAGTCATGTTGAGGAAATAACGATCGTTGTCAAAACGGAGGTTAATGGTTTTTTCTTTGAGATAAATAAATTTACCTGCAAAGAATCGAAGGTTCAAACCTCCTTCGCGGTAATTAAAAAAATAATTGGCTTCAAATGTTGGACGGATAAAATCTTTGGACTGTTCGATGTTCAACTCGAGATGAAAAGGATATAATGCACGAAAATTTTCATAATGGAAAAGGAGCTGGTTGAGATATCTTCCCTGCCAGGGACGGTAATAATGAAGGAAGACTGATGTATCTGTACCACTAAAGCTGGTATCGGAAACAATATTCAGCGATTGTTCGCGGATCAGAAATGTCTTCCATTGAACGTAACTGCGCAAGGTGCTTTGAGGATCTTTTTCATGAAAGGTGAAACGAAATCCCGGGACCAGTTTATGGAATTGCATGATCAGTTTATTGCCGGCGGTATCCTGGAATTCATTCATTGAAAAAGAAGATGCATTGAGAAAGATGTCCGTCTTCCTGATCACTCCATCGGATGCAATGCTGTAATTCAGTTTACCCAAACCATTCAGCTTCCCGGACCCTGTTCCATAAAGAGGTGCGAGCAGATATTGAAAACGGTTTGGCGGTATTTTCACATTGGTTACGACAACACCGACCATGAACCGGTCATAGCTATTGATACCAATGATTGGCGACAGAAACAGAATGTTTTTAGAGGGATGAACAAGAAAATGCCCAATGGATTTTATTTTCAGCGGACTCAGAAAAGAAAAGCCTGTTAACTGGTTCGATGGCAACACACCCCTGGAATGTAAAAGGGCGATAGAAGAAAGAGGGACGTCCGACTGCTCCATCAGTGCTTCCAGATCTTCCGGGTAGGGATGACGGAATTGCCACTGCAGAAAATATTGCTGCATCATTTTTCTGAATGCTTCTGCACCCAGGATATTTTCGATGGACCGCATCCACTCCGCCGTTTTATGATAGGCCACGAGTTCATAGTTCATGGAAGTGAATTTCTCCGAACTCGTTTCAATGGGCTGGTCTGTTTTTCTTTCTGCCTTGGTTTGAAAAAACAATTCTTCTTCCCTCTTTTGGGGACCATATTTTTCAGTCAGGTATTTGTTCTCATAAAAACTATTGATGCCTTCATCCATCCAGGGATGTTCGCGTTCATTGGTGGCAAGAACACCATAAAACCAGTTATGCCCGATTTCGTGTGCAATGGTTTGATCCAGTTCCGTCAGAGAGGAGACAGGTGAAAGAACGGTGATGGTTGGATATTCCATTCCCCCACCAAAACTTTTCGGTCCTTGCACTACGGATACTGTGGCATAAGGATACTCGCCTACCTGACGGGAATAAAACCGGATCGCATCCTTTGCATATACGACAGCGTTCTTCCATAATTCTGGCTGAAGCGAAGTGTAATAGCAATAAACCCTGACTATTTTTCCAGAAGGAAGCAGGCAGGTATCACGATCTACAGTAAAATCCTTGTCGGCGAACCAGGCAAAATCGTGAACACTATCCTGCCTGTAACGAAGTGTTTTATAAGAGACCGTTTCGACTGAAGAAGGTTTTGGTCTTTGTTTTCCTGAAGACGGAAGATTTTTTTTTGTGTTGTTGATACCCGTTTTTTTTCGGGGAATCATTTCCGTTTCTGTGTCCTCGTTTTGTGCAACACCTGTGGCTGCTATTTTATAATTAGCCGGGACGGTTATTTGCACGTCAAAGGATCCAAATTCGCTAAAGAATTCTCCCTGGTCCAGGTAAGGCATGGCGTGCCATCCTTTTCTGTCGTACACCGCAGGCTTGGGATACCACTGAGTTATTTGAAAACTTTCGTCTGAGTAGCCGCCTCTTGAAAAATTATACGGAAGTTTCTCATGAAAAGGTGTAGTGATCACTATCGACTGTTGCGGAGCAAGCGCTTTGGGCAAAATGAGTTTTATGATGTCAATGTGTTCGGGATGATCTTCCGTCTTGGCGGTGATGCCGTCCACTTTAAAATCGAGACGGTTGATGTATCCTTTTTTTTCCTGAGTGGAAAAATAAAATGAAGTGTTGTCATTTTGCAGGAGCTGGTCGGAAAAAGCAGTACGGTCGTTTTTGTAGGCATTGGGCCAGAGATGAAACCAGATGAAATGAAGTGTATCGGGAGAATGATTGGTATAGGTGATCTTCTCAAAAGCATCGAGCGCTTTATCTACGGCGTTGAGCTGCACATCAATTCTATAGTCAACCCTTTGCTGCCAGTATTGCGAAAAGCCACCAAAACCCAAAACACAGGCTGTCAGTAAGAGAAATAGTTTTTGCAAGGAATAATGTTTGATCAGAAATATAATGAGAATTCTGTTTACTTGCCTTTGCCCAGGAAAATTATCCTCAGGGAATGGAGCATGATCTTGAAATCGAGCAGAAGGGAAATGTTTTCGATGTACATCAGGTCGAATTTGCTCCTTTCAATCATCTCCTCTAAATTTTCTGCGTATCCAAACTGCACCATTCCCCAGGATGTGAGCCCAGGCTTTACTTTCAAGAGGTACTTATAGTAGGGAAATTGTGCTACAATGCGGTCGATATAATAACGTCGCTCCGGTCTTGGACCCACCAGGCTCATATCGCCGGAAAGAATATTCCAAAGCTGTGGCAATTCATCCAGCCTCCACTTGCGCATGGTCTTTCCCCAGGCAGTGATGCGCGGATCATGGTCTGAAGAAAGTGCAGGACCTTCTTTTTCTGCGTCCACCTGCATCGACCTGAATTTGTACATTCGAAATGGTTTCCACTTGTAGCCAATTCTTTCCTGAATATAAAACACAGGTCCCTTTGAATCAAGTTTGATACGGATGATGATGTAGACCAGGAACGGAGAAAGCAAAATGAGAGAGAGAAATGCGGTGACGCTGTCCACTACGCGTTTCATATTTTGTTGCCACTCGGGCATCAGTCCTGTGTGCAGGTCAATGAGAACAGCACCGAGAATGTTGCTGGTCTTGACCGAGCCAGAGAGAATGTCAAACACGTCGGCCTGGAGCTTGATCGCTACATTTTTTTCTGAAAGCCGGTTGATCAGTTCTTCAATCAATGGTTGCTCCTGTTTTTCCAGAGCGATGATCACTATTTCGATCCGGTTTTGGTCAATCAGGGCCTCAAGCTCGCGGATGCCTCCCAACCTGGGAAGTGAATGTTTACGATCGCTTCGGGTTTGGTCAGCAGCATCAATAAATCCTGTAACATGGTATCCGGCCAGTTCCAGTCTTTCGCCTGCTTCGCGGTCAAGCTTTTCTGCATTCGGTTCTTTGCCGATGATCACAGTAGGAAAACGAACAGTCTTTGAAAGGATCTGTTGCTTCACCAGGTGAAGAAGAAAGAGACGCCCACTCAGGGCCAGAATGAACTGAAGTGCGAACAGGGTGCTGAATGCTGCATAGTAATAATTATAATTTCCTTTAGCATCATCGAGTAAAAAAATAAAAAACAGAACGATGCATCCTATGAGGGTGCTGATGAATGTTGTGGTGAGCTCACTCAGTCTTGATTTCCGGTACATGGAATGATAGCTTCCCAACAGACCATAGAGGATAAGCCATCCAAAAGGAATCAGAAAGCTTCCCAGCCAGAACCTTGGATCGGTGTGAAAACTTTCATCAAGTATTTTTTTCCGGCAGAAATAAAAAAGCATCCAGGCCAGGGCTGCTGTGATATAGTCGGCAAGCGCATACCAGAAGGGATGAATATGTTTTTTGAAAGGCATGCTAGGCAGCAGGAAAATTTTGATGGATCTTCTGTAGGATCTGGTGCGCCACTTCCATGGCACGGTAACCGTCAATTTCATTTACGATGGGTTGCCTGTTCTGATTGATCGCGAGAACAAATTCTTCCAGTTCTTTTTTGATGGCATTGACTTCCGGTACGGGCGGACTGGCAACGGCAATGCTTCGGGTGCCGGCCGGGGTTTCGATATCGAAAACAAAAGCATCTTCATCTCCGGGCTGTGCAAGTTTGATGACTTCTGTTTTCTTTTCCAGGAAATCAATTCCGATATAGGCATCCTTTTGAAACAGGCGGATCTTGCGCATTTTTTTCATCGAAATACGACTCGATGTAAGATTGGCCACGCAGCCGTTGTTGAATTCAATTCGAACGTTGGCGATGTCGGGTGTGTCGGTCATCACGGCCACGCCACTGGCAGAAATGGTTTTTACTTCACTCTTCACCAGGCTTAGGATCACGTCAATATCATGGATCATGAGGTCGAGGATCACACTGACTTCTGTTCCCCTCGGGTTGAATTGAGCCAGACGGTGCACTTCAATGAACATGGGATGAAGGTCGAGGTTCTTTGCAGCAAGAAAGGCGGGATTGAATCGCTCCACATGCCCCACCTGGAATTTGATCTTGGATTCCTGCGCGAGTTTTACCAGTTGCCTGGCTTCGGCCATGGTATGAGCCATGGGCTTCTCTACAAAAACGTGTTTGCTTTTTTTGATGGCCATTTCACATACCGGAAAATGATACTGGGTTGGTGTCACTACGTCAACGGCATCGGAGGCTTCAATGAGTTGTTCTTCGCTGTTGAAACGTTGAAGTCCATATTTGGTAGAAACTTCGGAGGCGATTTCATCGTTGGGATCAAAGAAACCAATGACCTTTGCCCCTTCGATTTCCCTCCAGTTGTTCAGATGAAATTTTCCCAGATGCCCCGTTCCAAAAACACCAATTTTAAGCATGCGCAAAGATAAGAGGGGGAAGGGAGAGTTGATAGTTGATAGTTGGTCGTTAGGAGGAGAGATTTAAAACGCAAAGAACGCAAAGAATACGCAGAGGATCGCAAAGGAGAAAGTAAACTACGACCCTTGCGTTCTTTGGGTTTCAATAATTTTTTCTCTGCGAAAACCTCCGCGTTCTTCTTTCTCCGCGGTTAGCTGCCTGGTTTGGTTGAAGTTTAATAGAACAAAAGTTCTATTGGAATTTACAGAAGCAACACAGTTACGCCCTAATTGATAAGGATTGTATGAGTGGGACCATCCTGCTACGTAATTCATATGATTTTTTACGGAGTGTAGTTTTTTGTGCTTAACTTAAATATCGATCAAAGCCACATCAACAAGGCGCAACCAATTTCCTTCCACGGCTTTATTCTCTGACCTATTCTAACTAATAAATATTCTGCTGCCCCTCGAATGCAAGAATTGTTCCGCTCCTGCTTGTAAACTATCAACCTTTTTATCAACCATTACTATTGCTTATGAAACAGCTTTACCCTGTTCAACGGCAGCTCCTGTCCGTTGCTTTTCTCCTTTCAGCATCTATTGTTTTTCTACCATCAAGGATCTTTGCGCAGGCACAGGTTTGTACCGCACCGGTGCTTGTGCTCACAACCGCTACTCCTGCGCCGGTGTGTTCACCGCAAACAGTGAACCTGAATAACCTGATCGACTATTCGGCAAGCACGCTTCCCGGCGACACATATTTTTTATTTTATGACAATAGCAATAATGAGGTCTCTAGCCCGAGTGCTATCAGTCAATCGGGAACCTATTTCATCAAAGCCATATCGGGTGCCTGTTCTGATCAAAAGTCTGTGACGGTGACCATCAACCAGACACCGGTCATCACCACTTCCTATTTTCCATTCTGCAGCAATGACCAGGGGTTTTTCTCTTTGAATGCTACTGCCGGAACAAATACGGTAGTGTGGAACGGCAATGGAGTGGTCAATTCAGGTGGTGTTTATTACTTCCAGCCGCTCACTGCCGGACCTGGTACCTTCAACCTCAAAGCAACCAATACCACTGGTGGTTGTCAGGCTTCCCTGCAAGTGAAAGTGCTACAGACGCCAAAACTTGTATTAAAGACACCTGCTGCCGTTTGTTCTCCTCAAACAGTGGATCTAACAAAGTTGGTTGACCCAACCAGTGTACTTCCTGCAGGAACAGTGCTTTCCTATTCCATAAATAATGTTGTGGTCATTAGTCCTTCTGCAGTAAACCAAAGCGGGACATACCTGATTTCTGCAATTTTTACTGCTCCCGACGGCAGTACCTGCACAGACAACCAACTTGTAAACGTGACCGTCAACCAAACACCGGTCATCACCACTTCCTATTTTCCATTCTGCGGCAACGACCAGGGGTATTTCGCTTTGAATGCTACTGCTGGAACTAATACGGTTGCATGGAATGGAGATGGAGTGGTCAATTCAGGTGGTAGTTATTACTTCCAGCCTCTCACTGCCGGAGCCGGCATACATACTTTGGTCGCAACCAATACAACCAGTGGTGGCTGTCAGGCTTCCATGCAGGTGCAAGTTTTTCAGTCGCCTAAATTGGTGGTGAAACAGCCAGCTGCCGTTTGTTCTCCTCAAACCGTTGATTTGACAAAGTTGGTTGACCCAACCAGTGTACTTCCTGCAGGAACAGTACTTTCCTATTCCTTAAATAATGTTGTGGTCAGCAGTCCTTCCGCAGTGACCCAAAGCGGGGCATACCTGATTTCTGCTATTTTTACTGCTCCCAACGGCAGTACCTGCACAGACAACCAAATTGTAAACGTGACCGTCAACCAAACACCGGTCATCACCACTTTCTTTAGTCCATTCTGCGGCAATGACCAGGGGTATTTCGCTTTGAATGCTACTGCCGGAACAAATACGGTTGCATGGAATGGAGATGGAGTGGTCAATTCAGGTGGTAGTTATTACTTCCAGCCGCTCACTGCCGGAGCCGGCATACATACTTTGGTCGCAACCAATACAACCAGTGGTGGCTGTCAGGCTTCCATGCAGGTCACGGTGCTGCAAACACCCAAATTGGTGGTGAAGCAGCCAGCACCGGTCTGTTCTCCTCAAACTGTTGATTTGACCAAACTAGTAGATCAAGCTGCGAGCATTCTTCCTCCTGGAACCAGTTTTTATTATCTTCAAAATGGTGTGCCGGTAAGCACGCCGTCTGCGATAAGCCAAAGCGGCACCTATCAAATCGGTGCTTCTGTGCCGACATCCAACCAGTTCGTTAGTTGTTCGGATAACCAATATGTGCAGGTTACCGTCAATCGATCTCCTGTAGTCACCCAATTGGGGATTTTCTGTAGCAATGATCCGAGTACCTATAATATGACCGCTACTGCAGGCACTGGGGACGCCATCACCTGGAATGGTGACGGAGTAACGAATTCGAACGGTTTCACCTTCTTCTTTAATCCCTCATTAGCCGGAGCAGGCATACACGCATTGATAGCAACCAATTTAAATGGTGGTTGCCAGACCACCATGCAGGTGCAGGTATTTCAGGCTCCGAAGCTGGTAGTGAAACAACCGGCTGCCGTTTGTTCTCCTCAAACCGTTGACCTGACCAAACTAGTAGATCAAGCTGCGAGCATTCTTCCTCCAGGAACCAGTTTTTATTATCTTCAAAATGGTGTGCCGGTAAGCACGCCGTCTGCGGTAAGCCAAAGCGGCACCTATCAAATCGGTGCTTCTGTGCCGACATCCAACCAGTTCGTTAGTTGTTCGGATAACCAATATGTGCAGGTTGCGGTGAACCAAACGCCTTCTATCACGCCTTTGCAAGGACCTTTCTGTAGCAACGATGCCACCGCCTATGCACTGAGCGCAACCACATCCACCGGGGATTTCATCAACTGGAATGGTGACGGAGTGACCAATTCGAACGGGGCCAGTTTCTTCTTTAAACCTTCTTTGGCTGGTGTGGGTACGCACACACTTATAGCAACGAATACAAATGGAGGTTGTCAGGCCTCGATACAGGCGACTGTACTTGCTCCACCATCATTGAGCGCTTGCCCTGCCGATATTACTGTAAGCAATGATCCGGGTAAATGCGGTGCTATTGTAAACTACGCAGCACCCAGTGCTACTGCTGGATGCGGCAGTGCGTCCCTGTCACAAACAGGACCTGTAAGTGGTTCACTTTTCCCAACAGGCATCACTGTAGTCACCTTCACATTGAAAGATGCAGCAGGCAATACACTTACCTCCTGTTCCTTTAAAGTAACGGTAAATGATACAGAGAAACCTGTGATCACCTGCAATGGCGACCAGAATCTGAATAATGATCCCAACCAGTGTGGTGCAAGTTATAGTGGCGTGCCTACTGCAACAGATAATTGTCCTGGTTTAACGATTACGGGTAGCCGAAACGATGGCAGGTCTTTAACCGACCTGTATCCAATTGGTGCCACGACGATTACCTGGACAGCCACAGACGCGTCAGGAAATACTTCCACCTGCACTCAAAAGATCAATGTGGCCGACCATGAGTTGCCAGCAATCACCTGTCCCGCGAACCTCAGTCAGGATGCGGACGCTGGCAGTTGCGGTGCCATTATCATAGTGGCTACTCCAGCTGCAACGGACAATTGCGGCGCCCCTGTTGTCTCCAGTCATCGCAGTGATGGCCTCGGACCCAACGCGCCCTATCCAATTGGTGTGACCACCATCACCTGGACAGCAACAGATGCAGCAGGCAATACGAAATCCTGTTCACAAACCATTACGGTTCGAGACAATGAGGCTCCAGTGATCAATTGCGGAACAGCCATCGTTGTTAGTACCGACCCAGGACGTTGTGCAGCCTCTCTGTCTGTACCTGTACCTACAGCAACGGACAATTGTGGTACACCAGCAGTGACAGGAGTTCGTAGCGACGGCCAGGCCTTGACAGCGCCTTATCCGACGGGAAGCACCACCATCACCTGGACGGCGACTGATGCCAGTGGAAAGACCAGCAGTTGCACGCAAACGGTTCTTGTAAGCGATAAAGAAAAACCTTCCATTACGGCACCGCCTGCCATCAATACAACCGCAAATGCAGGCAAATGTTCTGCAGTGGTAAGCCTTGGAACTCCGGTAACATCAGACAATTGTGGTATTGCTTCGGTTACCAGTAATGCACCAGCAAACTTCCCTGTAGGATCTACAACAGTATTGTGGACAGCAACTGATGTCAATGGAAATATCAATACGTCAACACAAACCGTTACCGTAACAGATAATGAGAAGCCGGTTGTTTCGGGTGTGGTTCAGAAAAATTTCTGCAGTGGTGGTAGCGGCAGCTATACGGTAGATGCCATATCTGCTTCTGATAATTGCGGAATAGCTTCGATCACCTATGCCGTTTCCGGAGCTACGGTCAGAACGGGCACAGGTCCTGATGCGAGCGGCAATTTTGCTGTAGGTACAAGCATCATCACCTGGAAAGTGACCGATCTCAGTGGAAATGTATCCACCTGGCAGACAAAAGTGGTAGTGGACAATGCAATTGTGGTTTCCATACCTGACGCCTTTGCGATGGCAACAGGTGCAGCAGCAAATACAGTTTACCTTGGATACAGCCCTGCATCATCCATTAAACTAAAAGCAGTGGCAACAGGAGGAACGGGAACATTAACCTATTTGTGGAGCAATGGAGCCACGACGCAAACAATCACCGTGAGTCCAACTGTTGTTACCACCTATTCAGTAACAGTAAGCGATGCTACAGGTTGTTCCAAAGCTTCAAGCAAGCAGATAATTGTAGTGGATATCAGTTGTGGTACCGGAAAGGTGACCATTTGCTGCAAGTCCGCAACATCTCAAACGGGGCAAACGCTTTGTGTCAACAGCGGCCTTGTTCCTTATTATCTTCTCCTGGGTGCGAAGCTTGGAAGCTGTACGTCCAATCCTGCTACGGTGCGTGTACAACAAAAATCTGTTGAAGAACAACAAATCAACACAACACTTTCAGTACAGGCTTATCCCAATCCGAGTAATGCTTCCTTCACACTGGTAGCAAAAGGAATGAAACCGGTAGAAAAAGCAGAGCTCATTGTTTACGATGTATTGGGCAAAGTGGTGGAAGTAAAAACTGTGTTGCCCGGACAAACCTTTTCAGTAGGAGCCTTCTATAAAGCAGGTGTGTATGTTGCTGAATTGAGACAGGGAGATAAGAAGTCTACGGTGAAGCTGGTGAAACAGTAAGAATAATAGTTGAATGAAGTTTGATCAAGGTGGTATTCGTACCACCTTTTTTTTATACCAATTGTGAGGGAGAGAGTTGATGGTTGGTAGTTGATAGTTGACAGAAGAGAGCAAAAGGGAAAAGAAAAACAGGGAGATAAACCGTAGAGAAAGGAGAACACAGAGGTTTTCGAAGAGGACGGAGACGTGACATTGTTCCGGAAATGCAAGGCGTGAAAAGAATGAAAGGAAAGAATTCAGCCCTTTATGAAAGACTCAAATAATCAAATAAAATGTAATAGTTAGTATTTGACCTTACAGACAGTGTAGGGCAAGTCTAAAATTGTCTTACAGATTCCTTAATAAATATTTTCTTGGCAATGCCCCTCTACAAACAAAAGGGGCTTGACAAGAAAATAGTTGATCCGACAGGATCAAGAAAATAAAAATAAAGACTGTTTGTAAGATCAAATACCAGGTTTTACAAATAAAAAAACTTCTTTGTGTCTTAGTTCTGCAATTGACTGGTAAATAATTGCCCGTTTAAATCTTACCCTGCATATAATTTGTAAGAACCTTGCGGCTCTTTGCGTTATCTCCGCGCCCTCTGCGTTTCCCCCATTCATCCAATTTCAATAAACTGTTCCCGCATCTAATCCATAATAAACCTTGTCTCTGCAAAAAAACTTTTGCGTTCTACTTTCTCCCCGGTTGGCCTGAGAAACTTACTTACTCTTTAACCATCCAATCATACTGTCTATATATTCCGGCGGTTCGGGCGTGTGAGGATTCTGTTTGTAAAAATTAAGGCGGGCCGTTTCAAAATTGGAGAGTGCCTCGTGGAAATTGTTTTTTTGAATGTTGGCTTCTCCCAGCAAAACCAGTCCGTCAATGGAGGAAGGATTTGTTTTTAAAATAGTGTTTGCATGAATAGTCGCACTATCAGGCCGGCCATATAAAAGCGCAAAATTTCCCAGCTCCAATTGCATTTTTTGAGTCCGCAATAGCAAAGACGGCAGGGGAAGAGCCAGAATGGTGAGCTCGACCCGGTTGGAAACAGCATCTGCAACTTCGATGGACAAAAAATATTTTCCGGACTTCATTGCCTGCACTGTAGAACGATCCATTCCCCATCGCAAGAGATAGTAGGCATTTGCATCCAGTACCATTTTCGCAGGCACCATTGCACTGTCAAAGATTTTTGCACGGAGCCTTCCAATTGAATCTCCGCGCAAACTAACCAGGTTCATCTTCACCCATTCAATAGCCGGCTTTTGTTCCGAGCCAATGATCGCGGGAGAGATGATTTTTTTTGAAGCAACAAGCCTGCTCTTTTCCTGATTGTATGCTTCATCCTTCATTTTTTTAGATTGCTTCATCTGCTCCAGTTGCATCAGTCCCTGGTCGGTTGACCGGTTCCATTGCTCGGCCTCCGAAGCCGTTGCATTGCTCAGAGACAGGGAAATGATCAGGGGCTGGTCGTGAAACAACGTAAGGCTTGTCTGGCCATTGATCTCCAGATGCAACCTTGGCGACTGCGCCAGTAATAGTACGGAAAGGATCAAAAGCAGAATGGTTAAAAATATTTTTCTGGAATAAGCAAGCATAATTAATTCTTTGTGCACTCGGCATGAGTGGTTCTCTTTGGATAGTTGGCTTCCTTTCCGGAAACGCGAAACTGTGCCTGGCAATTTCCCCTGCATAAATTGACATTCGCGTCACCAAATCCTCCATTGGCATTGGCTCCGGTTCCTGTGGCGGAAGTGCAAAAACTGTTGCCAATAGCCTCCACATGGTTCACATCCACATTATCATAGCGCATGATGCAGGATATATTTCCGCTTCTCAGCCCATGCTGCTGATTGAAATTGGTGGGATCTGCAGGATTGCCTTCACCATGGTGATACACATTACATCCATGTCCCAGTTCGTGCGCAACCACCTGAAGTAATTTGGAATTGAAGTCGATATTTCGTGGAGCTCCCGAAAATGTTTTGATCCTTGCCTGGTAAACGTATATGGATTCTACAAAATTTGGAGGAGCAGGATGTCCGGTGGTGGTGTTGGCAATGCCTAGCAAAGCAGGATGGGTTCCCTTATCTACCAGGTAAAGACCTTTCTGATTCAGAGTATGGGTTTGCTGATTAAAATTAAAATTGACCACACGTGAATGAATACTTTCAAATTGCGGTTCTGAAATTTCATGAACTGAAAGTCCGGACTGTTCACGGAATAAGTTCAGAGGCAGATCATTTGCATTGAATACAAACAAGTCTTTTACCCCCGGATTGGTTCGGATGTGTGTAATGCCATCGCCCTTTTTAATTCGGAAACCGCGGTACTCTTCGTATGATGTGAGGCCATCGCCTTTGAATTTATCGCCAAGGGGCAGGTTATCTTCATCTATCTGATTGCTGGCCGGATCGGGAATAGCTACACCCCCTTCTGCTGTCCATCCACCATCCGCAATTCTGTTTTCATCAATGTCGCGTGGAATGTTGATCCTGTTGTCCTGGTATAATTTCTTTTCTACGGTTCTTGAAGGATGGCCCACTTCCGCCCTTGTAATGGGCACAGATTCATAATCAGGCCTTGAATTTCGGCTGGCATGTGTACGCAAAAATCCATAAGAACCAAAATCAGAAGAATGAATCGCGATGCTGTATTCCTGCACGGGCTTTTTGGTTCTGGCTTCGAGAAATAAATCGGTCAGTTTACAGTTATTTCCATGCTTGTCATTGAAGGCTTCGTGATTGGCTGCAGTGTCGATATACAAATCGCGGCATTCATTGGCGTCTTTTGCCACCGGATCATTCATGCAAACGCCTTTTTCCCTGGATACATTCAGCAATTCGAAAAACTGAATTCTATATTGGTGTGCCAATGCGGGAACCCAGCTGCCATTGTTCTTGTATACGAGATAGGATCTAATGTCGACAGAATTATTTTCTTCCGGTAGCCAGGTCAAAGGAGGATAGTCCACCTTGATACCTGCCCTGTACACTTTCAAACTGATGATGGTGTCTGATGGCTCTTTATCTGGAAGCTTGAGCATGTCCGGGTTTTTCACACCAAGACGGATCTTCACTGTAACCACATCTATTTTATTAGGGAGTTTTTCAGGAGCCTGGTAGACCACGAATCTTCCTTTTGGATCGCTTAATAGTTTGCCATTGGCTTCACCCGGCAACAGGGTCCATTCCCATTCCACATTGTCCTCATAAGTTTTTTGATGCCCGTCGCCTTTACAGGTCTTTGAATCACAAACTATCTTTAGAACGTCAGGATCGCGCTGGTCTTTTGCTTTGAGTACGATCCATTCACCTACTACCATCTTATCATTATCTGCTACATCAGGTAATTCCAGTTGTGGTTGCTGCAAATTATTTTTCATTTCCCAGGTCGGCCCTGCCACATTGCAGCTTCCTGTTTGTATGCTACCCTTAGGTTCACCTGGAAGGCTGTAGCCCGGACTTTGAACAGTGACTGTATATTCATCCGGGCTCGTCTTGAATCTTTTTGTAACTATGGTGACGGTTCTGTTGACAATTGGATCTAAAGGTTGTGTAGGATTGTCGTCAATGATGGAAAGCTGAATGGTAGTGGTCACAGAAGACTCGTTGCCCCTGTCAGCAAGTGGAACGAAGGGAGGTTGAAAAATAACATTGTCTCCTTCGTCTGTCTTCTGATCTTTCGGAAGTCCGCCCAGTTTGACAAAGCTCCCTTCTCCGCTGATCACCCATTGAAAACGCACGCGCCCGTTCAAAGCTATCGTCTTGTTGCTTCCAGATTCATTGCACTGTTCTGAAGGATTGCAGGTAAACACCACCTGGTCGTAGTCTTTTCCTTCTGCGCCCAGGAGGATGAATCCATCTCGGTCGATGGTTCGTGAACCAGTATATTTTTGCTTGAGACCTCCATCCATTTTCGGTTCCACTTTTTCTTCCACCGACATACTGCACGATTGACTGGAGTGAGAAGAATCATCCATGTAGGCTTCGTAATGACAACTGTTGCCTTCATTGCAGAACACATCACCAAATACAGATACTGTGAATTTTCCATTGCCCTTGATCTTTACGTCTACATTCGGCGCCTGGTCATTGCCCATGATCTCTGCTACATTGCCACCAGATGAAATGAACCAATGGTAGGTGATGTTCTGCACGCCGCAATCGGTAAGATTGGGTGGAGTTCCAAATTGTCCTGTGCAATGACCTGTAACGGTCACCTTGTAGCTGTATAAAGATTCTGTGCGATTGGTTGATTCTACACTTGCTCCTGGCGCTTCGCAATTGCAATGCCTGGGAGTTTCAGTTTTTGAAGAGTCGTCAAGGAAATTATAATTCGTGCACGTCTTACCATCAGTACATGTGGTCGTTCCATCCAGCCTCAGGGTAAATGGTCCATCTCCATTGATGGTTACATCCACAGTTTGTCCGGTAGTGCTGCCGGATATGGAAGCCACGCCGCCCGGAGCAAGTATGCTCCATTGATAACTGGTATTTTGTACGGAGCAGGAACTCAGGTTGGGCGGCACACCGGATTGTCCGGTACAATTGCCCTGCACATTTCCCTGGTAGGTCCACAACTTGCCCTGTTTATTAATTGGCTGAATTGTTACAGGTCCTTGTGTGCAGTTGCAATGACTGGAATCGAGGTGCGCTGAATCATTGTAGTAGGTAAAATTGGTACAGCTGCTGCCCGAACTGCAGGTGACGGTGTTTTCGAGACGAATAGTAAAATTTCCAGAGCCATTGATGGAAACATTCACGGTTGGTCCGGTGCTGCTTCCATTGATAGAAGCAATATCATTCCCTATTGCAACACTCCATGCGTAGGTAACATTCACTACTCCGCAGGTATCGTAAGCATGACTGGGAATATTGTTCGAAGGTTCGGTGCCGGGCGAAGTGCTGAAGCCCGTACAGAATGCATTGGGCGTTCCCTCGTAGGTTCTGCTGGTGCCAGTGGGTATCAGGGCTGTGATCTGGGGATTCACCGAGCAGGAACACGGTGTGGTGTCGCGTGCAATTGATTTGTCGTTTGATCCGGAATGGTCAACTGATTTTGCAGTGAAAGATATTTCAGTGGAATGTATAAGGTTTTTCCTGTCCTGGGCTTTTGATAAAAAGGCGGAGGAGATGCAAATCAGTACCAAAGGCAGAAACCTCGGTAACATAGCTCTCGCAATTTGTTGTGGTCTGCAGAAGGTACAACAAATAACAACGCAAAGGCACAAGCGAAAATAATTTTTCGACAGCGGTTGTTTATGAATTGTTTAAGGCAAATGGTTTGATTCTGACCGCGTATCCATCTTTGGAATCCTGGCAGTGCAAATAAAATGGAAATGAAAATTGATTAAGGCAAGAATGCGGAATAAGGAAGAAGAAGATTTTTGAAACAGGTTTACGCTTACAAACTTTCATTTTTTTTATGAGCGTCAATCAAAAAAATCAACTGCGACATCCGCGTAATCTGCGCTAACTGCGATAAAAACGAAGGGGCGGCATCGCTGCCGCCCTCTTAATTGAATTAAAGCTGAAAATTCTACAACCACAAAATCACACACACATCTTTCTTTATCCAACTGTCGTGCCAAATAAAACCGTTCCCTGCTGTGATGATCAGAAAACTTATCGCAGGATGTTTAAAAAAATAAATGCAATGCAAAGGAAAAATAAAATGCAAGCTTGTCCTTGTCTGCGTTCTTGCATTTCAATAAATTTTTCTGAGAAAATTTTGTCTGCAAAAACCGTTTGCGTCTCCATTATTCGCGTTAGCTGGATAATTTTCGTCTCATTCATTTCAAATTGTTGCTTGCAAGACTGCTGATTGGTGTTATATAGAACGAATGTTATAGTGGGCCCTTGATTTTAATGCCTAATTTAAAACTTCGATCAACGGTTGGACCATAAAAGATCAGTACAGCCCTTCTTCGGCTTTATTCTAAGCCTATTCTGACTAGTCAACGTTCTGCTGCCCCTCGAATCTGCTTATTCCGTTCTTGTTTGCAAACTACCGCCTTTTTTTATCCACTACTAACACCGCTTATGATACAGCATTACTCTGTTCAACGGCATGTCTTGCCCATTGCTTTTCTCCTGCTAGCATCTTCATTTATTTTATTACCATCAAGAGTCATAGCGCAGACGCAGGTATGCATCGCACCGGTTCTGGTTCTGACAACTTCGGCTGCTCCACCGGTATGTTCACCGCAAACAGTCAATCTGAATAACCTGATCGACTATTCAGCAAGCACACTTCCCATCGGTACTCAATTTATTTTTTACGACAACAATAACAACCAGGTCCAGAATCCGGCCGCCATCACAGTATCGGGAACGTATTGGATTAAAGCCATATCGGGTTCTTGTTCCGATCAGAAATCAGTAACCGTAACGATCAATCAAACGCCTGTCGTCGATTTGCCAAGCGCCGACACGCAAGGATTCTTCTGCTCCAATGAGAACGACTGGAAACTGAGTACTACAACGGCCACAGGAGATTTGTTGACCTGGGAAGGTAGTGGCGTCATCGCCAATTCGAGCGGATACTTTTTCTCATCTTCCTCAGGTTTGGGATCACATTCGCTGATAGCCACAAGCAGCAATGGTTGCGCGGTCTCCATGGTGGTAAACGTGTTTCGGGCGCCGAAATTGGTGTTGAAGGATTCTTCTGTTTGTTCGCCTCAAATAGTGGAGCTGAGCACACTAATAGATCAATCCGCAAGCTTCATTCCTGGGGGGAGCACTTTTCAATATTCACCAAGTAATGGACTAGCGGGCCAGACCGGGTTGTATGGAATCGGTGTTTATTATTATATAGGCGACCATATACTGGGATGTTCAGATTATCAATTTGCGCAGGTAACTGTGAATCAAGCACCTTCTATCACGCCTCTGCCTATTTTCTGCATTGATGATCCGGGTACTTATACTTTGAGCGCTACAAGCTCCACACCCGGGTTAATCTACTGGAGCGGTGACGGGGTCAATAGTTTGAGCGGCGCCATTTTCTTTTTTACTCCTGCTTTCGCAGGTGTAGGCACCCACACTCTTGTAGCAACGAATATCGATGGCGGCTGTCAGGCCTCCACCCAGGTAACCGTAGTGGCACCACCTTCTTTGAGCGCTTGTCCTACCGATATCACGGTTAGTAATGATCCCGGCAAATGCGGTGCCGTTGTAAACTATGGAGCGCCCAGTGCAACGGGTGGTTGTGGTAATGCTACTCTAATGCCATCTGGACCTGCAAGTGGCGCCCTATTCCCGATTGGCACCACCGTTCTGGCCTTTACCCTTAAAAATGCGGCCGGTACTTTGCTTTCATCCTGTTCTTTCAAAGTAACAGTGAACGATACGGAAAAACCTGTTGTCACTTGCAATGGTGACCAAAACCTGAATAATGATCCCGGACAATGCGGTGCGAGGTACAGCGGTGTGGCCACAGCAACAGATAATTGTGCAGAGGTAACGGTCACGGGTAGCCGAAGCGATGGCAAACCATTGAGCGATCTTTATCCCGTTGGCAATACCAGCATCACCTGGACAGCAACAGATGCAGCAGGTAATATAGCCAACTGTGTTCAGAAGATCAATGTAACGGACAATGAAAAGCCGTCAATTATTTGCCCATCCGCCGGCGTTCTTTGCTTTTCAGCCGGTAATTATACGATACCGCAATTGAAAGCCACAGATAACTGTGGACTGTCAACGATAAGCTACAACATCACAGGCGCAACAACACGAAGCGGACTCGGAATGGATGCAAGCGGACCATTGAACGCAGGAACCAGTATCATCAGCTGGATTGTACTTGATGTAAATGGAAATAGCAGCAACTGCCAAACAAGTTTTTTCGTGAACAATCAGTTCAATGCAGTGATTCCAAACACAATGGTTTTGAGCAAGGGAGCGGATCCAAATACAGTATATATCGGCTACAGGCCGCTAATTGCGCTGGCAGTTATCCCTTCAGGAGGAACAACACCATATTCGTATCAATGGAGCAATGGGTTAACACTTCCTCTCATCATCGTCGCGCCCAACATACCTACAACATATACAGTAACCATCACGGATGCGAAGGGATGCAAACAAACTGCTTCACGTTTTATCAACGTTAAAGATGTTCGCTGCGGGATGAAAGCAGATAAGGTGTTGGTGTGTGAGCTGGATCGGACGAAAGATGGTTCCATCCACATCACCGAGTGTGTGAGTATGGAGAAAGTGTCAGAAAAATTGGAAAAAGGTGCTACACTGGGAGCTTGTCCACAGGGAGCTATCAATACAAGGGTTTCGCCCCGGACTCAAATTAATGAAGAGAAAGTACTTATTATGAAAGTCATGCCCAATCCCAGTAACAGCCAGTTCACCCTGGATATTTCGGGCAAGAATGGTAGTGGCAAATTGATGCTGACGATTTACGATGTGCTGGGTAAAATAATGGAGCAGAGAGAGCTTTTCCAGAACACGCAACTCAGGATGGGTGGCCTTTATAGGCCAGGAATTTATTTCGCTGTGCTGAGACAGGGACATCAGACGGTTACTGTGAAAATGGTGAAGTCAGAATAGAAAGAACAAGAGGACGTCTGTCATTGGGCTACCTAATTTATGAAGTAAAACATTTATGGTTCGATATCAAAAAATATCATCGACATCTTCAAATCATTCTTCATCTGGATAAACGAAGGGGCGGCATCGCTGCCGCCCTCTTAATTGAATTAAAGCTAGAAATTCTACAACCACAAAATCACACACACATGTTTCTTTATCCAACTGCCGTGCCAAAATAAACCGTCCCCTGCTGTGATAATATAGAAAGATGTTTCTCGTGAACTTTCTTAAGAAGATTCAACGCAAATACCGCATTGTGCACGGAGAAGGAACTGGGGTGAAATATTTCAAAGTGAGATGGTGAGATGGTGAATGAGGGAATGGTGAATGGTGAATGAGGGAAGTGAATAATGAATGAGGGATCGGAAAATGTAAAACCAGACGAAAAAGTTACAATCGGAAATGGCGAACAGGAGAATCAAATATCTGGCTCCAGCAGAAAACTTAAAAAAAAGATTTTAAAAACCACTGCGTTCTCTTTTCTTCTCGGTTTAACGCTCATTGCCATTCACTCCTAAAATAAAAACTGAAATACCTTATAGAACAACATCGCCAGAAGTCCACTGAGGGGAATGGTGAGGATCCAGGCCCAGACCAGGTTCATGGTGACTCCCCAGCGCACCGCACTGATTCTTTTTACAGCACCCACACCCACGATGGCTCCGGTGATGGTGTGCGTTGTGCTCACCGGAATACCAAGCATAATGGTGAGGAACAGGGTGATTGCCCCTGCACCTTCCGCACACACGCCCTCCAGCGGCGTAACCTTTGTAATGCGGCTACCCATCGTCTTCACAATTCTCCATCCGCCAAACATCGTTCCCAAAGCAATGGCAGTATAACATGAAAGCGGCAACCAGCCAGGCATTTTATAACCACTCATTTCCATATGGTTTCCCTGACTAACGGAGTAAAACCAAAGTGCAGTAAAAATCAATCCCATGGTTTTTTGCGAGTCACCTCCGCCATGAGAGAGGCTGAGCGCCGCAGAGGAAAGCAATTGCAGTCTCTTGAAATTTGATTCTGCTTTTCCATGTTTACTGTTCCGGCTTAGATACACCACTATGATGGTGACAATAGAAGCGAGTATGAGCCCAATCACTGGTGAAAGCACCATAAAGATCAAGGCCTTGGTGACGGGAGCAGCATTGATACCCGCGAATCCACCTGCGGCGATGCCCGCACCTACCAACCCGCCAATGAGGGTATGAGAAGAGCTGGAGGGAATTCCGTAATACCAGGTGAGCAGGTTCCAGATGATGGCAGCCAATGTAGCAGCGAGAATGAGATGATAGTTGATGAGGTGGGAAGAAACGATCCCTGCAATCGTCCCTGCAACCTTGTGTTCTCTGAAAACAAAAAAAGCGATAAAATTAAAAACAGCAGCCCATAGAACGGCCATAAAAGGTGTCAGTACTTTGGTGGACACAATGGTGGCGATAGAATTGGCGGCATCATGAAACCCATTCGTGAAATCGAATATGAGAGCCAGCACTACAATGATGATCAGAAGCGTCATGCGACTGTTTGCATTCAACTGCATCAAAGCGCGGGCCGCAATAAACTTAAGAAAAGGGAGATTTATTTGATAACACGAAACTGAATGAATACTTCATACAAGACTGGCCAGATCCGCATATTCCAATCATTGCTCTTGTAGAACAAACTGCTAGATTGGATTCCTTTAGTAATTTCTTCACCAATTCCGGCTTTTTCTTTGCTGATTCACTCCGGCTATGAAAAATCTTGCATGGCTGCTGATCATCCTGCTTGTAACAGGAACGTCCTGCAGCTCCTCTTCCTTTCCCGGGAATTTATTCAACAAAAAAACCGCCCGGGAGAAATACGAAGATCAACTCGATAAACAGGACCTGGACCAAACGCCAGAAGGAAAACTATGGCTTGCTGCCGCAGGCTTAGCCCTCAGCAATCCACAGTTGATCACACTTCCTTACCGGCTTGAAGGAAAATTTAGTGCAGCCAGACCGGCAGCGCTTGGATTGAAATTCCAGGCAAAAAGAGGTGAGAAGCTCATGATCCATTTCAACAAACCCGAGTCCTTTGTATTGTATGCAGACCTGTTTCATGCTCTTTCAGAAGATCCCGTTTTGACCGCCGACACGGCGCACAACGATTTCAGTTTTGATGTTGCCGAAAGCGGCGAGTATATGTTGAGGATACAGCCTGAATTATTTCGTGGGTCAGTCTATGAGCTGTCCATTTCAATTGGTCCTTCATTGGCATTTCCGGTTGCCGGCAACAAGGGCCATGCAGGCAGCTTTTGGGGCGACGAACGGGATGGAGGAAAGAGGAGCCATGAAGGAGTGGACATCTTTGCACCAAAACGTACGCCGGTAGTGGCCGCGGCCGATGGCTACATCGGCAACGTGCGCGAAGGCGGACTGGGAGGAAAAACTGTTTCGATGATTCCTTCCGGTAAAAATATTTCTCTCTATTACGCCCACCTTGACCAACAACTGGTTCACACAGGACAGCAGGTTAAACTGGGAGATACCATTGGGCTGGTAGGCAACACCGGTAATGCACGGAATACACCTTCCCATCTTCATTTTGGAATCTATAGCTTTTCCGGGGCCATCGATCCGCTTCCCTTCATTGATCCAACCATTAAGGCAGCACCCGCCATTGCGCACAAGAACAATCTCGGTCAACCGGTTCATCTTCTGCACGAAAGAAAAGCTCCAGATGGTTCATTGATCGGAACAAGCCAAACCCTTTTGCCATTGGGTGTGGATGCCAAAAATTATTTTGTTCAGACACAGGAGGGCAAGGTCCTCGAGATTCCCCTCGGTGCTGTGAGCGAGAAGCGATTGAAAGGACATTCTTGGGCCGGTTAATCCACTGGTACAATCTGTGAAAAGGCATTGTTGAATTTGCCCGGAACTCCTAAATTTGAAAGATGGAAAAGAATACGGCTGAAAAAATCATGAAATGGGAATTTTCCTCTACCCAGGAACTTGTCCAAAGCAAGGAAGCTTCATTAAAGCCTGGCGATCTTAGAATTGGAAACAAGATCCGCAGAGGCGACCGGATCTTTGAAGTAAAAGCAATTGGCGAATTTCTTAGCATTTCAGACTATTCGGATCGTTTCAGCTATTCTGCCTTTGAACCCATTGTTCTAAGCCCTGATATTCTTCAGTACTGCCGTATAAAAGATAAAAGATTTTACCTTGTTGAAGCTGCTCAGGGTTATTCTTACGATTTTACTTCTATCCAGTATTTGCACCAGTTGCAAAATCTTTATTTCGCTCTTACCGGCGAGGAGTTGGAAGTAGAGATGGGACAGGAGCTCATAGAAGAGAAAAAAAATCCCTCAGGCCGGGTGAGCCAGGAACAAATTGCCAATGAGCAAAACCTGAAATAGGATTGTTGGCTGCTACCCCCGGGGCAAGCTTTTTGATGGTGTATCCAAAAAAAGATGAAATCCAAAGCCAGTATCGGATCGCATCCACTCCATCCCATTCTTGTTGCTTTTCCCATCGCTTTTTTCATTGGAACATTGGTTACTCACGTGTTGGGCTGGATCCTGGAAAGGCCTGCCTTATTTTATACAGCATGGCTGCTCAATCTCGCAGGCATTACCGGTGCAGTACTAGCCGCAGTTCCAGGCCTTATTGACCTGATTTACGTTGTTCCACCAAAAAGTTCCGGAAAAAAAACAGGCGTCAGGCATGCCGTCTCCAATGTCATTGTTCTTCTTCTTTTTTCAGTTGCCGCCATTTACAGAAATCATCATCAGGAAACTTCTTACTTCATCCTGGCACTTGAACTTGTTGGCACAGGTCTCATGACCTACTCCGGTTGGCTGGGAGGCACCCTGGTGTATCGCAATCAGATTGGTGTGGATCATCGCTACGCGGGCGCTGGCAAGTGGAATGAAGCCTATTTTAATTCTGATAGTAAAACCATTGAAGTGGCGACAAAGGAAGAACTGAAGACCAATGCGATGAAGTTGCTCCATCTGAATGACAAAAGAATTGTTCTTGCACGTACCGAAAAGGGATATGTAGCATTCGACGACCACTGCACCCATAAGGGTGGATCACTTGCAGGGGGCAGCCTGGCTTGTGATATTGTTCAATGTCCCTGGCATGGATCACAATTTTCTGTACGTACGGGCGAAGTGAAGGAGGGACCAGCAAAGCAGGCAATAAAGACCTACAATGTAACGGAACGGGAAAACAAAGTTTTTTTGAATCTGGATTGAATAGAATTGGCGAATAAAGAGTAACCGCAAAGCTCGCAAAGAACGCAGTGGGCCGCAAAGCTTGTCCAGAATTGTGCTGGTTACTCTTTGTTTAGGCAGCTTGCGTCCTTTGCTTTTAAATTTCTTTACTAAAATTTTTGCCCTTCGATGCCTTCAATCGCTCTTCGCTCTCTTTCTCTTTCTCTTTCTGCACTTTGAACTCTCCTTTGCTTTTTATATTTTTAAACCCTGCTCCTGCCTGTGGGCGATGAGCAGGATCCAATACTATGAAATCCAGTATCCTTTTGATCCGGCGACGGACTTGTTGTTTCCATGCTTCCCCGTTTTTTTTCACCGGAAAATCAACGTCCCGCCCATGAAAAATCCTTATCTCTCCCTGCTACGCACTGCCTGGACCTATGCTCTCAAGCAACGCCGCAGTTATGTGCTTATTTATCTCATGTTCATTACGGCCAATATTATTTTTTCACTCAATCCACTGTTGCTTGGATGGTTTGTAGGCAAAGTGCAGTCGGATAGCAACCGGCTTCCTTTTTACCTGATGCTGTATGCCGGCGGATACTTCGGGCTAAAATTTACGGAATGGTGTTTTCATGGACCGGCACGGGTAATGGAACGCACGCTTTCTTTTCATTTGAGCAGAAATTTTCTACAGGAAAAATTTCACCAGACACTTCACCTTCCTGCAAAATGGCATCAGGACCATCACAGCGGAGCCACCATCAACCGGATTAGAAAAGCCTATGAAGCACTGCGAGATTTCTTTGACCGGGGCTTCGTCTATATCTATACGCTAACCAAATTTGTTTTCTCAGCCATCGCCATTCTTTATTTTTCCCCGCTGTTTGGCTCTATAGCTTTTTTAATGGGACTGTGCACCATCTGGGCCATCTCGAGATTTGACAAACCTTTTATCAAAACCCTTCGTGAGGTCAATGACAAAGAACACGATGTTAGTTCCAATCTTTTCGACTCGCTGTCCAACATTCGTACAGTGATTACACTGCGCCTGGAAAAAAGCATGGAGCGGGGTTTAACCAGAAAGGTGTGGCAGGTGTTCCGTCCCTTCCGGAAAAATGCGGTGGTCAATGAATGGAAATGGTTTACCGCCGATATGTCCATTACACTTATCTACTGTGTGGTGATCAGTGGTTTTGTGTACCAGCACTGGGAGCCAAACAAAGTTTTTTATATCGCCGGACTGGTTACTCTCCTGGGTTATGTGAATCAATTCACCAGTGTGTTTTCGAATATTGCCGGACAATACACAGACCTCGTGCAGTACCATACCCATATAGAAGGTGCTGCTTTGATTACCGAAGCGTTCGAAGAGCAACATCGTCCCGACAATACAAAAGCGCTT
>JBJMLU010000145.1:0-3992 GCA_045805145.1 Flavisolibacter sp. | reverse complement strand
TGATGCTCACTTCGCTCGCAAGGAGATTGCTTCGCTGCGCTCCTAATGACGTCAATTAGAAAAATGCACTACTGATTTGAAATTTGCCTCAAAGGTCACGGCGTAAAAGGCACTACGATTGCGCTACGATTAAAGGCCATTCCGAAATTAGTAGTGAATGCCCGAATTTAGGCGTCATTGCGAGCGCAGCGAAGCAATCTCCTTGCGAGCGAAGCGAGCACCAGGTCTAAAACTGCCTCTTAGTACAAACAAAAACCAGTAAAGCGGCACAAAAACTCTTCCCCAAAAAAACTCCGCAAAAAAACTTCTTCGCAAAACAATAAACCACCCGCAACAAGGACACACTATTCCCAACATTGTCTTCGCCGTAGGCTACCACCCAGAAAAGCCATCAGCCAACAGCCATCAGCTATCAGCTCTCACAACTCTCGGCTTCCCTCATTTACTTCTAATCGCTTCCACCGGATCCATTTTCGCTGCCTTGAATGCAGGAATGATCCCTGCCACCACGCCTGCAACGATGCAGATCATGAGGGCCATCACAATGATGGACGCAGAAAGGAAGATAGGAAAATGAAGAAGCGAGGTAACAATTTTTGTAAGCGTGAAAACCAAAAGCAAGCCAATGAGCCCACCAATGACGCAAAGAAAAGCCGATTCAAAAAGGAATTCAGAAAGGATCACCCTGTTCTTCGCGCCCAGTGCTTTTTTTAGTCCGATCTGGGTTGTTCTTTCCTTAACAGTTACAAACATGATATTGGCCACACCAAATATTCCTACAATAAAAGAGAGTGCACCAATGGCCCATCCTCCTACGTTCACACTCACGAAAGCCTTGCTCATGGCATCGCTGAAGTCATTGATGTCATTGAGTGCGAAATCATCCTCTTGTCTTGGTGAAAGTTTTCGGATCGAACGCATGGTACTTTCCAGTTCATCCTTCACCACCTTGCTGCTCGTGTTTTCTTTTCCTTTCACGATAAGAAGGGGATCGGATCTTTTTTCATCCATGATGGTGCGGGCATAACGGTAGGGCATCACAACACTTTGGTCGAATTGCCATCCTCCGATCAGGGTGCTTCCCTGTTTTTTGATCACACCAACTACATTGAGTTTTTTGCCCCTGGCGTTCACCTGTTTGCCCAGGGCTCTTTGGGCAGTGCCAAAAAGTTTTTCCGCAATCTCGTTTCCAATGACCACGGAATTGGAACCCAGTCCAAATTCTGCGTCTGTCATATAACGGCCATACTGGATCTCAATGGGCTGTATAGACGAAAATTCTTCGGTGACGCCATAGAGGATCACATTTCTCAGCATGTTTTCTTCTACATCCACGTTCGACGATGTGTTGATCACAAATGCTGCACTACCGGCGGTGGAAGTTCTTTGCTTGATCTGTTGCAGTTCTTCGATCTTCGGAGAAGGACGTTTTACATATTTCCACCAGGGATAATCAGGACCGCCACCTGCACCATATTCCCATTTGTCAATATAAATAGTGTTGGTGCCCAGGGCCTTTATCTCCGATTGGATATTCAACTCGAGGCTGTTGACCGTAGCCAGTACGCCAATGATGCAGAAGATTCCAATAGTAACGCCGAAGAGGGAAAGGAAGGTGCGCAGCTTGTTTTTCCATAATTCCTGCATGGCAATTTTCAGACTGCTGGCGGCGATTTCAAAAAACCTGCGCATCAACAAATGTAATTGAATTTTCCAGCGGCCATAAAATCAGAGCGGAGAAAGAGAAAGAGAGGCTAATACTCTTTCTCTTTCTAATCCTGGTGGATTTTCATTATTTTCGGCGCCCTTTATTTCGAGAGGATTTGTTTAAAGCATGAAATTTGTCACCGGGAACGATTGTTTTATCAGAAAAGTAAATCCAACATGACGAGAGTTTTAATTATAGACGATGATCCGGATGTACGAATGGTGATGAATATCCTGCTGCAAAAGCAGGGATATGAAGTGGAAACTGCTTCCCGAAAAGAAGAAGCGCTGTTGAAACTCGCACAATTCAAACCTTCTGTAGTGTTGCTGGATGTATTGCTGTCGGGATCGGACGGCCGCGAGCTTTGCCAGGCCATCAAATCCAGTGAGATGAAAGATATACCGGTGATCATGTTCTCGGCCCATCCCGGAGCCGCAGAGAATATTGGAAGCTATGGGGCAGATGATTTTATTTCCAAGCCGATAGATACAGAGGCCCTGCTCGACAAGGTCAATCACTTTTCGCAGCAAAAATAAAGTCTCCCAGGCGGGAGACTTACATCAGTCTAATATTCATCAGGCCGCCCGCCTTCATTTCCATTCGTGATATTTTCCCGGTCTTTGTTTCCCCTATGCTGGGTATTGAAAGGCTGCCTTACCTGCTCATAGTTCATACCCTCAAAGCCTTCGTATCGCGTGTTTTCGGAATTGTCTCTTGGGCCATGGCCAGAATTATCCTGACGATCACTTGGTCTGTTTCCCGGATTCTGAGTCATGTTTAAAAGTTTATAATGATATAAGGATAAAATGGTACCAGAAAATACCATTGATTTAAAAGAAGTTTTAAAGCGACTACTCATTGCTGTGGAAGAAGAAGTGGCGAAATTTCCACAAAAGAGAAAGCTGTTGGCTTTTAGCTTATAGCTGTTGGTGAGAGTATTGCACTAACAGCCAGCAGCTAATAGCCAACAGCTAACAGCTATCAGCTTCTAATCTCCTCGCAGCTCATTGCTCTCAACTCATGGCTTTCTTCTAAAGCTCATCACCAAATGGCCGTCATGAAGTAATCTTAACTGGCCGCGCAGTACTTCGTAGCGATTGACGCTGTGGAGCGCTTGCAAATAAGCCTGTTCATCATAGTCCGGACAGGACATACGTGTTGTAGAAAGGTCTGGACCGAAGGAAAAATGATTGTTGTTTGCAGTAAAGGAACCCGAGAGGCGATTGCATCCTGTGCTTCCACTCACCTGGCTTCGTACTACATCAAAATCCAGTTCTGGTCTTCGGTGACCGAAGACTTCATCAAAACTTTGTTCGGTAGTAGGAAAAAAAGAAAGCTCCCATTTTCCCGACAGGATTTCATTGATACCATTCTTCGAAGAGGCACAACCACAACAAAGCAGAACGGCCAGAATAAAATATGTCGTGGGTTTCATCATGATGGTTAAAAGCAAATTGAGCAGCGCTCATTGAGATCGCTAAGTTAGTCCCGATCGGCACAAATGGATTGTGAAAAAGGGTGGGAGGCTGCACTCAATTTCAAAATATCTTTAACGTTGTTCCCTTTACCTTTGCAGCCGCCCAGCCTTAGGCGGGGCATTCTTTCATGAAATATCAGAACGAAATACAAAAGCGAAGAACATTTGCCATCATTTCTCACCCCGATGCTGGAAAAACCACGCTCACGGAAAAATTTCTGTTGTTTGGAGGCGCCATCCAGGTTGCAGGTGCTGTAAAAAGCAACAAGATCAAAAAAGCAGCTACCTCCGACTTTATGGAGATCGAAAGACAAAGAGGTATCTCGGTGGCCACATCGGTCATGAGTTTCCAATACGATGGAACCCTCATCAACCTGCTGGATACACCCGGTCACAAGGACTTTGCTGAAGATACTTTCAGAACACTGACCGCTGTGGACTCGGTGATTCTGGTTGTAGACAGCGTCAATGGAGTAGAGGAACAAACGCGAAGACTGATGCAAGTCTGCCGCATGCGCAAAACACCGGTCATTGTTTTTATCAACAAGCTCGATCGCGATGGCAAGAACCGCTTCGACCTCCTGGAAGAAATTGAAAAAGAATTATCTATTTCTCTTCACCCCATGACCTGGCCTATTAACCAGGGCAAGGACTTCAAAGGCGTGTACGACCTCCATCAAAAAAGCCTTCGTCTGTTTGCTCCAAGCACCCGCGCTTCGGAAGAAGACACCATTTCCTTTACCGACCTCAGTTCTACTGTGCTCGATGAAAAAATTGGTGAACGCGATGCCGCCAGCTTGCGTGAAG
>JBJMLU010000144.1:0-33568 GCA_045805145.1 Flavisolibacter sp. | reverse complement strand
AGCGGTTCTGTAAAGGCTGCAGGTTCTTATTTGCTGACTGCTGATTACTACATCAACACAAACAAGTTCAGACCTTTCGTAGGTGTTGGTGCTGGTATGTTCAGTACTGCCGCTGCAAAAGTTGACGTTAACTCTCAAACAGGTACTGAAGAAGTTACCGCCGGTAATTCTTTCGGTGCTACTCCGAGAGTTGGTTTTGAATACGGACACTTCCGCGCTGCTGTAGAATACAACTACGCTGGAAAGGTCGGTTCAATCAGCAACAACTATCTTGGTATCAAGATTGGTTTCTTTGTCGGTGGTGGAAGGAGATAATCCTTACTGCTAACAATTTATTGTTAATGGAGAGGCTGCAATTATTTGCGGCCTTTTTTTTGTACCTGGGTCTGAAACAGAACTTATGAAAAAGATCACTCTATTCATTCTTTGTTTATTTGCAGGTACCCTGGTCTTTGCACAAGAGGCCCAGCTTGGGCTGAAAGGGGGATTGAATATTTCCACAACTACAAATAGCGACGGTTATCAGAGAGGTTCAAGAGCAGGATTGAACGCGGGTATCCTCGCTCACGTTCATCTCAACCCCGATTGGGCTATTCAACCCGAAGTAATGTTCTCCAGTCAGGGTGCAAAATATACTACTGAAACAGATGGCGAACACAGTCTGGTCATGAATTATATAAACATACCAGTGCAGCTCCAGTATATGTTTGCCAATGGATTTCGTTTGCAAACTGGTCCTCAGGTGGGATTTCTTGCATCAGTAAAAGATATCCATAATGGAAGTGAGACCGGTTATATCACTTCTCAGGATTTTAAAAATGTAGACTTCTCATGGAGTGTAGGGCTTGGTTATGAAGCAGCATCAGGTCTCGGAATAGATGGCCGGTATAATTTCGGTTTGAATAATATCAATAATGCCCGTTCGGCAATTGTTCACAACAGTGTATTTCAAATCGGATTATTCTATATGTTGAAGAATAATAGTTCCAGACGTTATTAAAAGATAAACAGAAGGAGGCGAGAATTTACGGCCTCCTTTTTGATTAAAAGAACGAAACACAAAAGTTAACTTATGAAAAAGATCAGTTTATCTGTATTAGCCTTGACTACGTGCATGAGCATGTTTGCACAGAACTATGAGAAGACGACTCCAATGGCGAGTGCAACTCGTTTTGGACTTAAAGCCGGTGTTAATTTTTCTACACTCAAACTGGAAGGTAGCGGCAACTCCAACACAAGCAATTCAACTGAGGATCTTGCCGGATTGAACGGCGGTTTTTTTGCGAACATTCCCCTTGGTGGTGTGTTTAAATTCCAACCTGAATTGGTGTACAGTTCACAAGGAAGCAAATTTACCAGTACTACTCAGGTTCCGTTCTCCGGAACAGTAACTTCTACATCGAACATGAAGTTGAACTATATTAACCTGCCTCTGTTGATTCAGGCGCAAACTGCATCAGGATTTTTTGTAGAAACAGGTCCACAACTTGGTTATCTTATTGCAGCGAAGAATGAGCCAACAGGATCAAACAGTGGTTCGGAATCAGATCTGAAAGATCAGATGAGAACACTTGATTTCGCCTGGGCGGGTGGAATCGGTTATCTCTCACGTATTGGACTCGGAATTGACGCCAGGTACAACTTTGGTTTCCGAAATACTTTTGATGACGAAAACTCCGCCAACGCCAATCTGGGTCAAATGAAAAACAGAGTTATGCAATTCGGTCTGTTCTGGCAATTTGGTGCAGGCAAATAAAATCATTCATGAAAGAAAAAAGAAGCCGGAGTGTTCCGGCTTTTTCTTTTTGCGCATCTTTCGTTTACCTGTATTGATTGACTATTTTTATAAAAATTTGTTCTATTGAAATCAATACTGAACCAACTGCAGATTGAACTCACCATCAGGCGTCTTGCAAACCAGATCCTGGAGAATAATGCAAATCTGAAAAACACCGTCCTCATTGGCATTCAACCCCGCGGAATTTTTTTATCCGATCGCATCGTAGGAGAGCTGTCCCAGGAAATTGAAAGGCAGAAGATCAGCTACGGCAAACTCGATATCACTTTTTATAGAGACGATATTCGAAGAGAACTTCACGTTCCCAATCAAACCGACATCCGATTTTCCATCGAAGGCAGGAAAGTGATTTTAATTGATGATGTATTGTACACAGGTCGCACCATAAGGGCCGCACTGGATGCGCTCATGGATTTTGGCCGGCCGGAAAAAGTTGAACTCCTGGTTCTCATCGATAGAAGATACAGCAGACAATTGCCCATACAGCCTGATTACACGGGGAGGTCAATTGATTCGATTGTTACCCAAAAAGTGAAAGTGTTGTGGCAAGAGAGGGACCGAAAAGATGAAGTGGTACTGATTGATTAAGCTTTTTGAGGTGTTAAATAAACAAGAGGGTCAATTCTTCCAAACTATTATCTTTGAACTTTAATGAGGCTTTCTACCCGACATCTTCTAGGCATTAAAGATCTTACTGCTGAAGATATTTCCACCATTCTCGATACAGCGAAGGAGTTCAAGGAAGTGTTGCAAAGACCCATCAAAAAAGTTCCTTCCCTCCGCGATGTTACTGTTGTCAACCTGTTCTACGAAAACTCAACCCGGACCAGGATATCTTTTGAGCTTGCAGAGAAAAGGCTATCGGCAGACACGATCAATTTCAGTTCTTCTGGTTCTTCTGTTTCCAAAGGCGAGACCCTGCTCGATACAGTAAACAATATCCTTTCGATGAAGGTTGATATGGTGGTGATGCGTCATAGCGCCAGTGGTGCACCGCACTTTCTTGCACAGCATATTCCTGCTTCCATTATTAATGCAGGGGATGGAATCAATGAACATCCCACACAGGCCTTGCTCGATGCATTCTCCATTCTGGAGAAATATCATACCCTCAAAGGAATTAAGATTGCGATCATTGGAGATATTATGCACAGCAGGGTAGCGCAAAGCAATATTTATCTGCTGACAAAAATGGGAGCGGAAATTACTGTTTGTGGTCCTCCTACTCTCATCCCAAAATATATTGACCAGGCTTTTAATGTTCGTGTTGAATACAGTCTCAGAAAGGCTCTTGAATGGTGCGATGTGGCCAATGTGCTTCGCATACAACTCGAACGTCAGAACCAGGTATTGTTTTCTTCTTTGCGGGAATATAATCTTGCCTACGGAATTAATAAAAATCTGCTGAATAATCTTTCCAGGCGCATCACTATCATGCATCCGGGTCCCATCAACAGGGGCGTGGAACTGGATAGCGATGTTGCGGATAGCGACCAGTCGATTATTTTACAACAGGTAGAAAATGGTGTCGCAGTGCGAATGGCCGTTTTGTATTTGCTGGCAGGAGAAAGAAATTCAGCTTAATTTACCAGCTCAATTCTGCCCCATGCGTATTGCTTTGTTTCCAGGCACCTTCGACCCCGTCACCTTCGGTCATATCGACATTATTGAAAGGGCCTTGCCCCTGTTCGACAAATTATTTATCGGCATTGGCGCCAATGCCAACAAGGCTCCGATGTTTTCTGCGGAGCAGCGAGTACAGTGGCTCGACGAATTATACCGCAGGGAACCCAAGATCAAAGCAGTAGTTTATGATGGATTGACTGTGGAATGTTGCAAGAGGGTAGAGGCCACCTACATTGTTCGCGGCATTCGTTACGTCAACGATTTTGAATATGAAAAAGCAATTGCCGATATGAACCGCAGTCTTGACGAAGAAGTTGAAACTGTTTTTCTGACCTGTCTTCCAAAATTTACTTCCGTTGCTTCCACCCTGGTTCGTGATGTTATTCGAAACGGGGGAGACGTATCACAATTCGTTCCTGAAGTGGTGCTCCGCACCATCAGGCAAAATAATTCTGCTTTTTTATTTGCTTAGATTTTTGTCGGTTGATTTTTTTATAGCTGATTCAATCCTGACTGGTTCCAGTATGGATTTTAATCCGGCTTGTATCACGTCAAGAAGTGAAGCATGTGTATTGTGCTTGTATTGGTCCAGCTCCTGATATGGAACCCAAATACATTTTTCGATGTCTTCTTCCTGTTGTGGAACGAACTCCGTTTTTTCGCTCACTTTCATTAAGAACCAGTGTGATTCTTTGAGCACATGCCTTCCAAACTCATGATAGGTATGATAGGTGGTACAAAGAGGTCCTTCTGATAGTGCCTGAATTCCTGTTTCTTCACTCAGTTCACGGATGGCGCATTGTTCCAGGCTTTCCCCCGGATCAAGTTTTCCTTTAGGGAGATCCCATTTCCCCCTTCTGAAGATCAGAAGTATTTCCTTTTGTGGCGTATGTACAAATCCACCGGCCGCCAGTACCAAAACAAGTTTCTTTTTAAATGCCTTGAGGACGGCATTGGGGTCTGTGTGAAGAAAAACACCTGCATGGATGCGCGGCAATTCCATTTCGTGGATCATGGCCTTTATGGTGTGTATGTTGAATTCGTCAATGAGAACGGTATCATCATGATGAAGGTATTCCTCTAAGTGTTTGTCAATAGCATCAACCAGAAAGAGTGGCTTATTATCAAAAAAGATCTTGATCATCATATCAAAGCTAAGTACAAAGAACAGGAATGAATAATGACTTCTGTTCAACACGGATCACAAAGATTGCTTTGGATTTCACCGGCCAATGATTTCGAATCATGGATTACATCGATTAAGGAAGATTTCAGTGGCTTAGGATTTCATAGAAACCACTTCTGTTCCCAATTCCAACCAGGATTATTTGGATTTTCCAACATTCCGATCACAAGAAATCGCCGTGACGTCCAAGATTAGGATTCAAAAATTGTCGGGATTGATAATTTCATAGCATATGTGCTTGACCAAATTCCCAATTCCGAATTCCTCTACGGCCACCGTAGGCTCGCCGTAGGTGGCAATTCCACCCTAATACCTTATTACCTCCATACCTCAATACCCCAACGCCCTAACTCCATTTCGTACTTTTCCTTCACCCTACTACCTTCGCGCCATGACAGATGCTTCCATTACAGCGGAAAAATTATTGCAGGCTGATGCCGTTCGCTTGAGACCAAACGATCCGTTTACATGGGCAAGTGGGTGGAAAAGCCCAATCTATTGTGATAACAGAAAAATATTATCACAGCCTTTTATACGGGACTATATCAAAAGCGAATTATGCCATGTTGTTTTTGAAAAATTTTCTGACGCGGAGATGGTTGCAGGAGTCGCTACCGCCGGTGTGCCCTGGGGCGCCATGGTTGCTGACCAATTAAAGCTTCCGTTTATTTATGTGCGGCCAAAACCAAAGGAACACGGACTCGGAAACCAGATCGAAGGACAGTATCAAAAAGCTCAAAGGGTGGTTGTGATCGAAGACCTTGTGTCTACAGGAAAAAGCAGCCTGCAGGTAGTGGAGTTACTTAGGCAGCAGGAAGTAGAAGTGGTTGGCATGGTCTCTATTTTCAATTATCAGTTTAGCGAGGCAGCTAAATCCTTTGAGAACCTCCGTGTGCCTTTGCATTCTCTTACAAATTACTCGGATCTTCTATCTCTGGCGATAAATAAGGGCTTGATTGGAAGGGAGGTGGAGGAAGTTTTGTTAAAATGGCGACTGGATCCTGCAAACTGGACGGGAGTTTATTAAATTAGCTCAAATTCAGCTCATGAGAAAACTCCTGCTTGCCAGCTTCGTAGCCCTTTTAATCAGTTTTGCCGGGTCTGCACAAACCAAGGCCATTCAAACGGTCAAGATCAGTACACCCACAATCCAATGTGATATGTGTAAGAAGACAATTGAGGATCTTCTGAAACGTTACGACGGTGTGATGAATGTGAACGTTAATGTGAAATTGAAAACAGTCACGGTGAAATACATTACCGACCGCACCAACGAAGAAATTATCAAGACCGCTATCGCCAATGCCGGATATGATGCCAATGAAATTGCCGCCAATCCGGATTCTTACAAGGCCCTTCCGAAATGCTGTAAAAAGACGGAAGATGGTGGTGGTATGCCGAAACATTAATACTTCATCTTTTTCGAATAAAGGCTCCTCGGGGGCCTTTTTTTATAGCTTGATCTCCAGCCGATGTTTTCCCTGGTAATGAATGGGCTTGGTCACAAACAATCCTGCCTTCCCAACCCTGGCTGACCCATCTGCCTTTACAAGGATATCTTTTTGAGCCAGGTCTTCAATTTTTAAATTGAGGGCAGTACGTAGGGAAATATTTCCAGAAAAAGGGACGGAGAATTCTGATCCTTTCCGAATATCGATTGCTGAATCCTGAATGAATCTTCCCAGGTAAATGCTATCTACATAAACTTCCGCAGCTGCTTCTTTGACAGTCAGCCCAAAATGATTGGGGTTGTAGCCGCTGACCCGAAAGCCAATCGTTGCTTGTTGGAGATTAATTTTTTTAAGTCCAAAATGATCGATCCTCCTGAATTCGGGGTTTTGGATCTTGCCACAACCTGTCATTAGAACGATTCCAAAAAAGGGTAGTAGTGCCCACTTCATCCTTTCTTTCCTGCAAATACTATGCAACCTACTCGGTGAGTTAGAAACGAAACCATAATCTTCTCTGCTAAAAATATTAGAAACGCCCCCGGAAACCGCCGATCAAAAATTTACTAAGTAAATTAGTAAAATGATCCAGCTTTTTACCTTGCTTTTCAGCAGCTTACCAGGTATTATTAGTACTTAATGAAAGAATTTATATGGCACTATCATATTGACATGGCATATTTCCAGACGAAAGCAAACCTAAACCTTCCTTTACGTCTAAACTTATTGATTATCATGCGAGAAGGGACGTCTACCTTGATTTTGTTTCATTTATCACATCGCATATAAAAAATTATAAGCTTCGATTTTACAAAATTTGAATACAGGGCAGAATTCGGCCGACAGGAATAAAAAGTCTCAGAAAAAAGATCGTTCGGAGAATGGGCTCATTTTGGTCTTAAAATTTAGAAGGGTCCAAACCGACCAATCAGAATGTGGTTGGAAAACAGGATCAAAATATTCCAACTGATAAATCGAAGCGTTTAGACAAACTGGCAGCAACATGCGTTAACATCCTGATAATATTTAGAACAACTAAAGGAAAGACCGATTTGAAGCCCTTTTTGTAGATTGCAGTTCCGCTCCTTTGCCGGAAACTAACGAATGAGAACGAGTCGCCAGGGCCTTGCTTTTTTACCCGCACTGCTACTATTCAGCCTGGTTGCACCAGCTCAGGATTTTTCAAATAAGGGCAAGGACTTCTGGGTGGTTTACTCCGGACATATCGATGGGACTACTTCCCGCATGGCACTTTATATCACTTCAGACCAGGCTGCTTCAGGAAACGTAGATGTTAATGGAAGCCTCATTCCTTTTACTGTCACTGCCAATCAGGTTACAACAGTAAGACTTACTAATACCAGTAACCCCTCCAATACTTCTGTTTATAATGGCCAGATTGAAGGAATCGGTTCAAAAAAGGGAATTCATATCACGTCCGACAATCCCGTGGTTGTGTATGCGCACATTCTGAACGCAGCCCGGTCGGGTTCTACCCTGGTTCTTCCCGCCAATGTTCTTGGAAAGGAATATTATGTTGCTACTTATAAGTCGGCCGGAAATCAATCGCCCCGCTATTGTCAGTTTGAAGTAGTGGCCACGGAAGACCATACTGTAATTGAAGTAACACCTACCAATGCGGATGCTGCAGGTATTCATCAGGCCAATCAAAGCTTCACTGTGGTTCTGTCCAAAGGCGATGTGTACCAATACCAAAGTCTGGAAGACTTGACCGGATCGCATATAAAATCAATTGGAACTTCCGGAACGTCCTGCCAGCCCATTGCGGTGTATTCAGGATCTACCTGGACGGCCATGGGCTGTGTCAATGCTAATTCGGGTGATAATCTTTACCAGCAGATATTTCCTTTTGCCTCCTGGGGAAAGACGTATTATACAGCACCATTCAAGAACAGGGCCTTCGATGTCTTCAGGATAATCGTACAGGATCCAGCGGAACCGGTATATGTCAATGGATCCCCTCTCGATCCCGTCACACTGGTCAACAATCGTTTTTATGAATTCAATTCCAACAAGCCCGTTGTCATCACTTCCAATAAACCCGTAAGCGTTTTTCAATACATGATCACTCAAAACTGTGACAACTCCAGTGAGAGCGATCCCGAAATGGTTATCCTCAATTCAGTTGAACAAACGCTGAACGATATTACAGTGATGTCGGCAAGAAGAGACCTGACACCTCCAAATACCAACATCACCAGCCATTTCCTGAATATCATTTTTAAAACGAACACCCTTGCTTCACTGAAGATTGACGGCAATCCTCCTTCCTCTACACCAATTGTAATTCCAGGCACAAACTATTCTTACCTGCAGGAAGATGTAACGTCTTCCACTGCTGCTAATCCTTCTCACAGGGTAATTTCCGACAGTGGATTTATCTGTATCGCCTATGGATATGGCAATGTGGAATCTTACGGCTATAATGCAGGCACCAATGTAAAAGACCTTTATCAATATGTATCTATTCAGAACCAGTACGCCATAGTGAACTTTCCAGGAACCTGCAACAATTCTCCATTCAGCCTTTCAATGACATTTCCTTACCATCCCACAGAAATCAAATGGATGTTCAATGGTTTGTTTCCCGATACTGCAATTAACAATCCGCAAGCCGATTCCACCTGGACTGTCAATGGCAAACAGCTCTATTTATACAAGCTGACAAAAATTTATTCTATTCCTGCAAGTGGCACGTACCCCATCAAAGTGTTGTCTGGCCTTCCGAGCGCAGAAGGGTGCGGGGGGGACCAGGAAATTGATTACGATTTGAAAGTGTATGAGCGACCGCATGCAGATTTTAATTTCACTACACTCGGTTGTGCACCTGACAGCGTACGTTTTCAGGAAAGCGCAAATACAAATGGACGACCAGCCGTACAATGGTCATGGAATTTTGGAGATGGGAAGACTGATGTTAGCCGCAACCCTGTTCACCTTTTTAGTGCCTATGGCAATTTTCAAACTGCATATGCAGTTATTACAGACATTGGCTGCGTTTCAGATACTGCTCGTAAAACCATTTCTCTGGGAGCGAGGCCGCAGGCTGCTTTTTCAATTTCTTCTCCTGCCTGCGCAGGTAAAAATCTTACACTATCTGATGTATCTACAGTAGCGCAGGGAAACATAGTTCAATGGAATTGGGACCTTGGTGACGGCACCCGTATTTCGAACAGTTTGGGAACAGCGATCGCTCATGACTTTACAGCATCGGGCAGTTATAGTATTCATCTTGTTGTTAAAACAGAAAAGGGATGTATAGATTCTTCCAATCAATCGCTTTCGGTTCACGCATTGCCCGTGGCCGGATTTATACTGCCCGACAATTGCGTGGAAGATCTGTTTTCACAATTCATAGACAGCAGTAAAATTTCAGACGGAACCCAAGGTCAGTTCAGTTATCTCTGGGATTTTGGAGATCCCAATTCCGGTCCGGGAAATTTGAACACCTCCACTTTGAAGAATCCAAAACACAAGTATTCAGCTGTGGGCCCTTACACCATTCACCAGACAGTAACTTCAGTCAATGGTTGTGCGGCATCGGCCACCAGCCAGTTTATTGTCAATAGCAGTCAGCCAGTAACGATGTTTTCTGTGGATGGAAATAGTTTTTGCAGCAATGATTCCCTTCGTATTACCAATCAATCCACCATCGACGTGGGAAGAATCGTAAAAATGGAAATTTATTGGGACTACGCTAACGATCCTTCCAACAAATCAACTATTCTTTATCCTCTTACTGGTTCTCACTATGGTCACAAGTATCCAGTATTTTATACACCATCCACCAAAAGCTATACAATAAGAATCGTTACTTATTCTGGCGATGTTTGCTTTAATCAATTCAGTCGTTCTGTTGAACTAAAGGCCAGTCCGGAAATTGATTTCCTTCCTCTACCAGGAGTGTGCGCGGACGCACCTGCTTTTCAAATCAACCAGGCATCTGTTGTCAACGGAATGGAAGGAACACCCAGTTTCAGCGGGGCAGGAATTTCTGTTTCCGGAAGTTTTGATCCCTCGTTGGCAGGTGCCGGACCACATGTTCTTCGATATGATTTCTCTGCTTCGAACGGATGTTCTGCCTATGCCGAACAAAATATCCAGGTATTTACCGTACCCATTGTAAATGCTGGTCCCGACCGCGCTGTATTGGAAGGAGGTAGTATTGTCCTTCTGGCGAGCAGCAGTGGTAATAACCTCAATTATTCATGGACACCTGCACTGGGACTAAGCAATGCAAACACGTTGCAGCCACAGTCCCAACCCACAGAGGATATAAATTATACCTTGAAGGTGACTAGCGCTGATGGATGTTCTGCATCCGACCAGGTAACGGTAAAAGTTTTGAAAGCACCTTCTGTTCCCAACGTATTTACGCCCAATGGTGATGGCATCAACGATCGATGGGAAATCAAGTACCTTGAAAGCTATCCAGGTTGTAAGGTGCAAATATTTAACAGTTATGGACAGTTGATTTTTGAATCCACAGGTTATACTAAACCCTGGGACGGAACCTTTAAAGGAAGCCCTGTACCTGCAGGAACTTATTATTATATCATCAATCCTAAAAATGGAAGAAAACAGATGTCGGGCTTTGTAGATGTTATACGCTAATGAAAAAGTTTTTAATGATCATACTGAATCCTATTTTCCTAATTGTGCTTCATGCGCAACAAAGGCCACAGTATACGCAGTATATCTTGAATAATTATATTCTCAATCCGGCACTAACGGGCATCGAAAATTATGTTGATCTTAAAATAAGTGCAAGGGATCAATGGGTAGGATTAAATGGAGCACCCCGAACTGCTTATCTTTCTATTCACGCGCCCATCGGAAAAAAAGATTTAAAGACAACTCCGATATCGTTCAGCATTCCTGGAACGAATCCGAGGGGAAATGCCTACTGGCAAAGCTATACAGCATCAGAGCCGCATCATGGAATTGGTTTTAGTATGGTGAGTTACAAAACAGGACTCTATGATCAATTCTCCGCCGACGTTTCTTATGCTTACCATATCGGACTTTCGCCACGTACAAATATGTCCATGGGATTTGCGGGAGGAATCAGAAAAATTGGTTATGACCGCTCCAATGCCACTCCTGCTGAACCCAACGATCCTGCCATTGGTAGGGGAGATAATCTGATATTTAAATTGAGACCCGATCTTGCTGCCGGTATATGGATATATTCTGCGGACTATTTTGCCGGACTAAGTGCACAGCAGGTGATTCCAGATAAAGTTGCTTTGAATGATACGCTTGGATTTAAACTGGTGCCTCATTTATTTGCTACTGCAGGCTACAGGTTCCTGATCAACGAAGACATCAATGCTATTCCTTCGGTCATGTTCAAATTCATTCATCCACTTGATCCGCAGTTTGATCTCAATATAAAGTTTCAATATCGCGATCTTCTCTGGCTAGGTGGTAGTTACAGATTGCAGAATGGTTATGCTGTGATGGTGGGACTAAATGTTGGCAATACATTAAACTTTGGTTATGCCTACGACTTTACCGAGACTTCGCTGCATACGGCAAGCCAGGGAACTCACGAGATAATGCTTGGATTTTTGATTGGAAATCGCTACGCAGATACCTGCCCCAGAAATATCTGGTAGTTTACAGCCGCACAATTTTCTTGGGGCTACGCAAAGCCCTGATCGTTTCCACTCTTTGTTTGATGACTTCAGATGATTTTTTGATTTCATCCATTGACTGGTCGGGAAGTGGAGTGGCGCTTACTTTTTCTTCAGTGCAAGCGTCAGAATTTGTTTTATTCAACTGGGTAAGAATTGCCGTATAATTTTTTTGCAGGCTGTCGAGCGCGATCACTGTCATGGCACGGTCGATGTTGCTATTTAATTTATTCCAGTTAATTTTTTCATATTGAGCCTTCATGTTCTGCTCAACATTTTGCCAGTTGACTGAATGATCAATTGCCTTGAGGTATTCCTTTTTTGCTGTTTCTTTTTCCTGGTCGCTCATGGCATCAGCGATGTTATTCTCTACTACTTTCCATTGAAGATTGGTCAAAACTTTCTTGGTAGCAGCTACTGTCGATTTTACTTTTTCTTTCTGTTCACTGGTCAGTGATCCTTCTACTTCATCAAATGCAACATTTGTGAGTTGAAATTCCATCTCTGGTTGGGCCGCCCTGACATCTTCAGAAGATGCAGTTTTGGGCACTGAAGGAACAAGATGCTGATTGGTTGCAGTCTGGGCGGAAGCCACGAGTGCATTTTGTTTTTGTGCAGGAACGGGAGTAATGGTATGTAAAGAGTTGCGGCCTGCTCCGTCAAATGAATTGAAAAGATTGTTCAGATTATCATAGGCAAATGAATAATCTGCACCCTTCTTTTTTTCTTTGATAATGAGGATTGAATTGAAGACAACGATACAGAACAGTGCTGCCAGTATACCGGCAAACTGATTCGCCTTGAATCCTTTTTTCTTTTCCATACCAATAATTTTTTCGATGCGGCTCAACAAATAATTTTTTCCTGTTGCACCCAATGCCAAAACAGACTGACCCAGGTTTAATTTCTCAAGGGTAAGAAGGGCAGAAGCGTAACCCACTTTGTCATAACCATATTGAAGAACCAACTGGTCGCAGCAGTTTTCACGTTCCTGTTCAATATTGCGGATAAACTGTCTGACAAATGGGTTGAAATATAAAATGGTGCTGATGATGCTCACTACCAGATTCACCAGATAATCGGCGCGACGGATGTGTGAAAGTTCATGAAGCAAAATAGCTTCCACCTGTTGGGTGCTCAGATTATTCAGTGCAGCAATGGGAAGAAGGATCACAGGTTTTATAAAACCAATAGTGACTGGAGATTTTACCAATTCGGACACAAACACAAATACTTTTTGGGAGATGCCCAGCTGACATGCAATTTTCTGAACAAAAAGACGATAACCCAGGTCTGCTTTTTTAATTCCTTCCCTTTTTATTCGACGTACGAATTGCCAGTTGCGAAATAGACGGTAAGAAGGAAAAAACAAAAGACCCAGATAAGTTATCGAAGCAGATAAAAGAAAAACATTTAGAATACTGTTCGGCGTTTGTAGCGACTGATTAAATAATGCAATTGATGAAACGGTTTCGGCGCGAAAAAAATAAATAAACGAAAATATAAACCAGGCAAAGCCTGTCATAACCGCGAGCACGGAAAGCTTATATTTTTTGTGAGCAGAAAGTTGAAACAGGGAATTTGCACAGAGGTAGAGGCACCAAAGCAAAGCCATCTGCCAAAAGCTGTTCAATGTGGCCCAACCCAATGATTGTAGGAAATGGGACTGGCTCCAGTTAGCCATGGTTATTGTTTTTTCAGGTTGTCAATTAGTGTCTGGATCTTATCCAGTTCCTCAGCGGAAACTTTTTGTTCTCCGCTACCCAATGCCTGCAAAACCAGTTGTGTGGATGACCCGCCAAAAAGCGAATCGATCATTTTATCTAAAAGATGTTTTTGAGTTTTCTCGCGGTTGACTGCTGCCTGGTAAACGTGCGTGCGCATGGATTCATCACGCTTCACCAGTCCTTTGTCATGCATGATCTGCATTAGTTTCAAGGTAGTGGTGTATCCTACATCCTTTGTCTGGGCCAGTTCTTCGTGAACCTCCCGAACCGTAGCCAGCTCTCTTTGCCAGAGAATGTTGAGTATTTCTAATTCGCTTTCAGTTGGCTTTATATACTTGGCAGCCATAATAAAACATTTTCCTGACGAATATACGACCATTTTCGTATTGGCAAAATACCCACGTTCATTTTAAAATTTATTAACAATAAATAACGATGAATGGTCTCAAGGGAAAATGAACGAAACAGAATATTGACGAGTGGTGTCGGAAATTTACCATTTAAGGAGTTGGTGGTTGACAGTTGATAGTTGGTAGAAGAATTTCATTGTATATTTTGACAGATCATGAGATTTTCTATCAACCATAATACATCCAACAACTACCAACTACCTACTTTCAACTTTCTCTCTCCTCATTTGCCTGACTGTTTTTGTTGATCCGTTGTGGCTCCAACCAGGAGGTTGAATAAAATAATTCAAAGCATTTTTTAAAGAGCCCGAGTGAAGGGCTTGTCCAAATAATTCTTTCCAGGTTTTTAATGCGATGACAACCGGATTGAAAGAATCAATGTTTTTGGTTAGTCCATAGGTTGGTCTTTCTTCTTCAGGCTGGAAACTTTGGAACAGGCGGTCCCAAATAATTAATATTCCTCCATGATTTCTGTCCAGGTATTTCAAATCACTTCCATGATGAACGCGATGATGAGAGGGGGTATTGAAAAAAAACTCCACCGGTTCCGGAAGCCTTTGCACGGTTTCGGTATGAATCCAGAACTGATAAATCAAACTTAACTGCTGCATAAAGAGAATCCATACGGGATGAAAACCAACAAGTGGCATCCAGGCCCAGAATAAGAATGATCCTGTTGCATTGCCCGTCCAGGTCTGACGCAGTGCTGCTGCAAGATTATAGTGTTGTGAAGAATGGTGGACTACATGCGAAGCCCAGAACCAGTTTACCCGGTGCGCAGTGCGATGGAACCAGTAATAAGAAAAATCATCTGCAAAAAACAGAAGAACCCAGTACCACCAGGTGAAAGAATTCAGCGTAAAAAAACGAAACTGATACAGAAAACTAAAAACGCCAAAGATCATGGCCTTTGTAATAAAGCCTACCAGCACATTTCCTATACCAAGACCCAGGCTGCTCCAGGTGTCCTTGCTTTCATATAAATGTTTATTCTCTCTGTAAGAAAACCAGGCTTCCAGTGAAAGCAATAGAAGAAACCCCGGGATGGCATAATAAAGAATGGCGGGAGGCATGGTCAAATTTAAACAGAGATTCAGGAACTTCAAGCGCCATCAAAGAAGTAAGCAGGCTGATGTAGGTGGATTAAAATGCTGTTGGCTATAAAATAAAAAGTCCCCCGCATAAGCAGAAGCGGGGGAGCCTTTTTTGTCTCTCACAAAGCAGAACTATCTTAAATAAATTGTGTTCGTTTGTTTCGCTGAAGCAGTAATCACATCTATAGACTGCTCGATTTTCTGTTTCGCTGCATCGCGCTCAACATTATTTTTTGTATGGAAAATTTCTGCAAGCGTAGGCGCAATAACCAGGGAAACGATAGACATCAGCTTGATCAGGATATTCATGGAAGGTCCAGACGTATCTTTAAAAGGGTCTCCCACCGTATCTCCGGTGACAGAAGCCTTGTGTGGATCTGAACCTTTGAAATATTTCTTTCCATTGATATCCACTCCTTTTTCAAAGCTTTTCTTGGCATTGTCCCATGCTCCGCCTGCATTGTTCTGGAACATTCCCATCAGAACACCACTTACCGTAGCTCCAGCCAGGAATCCGCCCAGCGCTTCAGGTCCCAAAATAAAACCAATAACGAGGGGAGCAGTAATGGTGATAGCGCCCGGCAACATCATTTTCTTGATGGAAGCCTCCGTGGATATGGCAACGCATTTATCATATTCAGGTTTGCCCTTGCCTTCCATGATACCCGGTATCTCGCGGAACTGGCGCCTTACTTCTTCTACCATACTCATGGCTGCCTGTCCCACAGCCCGAATGGCGAGGGAAGAGAAAATGAATGGAATCATACCACCCACAAAAAGGGAAGCCAGAACATCGGCTTTGTAAATATCAATTCCCCGGATGCCTACCACACCAACGAAAGCAGCAAAGAGAGCGAGAGCGGTAAGCGCAGCAGAAGCAATTGCAAATCCTTTTCCTGTAGCAGCGGTTGTATTTCCAACTGCATCGAGGGTGTCGGTTTTCTCGCGAACCTCTTTGGGAAGCTCGCTCATTTCTGCAATGCCACCAGCGTTGTCGGCAATAGGTCCGAATGCATCAATGGCCAGTTGCATCGCAGTTGTAGCCATCATACCTGCAGCCGCAATGGCTACTCCATAAAGTCCCGCAAAAGAATACGAGCCATAGATACCTGCGGCCAACACCAGAATAGGAAGGAAGGTTGATTCCATTCCCACTGCCAAACCTCCAATAACGTTGGTGGCATGTCCGGTAGCCGATTGCCGAACGATAGAGAGAACAGGGCGCTTGCCCATAGCCGTATAAAATTCAGTAATGATGCTCATGAGGGTTCCCACAACGAGACCTACAGCAATAGATCCCATCACACCATATTTTGTAAAATAAGGAATGCTGTGAAGCTCTTCGCCGGAAGGCCTGATATCTCTACTCAGATAAAGATTTCCTTCGGGAAGGATCAAATTCACCAGGAAATAAGCCGCGATGGCCGTGAGAATGATCGATCCCCAGTTGCCCATATTCAGTGCTCTTTGAACAACCGAAGTACTCACACCAGCATTGTCGCTGATACGAACAAAGAAGGTACCTATAATAGAAAATAAAATTCCCACTCCAGCAATCAACATCGGAAGAAGTATCGGAGAAAATCCGCCAAAGCCGTCGTTCAGGGACGTACCATTGTTGTTGACAACTTCGTGTCCCAATACGATGGTGGCCAGTACTGTGGCAACATAAGAACCAAAAAGGTCCGCACCCATTCCAGCTACGTCTCCCACGTTATCACCTACATTATCGGCTATGGTTGCAGGATTGCGGGGATCATCTTCGGGAATACCCGCTTCCACTTTTCCTACCAGGTCAGCTCCTACATCCGCAGCCTTGGTATATATACCCCCACCTACGCGGGCAAAAAGGGCAATGCTTTCAGCACCCAGCGAAAAACCGGTCAGCACTTCAATGGCCTTGGTTACAAAAGCAGAATCAGATGTAGCACCCGGCGCAAACTGTTTTAGCAAAATGATAAAGACTCCTCCAAGACCCAAAACCGCAAGTCCTGCCACACCCATTCCCATCACCGCGCCCCCGGTAAAGGAAACCTTTAATGCTTTTGCCAAAGAAGTTCGAGCTGCATGGGCCGTCCGGACATTGGCCTTGGTTGCAGCCCTCATTCCGATATAGCCTGCCAGTGCGCTAAAAAAAGCGCCGACAAGAAAAGCGAGTGCTATAGACCAATGAGAATTGGGATTGCGGCTGCCCATAAAGGCCAGGAGCAAGGCCACAATGATTCCGAAATAAGTAAGGATCCTCCACTCGGCTTTTAAAAATGCCATAGCCCCCTGGGCAATGTAGGTGCTGATTTCTTTCATGCGATCGGTACCTGCATCCTGTTTGCTTACCCAGGAAAATTTCCAAAATGTGTACAGCAAACCAATCAAACCCATAACAGGGACCAGATAAATGTAAGAGTCGAATGAATTCATGTTTCAGTCTTAAGTTGATTTTTCCCGAATTTTTCGGGAGGCAAAGATAGGGGATGGGACTATATAGTTTCCTGATTCGGGTGGAGGATTGAGAATGAATTGAAAGCATCGAGGCAGAGCTTTATTCAAGGCTATTTTGGGAATGCACAAAAGACATCAATAATCTTATTTCATTTTCGCAAATGCCTTCGTCAGATATTCTATCAGGTCGCCGGCTATCATGGATTCCTGGCTCAATTCATTTGCCGCGAGATCTCCGGCCAGACCATGAAGGTATACGGATAGAACCGCAGCTTCACTTGCTTCATATTTTTGCGAGAGCATGGCTGTAATGATACCGGTGAGAACATCACCGCTTCCAGCTTTTGCCAAACCTGCGTTGCCGGTGGAATTGAAAAACTGGCTGCCATCGGGAGCCGCAATGAATGTATGATGTGATTTTAAAACCAGCACCACATTCAATTCCTTTGCTTTGGCAACCGCAGTCTCCATCCTTTGAAAATCGTTTTGATGCTGGCCAAAAAGCCGGTCGAATTCTTTTGGATGCGGTGTGAGCACAGTATGGGCCGGAAGAAGTATCAACCATTCCTTATTCAAGGCAAGACAGTTCAATCCATCTGCATCAATCACCAATGGTTTGGAATAGCGTCGAACGATAAACGAAAATAGTTTTTGCGTTTCATCGGCAGTTCCCAGTCCAGGACCAATTCCTATGACCGAATATTTTTCGATGGCTTCCGGAAGTTCCGCAACAATTTTTTCATGATCATCGGTCAACACCATCGCTTCCGGCAATGCCGTTTGCATGATCTGATAGCCGCATTGCGGAATATAACAGGTTAGAAGACCAACTCCGCTGCGTAAACAGGAGCGTGCGCATAAAACTGCTGCTCCTATTTTTCCATAACTGCCCGCAATCAACAGGGCATGGCCATAATTTCCTTTGTTGGCGAAAGGGTCCCTGGGTTTGAAAATCTTTTTGATCAGCGTGTCTGTGACAAAATATCTTCTGTTTTCTTTTTCTTTCAAAAACTCCGGATGTAATCCAATATCAAGAATATGAACTTCACCAATGAAAGGCGCGTTTTCCTGAACAAGAAGCGCAAGTTTATAACACTGAAAGCTCAGCGTATAACGGGCCTGTATAATTGTATTTCCCAATGAACTGCGATCCATGAATAAACCGCTCGGTACGTCAATGGAAACAATGATCGATTTTGAATGATTGAGGTGATCAACCAGCGCAGCTGTCAATGATTCAATAGGCTTGTTCAGTCCCGATCCAAATAGTGCATCAACAACGATTTCATTTGTGCTGATCACCGGAAAAGTTTCTACGGATCGAATGTATTGCAGATCGGCATGAGGCAGGAGATGAAAACGGCGCAGGTTCACCTGAAAATCTTCGCTTCCTTCTACAGAAGTTTCCGGTACGTACACCGCTACAGTGTAGCCCTTTTCCAGCAGTCTTCGTGCAATCACCAGTCCATCTCCTCCGTTATTTCCCTTGCCACAAAAAAACCTGAAGGTTCTCTGCTTCCATTTTTTGGCATCAATCCAGTCCACGCATTTTGCAGCAGCCCTTTCCATCAGGTCGATGGAAGCAATGGGTTCATGCTGCATGGTGTATTGGTCCCATAACCTGATCTCTGCTGCGCTAAGTATGTTCACGTGTTTGATTATTCTTCACCAGAGTCATCGCTCCGGCCGTCGTAAGGACCAAACAAGTTATACATCTTCTTTGAAATCTGGTATACACCCATGTTCATTTTGTTACAGGTCATGATGATTGTGACATGTTCATCGGTGAGGCGTGCAAAAGCTGAATTGAATCCATGCCAGCGCCCGTTGTGAAAGATTACTTTTTTATGATTGGGAAGAATCAGAAGATGCCAGCCGAGTCCATAGTTTTTAATTCCGGGTTTTTCATTACTGTAAGCTGTGAACGCAGAATCAAGCAATGGTTGTTTGATGATGGATTCATCGTAGAGGGCCTGATCCCATTTTAGCAGATCCCTGGGTGTGGAGTAAATATTTTTGTCGCCATAAGGACCATCTGAAAAATCGGGCGGCCACAGTGCGCCATTGAATTGATAAGAATAAACTACATGAGCAGAATCTGCCTGCGTTTTTACAAATGTGTGGTCCATTTTCAAGGGCACAAAAAAATTATCCTTCATGTATTGAGGATAAGGAACACTAGTTACCTTTTCAATAATGAGGGCCAGGATGACATAGTTTGTATTGTTGTAATGAAAATGTTTGTTGGGTAAATAAGAACGCGGCGGGTGCCATTCAATCAGGGTACGCATGACATCCTCATTGGTGGCAGCTTGTCTTCTGTTCCATCCCATTTTTTCAAAATAATACAGGTAATTGGGCAGCCCGCTCCGGTGGTTGAGCAGAGTTTTCACTGTGGTTTCAGGGTATGGGAAATTTGGCCACCATTTGGTAACCGAATCTTCGAGCGATAATTTTCCTTCCTGCACCAATTTTAATATCGCAGCAGCCGTAAGCGTTTTTCCCGTCGATGCAATTTGTAGAGAAGTGTTTGCAGTCATGGAATCTTTTGTGCGCAGGTTGCTGAAACCTGTATATCGCTCATAAACGGGAACGCCATCTTTTGCAACCAGAATGCCTCCATTGAAATTGCGGGCTGAAAGATTACGCTCAACAAAATCTTTCACCAGCTCATGATATTTTTTATATTCTGCAGGATCAAGTTCCGGTGGCTGGACCCGGCCGAGTGTAGAATCTTTTTTAAGTACGAGGGATTCTTGTTTGTGAGCGGAGGACTGACAACTCCACAAACCGATAAGAAGACAAAGGGTAAATACACAGGTTTTCAAAACGAGAATTTTTCAGATGAAATTGGTTATCCGGTAAAATTATTGGAAATCGCACCACAAAAACAAATCCAAGTTTCGGCAGAATGAAATGCTTGAACAATTATTCTGCATATTTGCGGTATGGAGGCTCGCAAAACAAGTTATCCGAAAGAAAAAATTCGGGTTTTATTACTGGAGAATATCAGTGAAATTACGGTTCGAAATTTTTCCCGGCAGGGATATACGCAGGTGCAAAGGCTCACCAAGGCGCTTCCCGAAGATGAGTTAATTGAGGCGGTAAAAAATGTACACATACTGGGCATCCGTTCCAAATCGCAGATCACCAAAAATGTTATTGAAGCTGCAGCAAAACTTCAGGCCATAGGTTGTTTTTGCATTGGAGTGAACCAGGTCAATCTTCAGGAAGCAACCGGCCATGGAGTTGCCGTATTCAATGCACCTTATTCCAACACGCGCTCGGTAGCCGAGCTGGTAATAGGTGCAGCCATTATGTTGATCCGCCGCATTCCGGACAAAAGTACCGCAGCACATAGAGGAATCTGGTTAAAGGAAGCCAGTGGAAGCTATGAGCTCCGTGGAAAAACGCTCGGAATTATCGGTTATGGAAATATCGGTACGCAGGTGAGTGTGCTGGCAGAGGCACTGGGGATGAAAGTTATTTTTTATGACGTCGAAACCAAGCTTCCTCTGGGGAATGCCGTTGATATGCATAGCCTCAAGGAAGTTCTGAGCAAATCGGATGTGATCACACTTCATGTGCCCGATACCCCACAGACAAAAAATCTCATCAACAAGAGCAATATTAAATACTGCAAGCAAGGATCGATCATTCTGAATTATGCAAGAGGAGAAGTCATGGACCTCGCAGCGCTGCGCAGTGCCATTGAATCCAAACAGATATCCGGTGCTGCTGTTGACGTATTTCCCGTTGAGCCCGAAAAAAACAGTGATCCATTTCAATCACCTCTTCAAGGATTACCCAATGTGCTTCTTACACCACATATAGGCGGATCTACAGAAGAAGCCCAGCAAAATATCGGCGAAGATGTCAGTGCCAAGCTCCTGAGTTATCTGGAAAAAGGAATCACCCTGGGATCGCATACCGTTCCCGCACTGTCTCTTCCTCCTCAGGCCGGAGCTCACCGCATCCTTCATATACATCGCAATGTACCTGGCGTATTGAGCGACATCAACGGACAACTTTCAAAAAATAAGATCAACATCGTTGGACAGTATCTCAAGACCAATGATGCCATTGGTTATGTGGTAGTGGATGTAGACAAGCAACTTTCTAATCGTGCTTCGCAATTACTCAAGGAAGTCCCTCATACCATAAAGGTTCGATTATTGTATTAGGAGGAGTTGGTGGTTTGTAGTTGATAGTTGATAGTAAGATATTCACGAACTTTGTGTTTCATTCGTCCCTGGATTCTCTTCTACCAACTACCAACTGTCAACTATCAACTAACCTCAAAATATGGCAATAAAAGTTGTGATCGTAGGAGCTGGTTTTGCAGGATTGAAACTGGCCCGCAAGCTGAATAACAAGCCGGGATTCGAAGTATTGCTGATCGACAAGTTCAATTACCACCAGTTTCAGCCTTTATTTTACCAGGTGGCCACAGCGGCCCTTGATGCCAGCAATATTTCCTTTCCTCTTCGCAAGGCTTTTCAAAAAAGCCGTAATGTTCGAATCAGGGTTGAAGAAGTAAAGCAGGTTCTTCCTCAGCAAAACAAGCTGGTCACAGTATCCGAAGAGATCAGTTATGATGTGCTGGTGTTGGCTACCGGTGCAGATACCAATTTCTTCGGGAACCAGAATGTAACCACCAATGCCTTTCCCATGAAATCCACGGTGGAGGCTTTGCAGATCCGTCACCGGCTGGTGCAGAACTTCGAAGATGCATTGCTGATAAAAGACAAGGACCCGGAAAAATTTCAAAAACTTTTGAATATCGTAATTGTTGGTGGTGGTCCTACTGGAGTGGAAGTATCGGGTGCGCTGGCAGAAATGAAAAAATATGTTCTGCCAAAAGATTATCCGGAACTTGACTTCAGCTTGATGAATATTTATCTTTTGGAAGGAAGTGAACGGACCCTGGCCTCCATGAGCGAGAAATCTTCAGAGGACTCCTGCAAATACCTTGACAGGTTGGGTGTAACTGTCAGGAAAAAAACAGTGGTGAAAGATTTTGATGGAGAGCAGGTATTGTTGGCCGACGGCAGCACAATCCCAACCAACACAGTAATATGGGCAGCAGGCATCAAAGGCAATGTTCCGCAGGGAATTGATCCCTCTCTCATTGTGAGAGGAAACCGCATCAAAGTGGACAGGCACAATAAAATGTTGGGATCAGAAAATATTTATGTCTTGGGCGACCTCGCTTATATGGAAACACCAAAGTATCCGAAAGGCCATCCACAGGTCGCAAACGTTGCGATCAACCAGGCATCTGTGCTTGCAGACAATCTGGCTCGTATGGAAAGAGGTGCGCGGGAATTATATGAATTCGAATATCACGACAAAGGTTCGATGGCAACTGTTGGAAGAAACCTGGCAGTAGTGGATATTCCAAAGCCTAAAATGCATGTACGTGGACTTTCTGCCTGGTTTATCTGGATGGCACTCCATCTTTTTCTGATCCTCGGTGTTAAAAACAAGATCATTGTTTTCATCAACTGGATCTACAGTTATTTTACTTATGACCAGAGCCTGCGTCTCATCTTCAAGGAATTTTATCGCCCACGGAAACCCATAGACGAAACCAAACAACCGCAGGCGAATCCTCAAAAGTCGCGACAAACGGTTGATCAGTGATTCACGTGCGCCAGAGAATCCTGGAGCACCGATTGTTCGGCGGCGTGGGCCCAGTCGATGATCATTTTTTTCTGTGCTTCATTGAGTGCGGCATCTTTATGTATCCATAAATAGGAGGGCAGGGGCATCTCGCCCTTTTCTACGGTTTCAGCAACTTCATCCAGGTGTTTGCTTCTTCTTTTATAACTGCCCGTGTTAAAATCAGTGAAATTGAAATGCCGCTTTCCTCCATTGATATGGTTGTTCAGCCACCAGTTAACGGGGGTGATCTTGCTGTACCAGGGATAGTTGGTATGGTTGGAATGGCAATCGTAGCAGGAGCGCTTGAGCAATGTCATCACCGTATCAGATATGGTTACGGCGTGGGTAATGTCCGCAGCACTCGCGGCAGAACCATTATTATGCGGCGGTTGAATAAACTGTGCAACGATCAACAGGATGACTATGATCAGGAGGATCCTTTTCAACATATGTTTGGTTTTTGGCAATGCCAGCAAAGAACGTGCAAAAATCAATTGGGAGAGACAACACCTGAGAGTTAGTCCTTAGAGGAAGTCCTCACATATAATGCATGTCGTATAAACAGGTTTCATTGTTGCGGATTTGCAGAACCAATACAAAATCTTTCAGCTTTATTTCAGAATCCTTCTATCAACTATCAACTATCAACTATCAACTATTTATTATACTTTCAATATTTTCTGGAAGTTCAGTAATTTAATTAACTTTGTGATATGAAACTGAAAGAGGGTAAAAAGAAATTCATTCAGACCTGGGCCCGGCTGGGAACAGAGTGGGGGATCAACCGCACCATGGCGCAGGTGCACGCCCTTCTTTTGGTTACAGAAAAACCTCTGAGCACAGACGAAGTGATGGAGGAACTGAGTATTTCCAGGGGAAACGCCAACATCAACCTGCGGGAGCTCACCAACTGGAATCTTGTGTACCGGGAACTGGTGCCTGGAGAAAGGAAGGAATACTTCAAGGCCGAAAAAGACGTCTGGGAAATCGCTAAAAGAATAGCCAGGGAAAGAAAGAAAAAAGAAATCGAACCCGTTTTGCGCGAGCTGTCCCAACTGGAAAGAATAGACGAAAATACAACGGAAGCCCGGCAATTTGTCAAAACCGTATCTGAAATTCACCACCTCGCCGGCCGGATGGACAAGAGTGTCGAGACCATGCTAAAGGCAGACGAAAACTGGTTTTTCGGCGCCATCCTGAAATTATTGAAATAAATTTTTTTTGACTCTAATTTTCAATAAATATTGAAAGTATGAAAACATTAAAAAACTACACGATCCTTTACGATGCAGTTTGTCCCATGTGTAATCTCTATACCGGTGCTTTTGTCCGGGCCGGTATGCTCGATAGCAAGGGCAGGGAGCCGTATCAGTCCTCCGACATGTTTTCACGCGTCGACACTCAGCGCGCTGTGGACGAAATCGCACTGGTGAACAAGGAAACCGGTGACGTGATCTACGGGGTGCAAAGTCTGTTTTTCATCCTGGAACATTCCTTTCCTTTTCTCAAACCTGTTTTTCGTTCAAAGAGTTTCGCATGGTGCATGAACAAACTTTATAAGTTTATTTCTTACAACAGGAGGATCATCATGCCTTCAAAAGAACAGCAAGCCTGTGCACACGAACCGCATTTTCACAAAGGCTATCGTTTGGCGTTTTTGCTGTTTTCCTTTTTGTGTTCTGGATATATCCTTTCCCTTTATGCGCCATTGCTTTCGCCCCTGGCTCAGGAAAGCAACAGCTTGCGGGAATTTTTCGTATGTGCGGGACAGATAGTTTGGCAACTTTTTTTTATTTCTGTGTTTAAAAAAGAAAAAAGCTGGGATTACCTGGGCACCATGATGACTGTGTCGCTGGCAGGAAGCCTGCTATTAATTCCTTTGATGCTGATGGCAAAACTTTTTTCTTTTCCACCATTCTTGTCTGCGGCTGGTTTTCTGCTAGTCGTTTTGCTGATGCTTTTGGAACATATCAGAAGAACGAAGATCATGAACATCCCTCCTGTAATGAGCATTAGCTGGATCCTTTATCGATTGGTGGTAATTTTTATCTTTTTCTATGTACAATAAAATTATTCTGGCTGGGGGAAGTGGATTTATTGGAAATGTGTTGGCTTACTATTATTGCACCAGGGCAAAGGAAGTGGTGATCCTCAGCAGAAACCCTCATTCCGATGAAAACAATATCCGCCATGTGGTTTGGGATGGAAAAGAAAAGGGAGAGTGGGCAAATGAATTGGAAGGTGCAGACTTGCTGATCAACCTCTGTGGAAAAAATGTAAACTGCCGCTACACGCACAAAAACAAGGAAGAAATTTTTCGCTCAAGACTGGAACCAACTGTTGCCCTGGGCAAGGCCCTGCAAAACTTATCCAATCCTCCTTCACTTTGGATCCAGATTGCCTCGGCTACCATTTATCGTCATGCAGAAGACCATTATCAGGACGAGCACACAGGAGAAATCGGGTCTGGATTTTCAGTGGACGTGTGCAAGGCCTGGGAATTCTGTTTCTGGAATTGCATTACACCCCGGACGCGAAAGATCATTTTGCGAACAGGAATTGTATTGGGAAGGAAGGATGGCGTGTTGTTGCGACTGAAAAATATGGTGCAGTTCGGACTCGGTGGAAAGCAGGGCAATGGACGACAATATTTTTCCTGGATCCATGAACAGGACCTGGCCCGCATTACCGAATGGTTGATAGTGAAGGGTAAAGACGGTGAAGTCTATAATGCTGCCGCTCCTGTAGCTCACACCAATGAAAAGCTGATGAAGTTGATGCGGCAGCTCCTGGGTGTTCGATTCGGTTTTCCTGCTCCGAGGTGGCTTCTGGAGATGGGCGCTTTGCTGATCGGAACAGAGACAGAACTGGTGCTGAAAAGCCGATGGGTATATCCTGCAAAACTTCTTGAAAGAGGATTTTCGTTTTCCTTCGCTGATCTTCGAACTGCCCTGGAAGATCTTTTACAAAAGAAGATTCAGCCATGAAATATTTTTTGCATTCAAATGGGTGCATCATACCAACGAACAAAAGATATCACTGACTTCAATACTTCCAGCCTGCTGGTATATATGATTTAGCCTATAGGCAGCCGCCCGGATCCGCGGCTAAGAACTTCATTTAAAGTCTCATATGAAGTTTTTCAGACCGGCCTCATTATTGGCATGTATTTTTTATCTATTCGTGACAGGTCGGGGATCTTGTCTCTTTGATTTTGGGCGGATATAGGTTGGGAAGATCTGGTCCGGGATCTTTCCTTCAGGAAGTCTGTCCATTAGCTCAGTGATTTTTCTCCCTTGTTGAAAGAACGAAGTTGATGGGATGGACCAATTTGTAATGAGTTTCTTCAAGCAATTCCTGATCGTCTCTGTCGCCCGCGGCCAGCAAAATAGTCGCCGTTAAAGATTGATTCAACGCAAAAAATGCGGAAAAAATTTCCCCAAACAGGCAGTCCTGGATTTTTCAGGATCAGGCCTTGCAACATTATCATTTTTAGGTCATTCAGTCGTTAAAAAACTCAAAATAGATTCTACCATGCGTGTTTTTTTCTTTAGGTTTGAATCGCTAATTACACCCTTAACATGAGTAGCAAAAAAACAAAAACAAATGGTGCAGTCCATGCACCGGAAACACCTGTTTTAGCCGAAGACACCATCGCATCCAAGTCTAAAACAAATGGAAAAACCCACAAGTCCACTCCATCGTTTTCCACCCAGGAAATGGACGGCGCTTTAGACGCCAAAGGCCTGCTGAAAGTACTGGCCGAAATGCGCAATGGAAATTTTTCAGTGCGCATGCCCAATGATGCGATCGGACTATCGGGAAAGATATACGACACACTCAATGATATCGTCACATTAAACGAGATTCTGGTCAAGGAACTGGTGGAAGCCCGCAAGATCATCGGCAAGCAGGGAAAGCTCAATCACCGTGTTGAGCTCCCTCGCCTGGCAAGAGGCTCCTGGAATACGGCCGTTGAATCCATCAACAGTCTCATATCCGACCTGGTGCATCCAACCATCGAGATTGCGCATGTGATCAGTTCTGTGGCAAAGGGAAATCTTTCCCAGGAGATGCCGCTTCAGATCGGAGACCACCTTTTGCAAGGTGAATTTGCCCGGATCGCCACCGAGGTAAACGACATGGTGAAACAGCTTAATCTGTTCTCCATGGAGGTAACCCGTGTAGCCCGTGAAGTGGGATCGGAAGGAAAGCTCGGTGGACAGGCCAAGGTCAAAGGCGTGGCCGGCGTTTGGAAAGACCTGACGGACTCTGTGAACCAGATGGCAGGTAACCTTACGGCGCAGGTTCGAAACATTGCCGAAGTAACAACGGCAGTAGCGAAGGGAGACCTCAGTAAAAAAATTACGGTAGATGTGCAGGGAGAGATCCTTGAACTAAAAAATACCATCAACACGATGGTGGACCAGCTCAACTCTTTCTCTTCCGAGGTGACCCGTGTGGCCCGTGAAGTAGGTACCGAGGGTAAGCTGGGTGGACAGGCAGAAGTGCAAGGAGTAGCAGGAACCTGGAAAGACCTTACGGACTCTGTTAACCAGATGGCATCGAACCTTACAGGACAGGTAAGGAACATTGCTGAAGTAACGACGGCTGTTGCGCGCGGAGATTTGTCGCGCAAGATCACAGTGGACGTAAAAGGAGAGATCCTCGAGTTGAAAAATACCATCAACACCATGGTGGACCAGCTAAACTCTTTCTCTGCCGAGGTAACGCGTGTGGCAAGGGAAGTGGGATCGGAAGGAAAACTCGGTGGTCAGGCTACAGTAAAAGGAGTAGGTGGTGTTTGGAAAGACCTGACCGATTCGGTGAACCAGATGGCCTCCAATTTGACGGCGCAGGTACGAAACATCGCGGACGTAACCACCGCGGTGGCCAATGGAGACCTCAGTAAAAAAATTACAGTAGACGTTCAGGGAGAGATCCTTGAACTGAAAAATACCATCAATACGATGGTGGACCAGCTGAACTCTTTTGCCTCCGAGGTAACGAGGGTGGCGCTGGAAGTGGGTACCGAAGGAAAACTGGGTGGACAAGCCCAGGTGAAGGGAGTAGGAGGTACCTGGAAAGATTTGACCGACTCAGTAAACCAGATGGCGTCAAACCTGACAGCCCAGGTGCGGAACATTGCTGAAGTAACAACGGCCGTTGCCAACGGAGACCTTTCCAAAAAAATTACGGTAAATGTGGAAGGAGAGATCCTGGAGTTGAAGAACACCATCAACACCATGGTGGACCAGCTGAACTCTTTTGCCTCCGAGGTAACCCGTGTGGCACTTGAAGTGGGTACCGAAGGAAAACTGGGTGGTCAGGCAAAAGTGCAAGGTGTGGGTGGTACCTGGAAAGACCTTACAGAATCAGTGAATCAGATGGCCTCCAACCTTACCGGCCAGGTGCGGAACATTGCCGAAGTAACAACCGCTGTGGCAAAAGGAGATCTTTCCCGGAAGATCACCGTGGATGTAAAAGGAGAGATCCTCGAATTAAAGAACACAATCAACACGATGGTGGACCAGCTGAACTCCTTTGGTTCGGAAGTTACCCGTGTGGCAAGAGAAGTGGGAACCGAAGGTATGCTGGGCGGACAGGCCGACGTACCTGGAGTGGAAGGATTGTGGAAAGACCTTACAGACTCGGTAAATAAAATGGCCTCCAACCTCACAGGCCAGGTTCGTAATATCGCGGAAGTAACAACTGCGGTGGCCAATGGAGACCTGTCGCGCAAAATTGAAGTAGACGTTAAAGGAGAGATCCTTGAATTGAAAAATACCATCAACACGATGGTGGACCAGCTTCGTGCCTTCGCTTCCGAGGTAACGCGTGTGGCCCGGGAAGTGGGATCAGAAGGAAAGCTTGGTGGACAGGCGCACGTACCCGGAGTAGGCGGTACCTGGAAAGATTTGACCGATTCTGTGAACCAGATGGCCGGAAACCTTACAGCGCAGGTAAGGAACATCGCCGAAGTAGCCATTGCGGTGGCCAACGGGGACATGAGTAAGAAAATTACTGTGGACGTGCGGGGTGAGATCCTGCAGCTGAAAGAAACGCTGAACACGATGGTGGACCAGCTTCGCGCCTTTGCCTCCGAGGTAACGAGGGTGGCCAGGGAAGTAGGTTCGGAGGGTAAACTGGGTGGACAAGCCTTTGTGCCTGGTGTAGCCGGAACCTGGAAAGACCTTACCGATTCTGTAAACCAGATGACGGGTAACCTTACTTCTCAGGTGCGGAACATCGCCGAAGTAACGAAGGCCGTGGCCTCAGGTGACCTTTCCAAAAAAGTAACCATTGATGTAAAAGGAGAGATCCTCGATCTGAAAAATACCATCAATACCATGGTGGACCAGCTGAACTCATTTGCCTTCGAGGTAACCCGTGTGGCAAGGGAAGTGGGTACCGAAGGAAAGCTGGGTGGACAGGCGGAAGTACAAGGCGTGGCTGGTACCTGGAAGGACTTGACCGATTCGGTGAACATGATGGCCTCCAACCTCACCAATCAGGTGCGGGGTATCGCCAAGGTAGTGACGGCGGTGGCAACGGGTAACCTGAAACAAAAACTGACCATTGTGTCGAGAGGTGAGGTAGCCCAACTGATTGATACCATCAATGAAATGATTGATACTCTGGCGGTGTTTGCCGACCAGGTGACCACGGTGGCCCGCGAAGTGGGTGTGGAAGGAAGACTGGGAGGACAGGCTTCGGTGCCCGGTGCTTCGGGTATCTGGAAGAACCTTACGGAGAATGTGAATCAGCTGGCAGAAAACCTTACAACCCAGGTGCGTGCAATCTCTGAAGTGGCATCGGCTGTAACCAAGGGAGACCTGACCCAGATGATTCGCGTGGAAGCAAAAGGTGAGGTGGAAGAATTGAAAGACACCATCAACCAGATGATCGCGAACCTCAAAGAGACCACGCTTCGGAACCAGGAACAAGACTGGTTAAAATCAAACCTGGCTAAGTTCACGCAGATGCTGCAGGGCCAAAAGGACCTCAACACTGTGACGCGCCGGATCCTTTCCGAGCTGGCACAGGTGGTGAATGCCCAACAGGGTATGTTCTACATTCTGGAGCAGGATGAATATGAACAGAATAAAAAGCTGAAACTGTTTTCAGCCTATGCCTATAATGAAGAATTGAACATGGCCCGTGAATTCGCGCTGGGTCAGGGTTTGGTGGGACAGGTAGCCCTCGAAAAAGAAAGGATCCTGTTGACCAATGTTCCCAAGGATTATATCAAGATCAGTTCAGGACTGGGTGAAGCATCACCTGTAAGTGTGATCGTGCTTCCCGTATTATTCGAGAACCAGATCAAGGCGGTGATCGAGCTGGCGTCGTTCGACATCTTCGGCGAAACCCACCTTGACTTTTTGGGTCAGCTTACAGAGTCCATCGGAATTGTGTTGAACACAATTGAGGCTAACTCCAGAACAGAGGAACTGCTGGAACAGTCGCAATCGCTGACAGACGAATTAAGAAGGACCAACGAAGAACTCCAGGACAAGGCTCACCTGCTGGTGAAACAAAAAGAAGAAGTGGAAGCCAAGAACAAGGAGGTGGAGGAAGCACGTCGCTCGCTGGAAGAAAAGGCCGAACAGCTGCAGTTGACTTCCAAGTATAAATCAGAATTCCTGGCCAATATGTCTCATGAGTTGCGGACGCCACTGAACTCACTGTTGATCCTTGCACAGCAACTGTACGAAAATCGCGAAGGAAATCTTTCCGAAAAACAGGTCCGTTATGCAAAGACCATTCATAGTTGCGGTGATGACCTGATCCAGTTGATCAATGACATCCTTGACCTTTCGAAGATCGAGTCCGGATATATTTCTACTGATTTCATCAACGTACGGTTCCACGAGATCACTTCTTTTGTGGAGACCACCTTCAAGCACGTATCAGAAAACAAGAACCTTCGCTTCAATATCGAGATGGACCCGGCCCTGCCCGATACATTGGAAACGGACGTACAGCGTTTGAACCAGATCCTCAAAAACCTTCTTTCCAACGCCTTCAAGTTTACGGAAAAAGGTGGTGTGCAGCTGCGGATTTACGAAGCGCACAAAAACTGGAAGTCCGGAAACCGCAGTCTGGACAATGCTAAAAAAGTAGTGGCTTTCGAGATCAAGGATACAGGAATCGGAATTTCAAAAGACAAACAAAATATCATCTTCGAAGCCTTCCAGCAGGCAGAAGGTTCTACTTCGCGCAAATACGGCGGTACGGGTCTTGGACTCTCTATCAGCCGTGGTCTTGCCGATCTGTTGGGTGGTTCCATTGAACTGGAAAGCGAGGTAGGAAGGGGAAGCTCATTTACACTCTACCTGCCTATCGACTATAATCCCAACCTGGTGAAGAAGGAAAAACAATCCAGTCTCACCGTGAGCGAATATAAACTGGCTGAAACCTCGGATGATGTAGCCATCCAATCAGTACCTACTGTAAAAGTTACCGAGGTGAAAGACCTTGATCCGCTCAATGAGATCATCAACGAAATCGGTGATGACCGCAACAATTTTCAACCGCATGATAAAGTGGTTTTGGTGGTGGAAGATGACCTTCGCTTTGCCAAGATCATGGTGGAGAAAGCGCACGAGTTCGACCTCAAAGTTGTTGTGGCTACTGCGTTCGGTGATGTATTTGATCTTACAAACAAATACAATCCAATTGCTGTAACGCTCGACGTGAAGCTTCCCGATGCATCGGGCTGGAGGATACTGGACCTGTTCAAAAATGACATCAACTTCCGTCATATTCCGGTGCACCTCATCTCTGGAGAAGAAAACCGACTCCTGGCCATGCAGCGAGGCGCAAGAAGTTTTCACCTCAAGCCGCTGAAAAACGAAGCACTGGGTGTGCTGTTCGGAGACATTGTTCAATACCACAACCGAAAGCCAAAGCGCTTGTTGATTGTTGAAGACAACGAACTGGAGTCATCGCAGATTGCCAAGATCCTGGACAACGGTGACCAGATAAAAATTGAATGTGCCACCACAGGTAAGGAAGCCCTGCAACTGATCAAGGACAATGTGTATGATTGCATCACGGTGGATTATATGCTTCCTGATATCGGCGGCCTGGAATTTGTGACAGAGATTAACTCGATCAGCAAATTGCAAATGACGCCTGTGATCATTTATTCAGCAAAGGATTTTTCTCCAAAGGAGCGTACACAGTTGAAACAATATGCCAATAGGATTCTGTTGAAAGACGTGAACTCACTCGAACTCCTTTTAGAAGAAGCAGTGTTGCAATTGCACATCGACCACAAGGATCTTCTTCCTGAAAAGCGTAAGATCATTGAAGACCTGCGTTCCAAGGAAGATGTACTGGCCAGCAAGAAAGTGCTGGTAGTGGATGATGATGTTCGAAATCTCTTTGCCCTCACTACAGCATTCGAACGTTATGGCATCAACACCGTAACAGCAGAAAGTGGACAGGAGGCGATCAATATTCTGAATGAGATGCATGATGTGGACATGGTGCTCATGGATATCATGATGCCGGAGATGGATGGATATGAAACCACGCAAAAGATCAGGAGAGAGCACAAGAACACGCACCTTCCAATTATTGCCGTAACTGCCAAAGCCATGAAAGGTGACCGTGAGAAATGCATTGAGGCCGGTGCTTCCGATTATATCACCAAGCCGGTGAAGATCGATCAGCTGCTTTCACTGATGCGCGTATGGTTGTATAAATAGAAGAAATGGAAGTTTTAAGAAAAGAAGAAGCGTCCGATAAATCGCCCGTCAGGATTCTGGCAGTAGATGACAGGGAAGATAATCTTTTCTCTATAGAAACGATTCTGGAACAGGATAAATATGTGATTGTAAAAGCAAACTCAGGTCGTGCTGCACTAAAGATCCTTTTGCAGCAGCACGACTTTACCCTGATCCTCATGGACGTGCAGATGCCCGACATGAATGGTTTCGAAACTGCTTCTTTGATCTATGAACGCGAACGTCTGCGTCATATCCCCATTATTTTTATCACCGCACACAATCAGGGTGAGGAAAGAATGTACGAAGGATACAAGATGGGCGGTGTGGATTTTATTTACAAACCGATCAATCCTGAACTTCTTCGTTACAAAGTGAGCGTGTTCGCTGAATTATATCAGAAGACGCACCAGTTGTTGAATCATGAACGGAAGTTGCTCGCGACAAATAAAAAACTGGAAAAGGAAATTGAAGAAAGAAAAATTACCGAAGAGAAAATAAGGCTCCTCAACGAGCAGCTCATTGAAAACAACGTTCAGTTGAAAAGCACCGTCGAAGAACTGGACCGCTTTGCTTATGTAGCATCACATGACTTGCAGGAACCGCTTCGAAAAATTCTGGTATTCAGCGACAAGATCCAGACAAAGTATAAGGATGTGATTGACGAGGATATGTACCGTAACCTCGAGAAAATTGTGAAGGCATCAGGAAGAATGCAATCACTGATCAACGATCTGCTCCGTTTCTCAAGGGAGACTACCTCCAACGAAGACTACAGT
>JBJMLU010000143.1:0-7136 GCA_045805145.1 Flavisolibacter sp. | reverse complement strand
CTTACGCAGTTGCAAAGTTTGTTCGTCAACAATGTCTTCCTTCTTTTCTTCCTTATTATCGAAAGTGATGTTCTCGTCGGTAATGATCATCAGGTGCTGGATGAGGATTCGGCTGGCCTGCTTCACTGCTTCTTCGGGATGAATCGTTCCGTCGGTCAGCACCTCCATTACCAGTTTCTCATAGTCTGTACGCTGCTCTACGCGGGTATTCTCGATGCTGTACTTTACATTCTTGATCGGAGTATAAATAGCATCTACAGGAATATAACCAAGCGGTGCATCTTTTGGTTTGTTTTCTTCAGCAGGGATATAACCACGGCCTTTCCCTATTGTGATTTCAACATCTACCTTGGCGGAGCTGTCGAGTGTACAGATCAACAGTTCGGGGTTCATGACCTGGAAGGATTGGGTTCCCTCTGCGAGCATGCCGGCTGTAAATTCTGTACGGTTCTTTATAGAAAGGGTGATCTTTTCGTTTTGAACATCGTGGTCAACGATCTTTTTGATGCGAACCTGTTTGAGGTTCAGAATGATTTCTACCACGTCTTCAGAAACACCTTTGATGGTAGCAAATTCATGCTCCACGCCTTCAATGCGTACACCGATAATGGAATATCCCTCGAGGGAATTCAGCAATACCCGGCGAAGCGCGTTTCCGATGGTAACGCCATAACCTGGCTCCAGCGGACGGAATTCGAATTGTGCTTCGAAATCATTTACTTTTTGAAGAACGATTTTGTCGGGCTTCTGAAAATTTAAAATGGCCATTTTTTATTTCAGGTTTAAAGTGAATAGAAGTTGAGAGCAGTGAGTTGTGAGCCTCGAGGCTTCTCAAAGCACTCAGCTCGCAGCTCAGTGCTATTATTTAGAATACAATTCCACGATCAGTTGTTCTTTGATGTTCTCCGGAACGCTGTCTCTTTCAGGGTAAGTGATGAACGTTCCCTGGAAGGCTGTTTCATTCCAGTCTACCCAGGTAAACTTGGGATTGCGACCGCGAATGTGGCTGGTGACTGCAGTATTGCCTTGTGATTTTTCTTTCAGGGCAACTACATCACCGGGTTTCAGCTGGTAGGAAGGAACATTCACTACGTCGCCGTTCACCATCACGTGCTTGTGGCTAACGAGCTGTCGTGCTGCAGGACGGGAAGGAGCAATACCCATACGGAAGACGGTATTATCCAGACGTGCTTCCAGGAGTTTAATCAGGTTTTCACCGGTAACGCCTTTGCGGCGTGATGCTTCTTCAAAAGTTTTGCGGAATTGTTTTTCCAGAACACCGTAAGTGTATTTTGCTTTTTGCTTTTCGCGAAGCTGCAGGGCGTATTCACCCAGAGTCTTGCGCTTGCGTTGTGCTCCGTGCTGACCCGGAGGGTTGGAGGTTTTGCCTAGCCATTTGCCATTGCCAAGGATAGGCTCTCCGAAAATGCGGGAAATCTTGGTCTTTGGACCATTGTAACGTGCCATAATTGTTTATTCATTTCCGCTTTTTTGTACCGGTGCATTCATCATTAAAAACGGTAAAAATCAATGAAGCACCCTTTTTGTAAATGAAACCAAACTGGCTCAATATGTTGGAAAGCTGTTGGCCAATAGCTATTAGCTAATAGCCAACAGCCCTCTCTTAAACTCTTCTCTTCTTAGGAGGACGGCAGCCGTTGTGGGGCAGCGGAGTCACGTCTTTGATCATGGCCACTTCAATGCCTGATTGGGCGAGGGCGCGAATGGCGCTTTCCCTTCCGGCTCCGGGACCTTTTACAAATACATCCACTCTTTTTACACCTGCATCCACCGCAACTTTTGCAGCATCGGATGAAGCCATCTGCGCAGCATAAGGTGTATTTTTCTTGGAACCCCTGAATCCCATCTTGCCTGCACTCGACCAGGAAATGACCTGACCTTGCTTATTGGTAATGCTGATGATCAGGTTGTTGAAGGTAGCATTTACATGGGCGTCACCATATGAATCTACTTTTACGATTCTTTTTTTGGCGGCTGCTTTTGCGCTGGGTTGTTGTCCTTTTGCGCCTGTGCCACCTTGTTGTGCTTTTGCCATCGAGGTACTCTTTAATTTAAATTTTTCTCCGCCTGAAGCGAAGAACCAGACCGACCCTCCTCCTGCACCGGGTATCCGCGATCGATCCAGAATAATGGTGCAAAGTGAAAGCTGTTGGCTACTAGCTAATGGCTTTGGGCCAAAAGCTAACAGCTAACAGCCATAAGCTATTTCTTAGGTGCTTTCTTTTTACCGGCAACCGTTTTGCGTTTTCCTTTACGGGTGCGGCTATTGGTTTTTGTACGCTGACCTCTTACCGGAAGTCCTTTACGGTGACGAAGACCGCGGTAGCAGGCAATATCCAGCAAACGCTTGATGCTCGTTTGAACTTCAGAACGCAGCTGTCCTTCCACCTTGAATTCTTCAGTGATGGTAGAACGGATATTATTCAGATCCTCGTCATTCCACTCGTTTACTTTCTTATTGCGGTCAATACTGTGCTTGTCAAGAATGTAACGCGCAGTGGAAGGGCCAATACCGAAAATATAGGTAAGGCCGATTTCACCTCTTTTATTTTTTGGTAAGTCAACGCCGGCAATACGAGCCATAGTTATGTATAATTTTCATTTTAGAATTCAGTTTTACTTGCTGTTGGCTTTTAGCCAATAGCTTTTGGCCAGCAGCTAACAGCTTTTAGCCTTGTCTTTGCTTGAAGCGGGGATTCTTTTTGTTGATCACATAAAGCTTACCCTTGCGACGTACAATCTTACAGTCGGCGCTTCTTTTTTTAATTGATGCTCTTACTTTCATATATCACAGATTTCAAAGATTTAGAACGGATTTCACGGATTGATTAAAAAGGATTATAGCGAATTGATGTTTTCATAGAAACCATCTCTCTCCCTAATTCCTAATTCCCAATTCCTTCTCAATACCTTAATACCTCATTACCCAATACCTTATTTGTACCGGAAAATGATTCTTCCCCTCGACAGATCATAAGGACTCATCTCCACTCCCACTTTATCCCCGGGCAGAATCCTGATATAGTGCATCCTCATCTTTCCCGATATGGTAGCCAGAATCTCGTGTCCGTTCTCCAGTTTTACCCTGAACATGGCGTTTGACAGGGCTTCCACTATGGTTCCGTCCTGTTTGATTAATGGCTGTTTCGACATACAGAATTTGGGAGCGCAAAGATATAGGTATTCAGCTGAAAAAAGAAAAAAGTCCCGCTGAGGCGGGACCAATTTATGGAGATTTTCAAAAAAATTAGGAAGTTTTAACGTGTTACTTCGGCTTCCAGGGGCACTTTGGTCATTTGGAGGTGATGATTCTGGAGTTCATGGACGTAGAGAGGATGACTAAAATGCCTGTGATCTTCCCGGTACCAAATGTCTACATGGGTATAATTTCCTGGATCATGCACCAAAACCCTGAAAGGTCCTTTTTTATATTTCACTCCTTCTGCTGTTTCTTCTTTTTCAAATCCCAGGGTTTGAACCAGCTGCTTTTCGGTTAACGGAACCGGAATGATCTCTTCGGGCGGATACCAGAATTCCTGGACCCCGTTGTCAACACAAGCCATGTTGTCTTCACGGGTAATGCTTACAACCGTGCCCAGCCTTTCCAGTCCTGCATCCATCACCTGTACAATGTCTCCTTCTTTTAATTCTGTGATCTTGACCATAAAGAATGATTTGTCTCCGAATTTAAAAAGAATAGAACATATTTCAATAATCATTCCCCAGGAAAAGAAGTCTTAAAAAAACCAATAATAATTTTTCGTATTATCAACATCCCATTATCTTAGCCGGGCTGCTATGAGAAATACTAACATTCTGGTCCTGGCCCTGTTGCTTCCAATCCTTGCCTCTTCACAAGATGGCAATCCTGCTTCGCTAACCAGGGACCCAGACAAAGAAAAAGCCTTGCTCGATGGTATGACGAACCGTTTTAAAAAAGACCAGTCGGACATAAATGGCGAGAACAAAAAATACATTGCACAGATCTATAAGGAACGGTTTGAATCAATAAAGGAGCACGTGACAGAGAACGAGATCATCACCGATCCCGCAATCGTTCTTTATCTTTCCAAACTCACCGGCCAGATTTTTCAGGCAAACCCTCAGCTGCAACCAGCCGATTTGCGGATCGTTTTTTCCAAAGCCTGGTGGCCCAATGCTTCAAGCATGGGTGAAGGAACAATACTGTTTAATATCGGATTGTTCAACCGGCTTCAAAATGAAAGCCAGGCCGTGTTCGTGCTTTGCCATGAACTGGCGCATTTTTATCTGGATCACGGCAACAAAGCCATTATGAGGTATGTAAATGCTGTCTATTCAGATGAATTTCAAAAACAACTCAAGTCCATACAAAAATCGGATTACCGGCAAAACCAGCAATTGGAATCACTTGCCCAGGGCTTGAGTTTCAAAAGCCGCCGTCACAGCCGCGAATTTGAGCAGGCTGCTGACTCTATGGCTATTGAGTTCATGAAGAGTACAAGTTTTGATCTCAATGAATCGCTACGCTGCCTTGGGTTGCTCGACTCTGTTGACAAGGATAAATACCCGTCAAATATTGAACTCTCACACAAATTTGATTTTGCCAGTTTTCATTTCAAAAAAAGCTGGCTGGAATCAGATGCTTTGCAATTCGGCGCTGTAAAAGAATCTGCAAAGGAATTGGCAGAAGCAGATTCCTTAAAAACACATCCTGATTGTAAAACCAGGATCAACATGCTTAGAGGTGCAGTAAAAAAATATGAGAAGCCGGGGACGAAAAAATTTCTAGTTGATGAATCCACCTTCCGTTTACTTCAGGGCCGTTTTGATTATGAAATATTGAATTATTGTTTTGAAAGCGGAAGGATTTCGCGCTGCCTTTTTTATACGTTGGAGATGTTGAACGCTTATCCGGACGATATGTATTTGCATGCTATGGTTGGTAAATGTTTGAACGAGATGTATGCCAAACAAAAAATACATGAACTCGGAAAAATTGTTGATTTGCCTTCTCCTGAATTTGACGAAGAATATAATAAGCTTCTCCGACTGATCCAAAATACACGACTCTCCGAAATTGCAGCCCTCTCCTATTACTTCCTGCAGCAGTATGAAACAAAAGATGAATCCAGCAAATTATTCTCGGTGGAGTGGACGAAGAGTAAAGAAAATTTCAACAACTGATATTTAATAATCAATCCAAACAAACAGCCAATCATGAAAAAGATCCTGACGTCTCTTTTATTTTTACCCATTCTATGCCTATGCATTTGCTCGCAGGCACAGAGCAAGCTTAGTATTGACAAGGTGTACAACGTAACCCTCAAAAATTCTGGTACCATCATCGCAAATGAACAGATCAAGGGTTATTATTTTTTGTATCAATCCGACAAAATAGATAAAAAGACCAACGAGTACACACTTCAGATCGTAGATGAAAATTTGAATAAGCTAAAGGATATCAAATTCCAGGATTCCAAAGACATTGTGCTGTTGGAGTCGGCCTTTAATGGAACTGCGATGAGCTTTGCTTTTTTCAATGACAAAGAGAAGACTCTGGAATACCGCCTTTATGGAATGGACGGCAAGCAGTCGTTTTCTTATTCGAAAGAACTGGACAAAAAATCGGAAGAATATTTCAAGATGCAGCTGGCGAGTAAGGAGAGCGAAGAATCGGAGAACCAGAATGAATTTGATATTCCGGGCAAAGGTTTTTTATCCGTTACACCCTTGCGTGAAAACAAAAAATATACTTATGATGTAACCTTTTATTCATCAGAAAAAAAGAGGACCTGGACATTTAACCCGATTGAAGATGGCAAGTTTGCAACCGCCCAGTTTTTGGGTGCTAACGATTCTGTTGCCCTTTTTGAAGTTTTGACCAAGGAAAAACTCATGTCCAAGGAAATGCAGTCCACTATTTTAGGAATTAGCCTCGAGAATGGACGAAAAGTTTTTGATGTCAGGTCGCAGGATGGAAAGAACCAGCTCTATCCCATGAACATCGCAAGTTTCGCCGGCTCGAATAATTTTCTTGTCTCTGGCCCTTATTACGAAGGCACTGATGACGTGTTGCGCGATAAGAACGATGGCATGGGTGTGTGGGTGATGAATAGCCAGGGAAAGATCCTAAGTAGTAAATATATGTCCTGGACAAAAGATATCAGCAAATACCTGAAGGTGGATGAGAAAGGCCGCATCAGTGACCTGGGATATGTGTACATACACCGCATTATTCAAACCGATGATGGAAAAGTCTTTGCAATTTGTGAAGGATATAAAAAAGTAGCCGACGGTCTGGGGATTGCGATGAATGTATTGGGAGGAGGCTATCGTGCTGGTGTAACCAAATTAAAGATCACCGACATGCTCATGATCCAGCTGTCGAAGAATTTTGAAGTTACGGGCGCGAAGATCTATGAAAAGAACAGCAACAGTTTTAGTTTGAGCACCGGTTCCGATTTTGTGACGCCACATACAATGGCCGTGATCGCAAAAGCCAGTGGCGCCTTCGACTACACTTACACACAGGTCGGAAAAGACCATGCCTCTTTTACCAGTGCCTATACTGATTACGAAAGGACCAAGGGGTACAAGGGAATGACATTTAATTCCATTTCCTATTATGGCGGCAAGATCAGCACAGACAAGATCGACCTGAAAACAGAAGCCAGCAACCTAAGAGTATTGCCTGCCAAACCCGGGTCAGTTCTGATGATGGAATATTTTAAAAAAGACAAGCGCCTCGACCTCCATATGGAAAAAATAAACTAGGACTTTGCCGGTTTTAATAAAAAAAGGAAGAGCGCTGCTCTTCCTTTTTTTATTAAAACCTTGGTGAATGGTGAATGGTAATGGTCAATTGTCAATGGTGAATAATGAATGGGTCGTTTATATTCCGGTCATTCATTGGTGCGGCGGTCAGGGAAATGGGAATGGCCGTCTACTGTTAGTTTAGGGAAGGCGTTTGAGTTAAAAATATAATGACTCTCTACATTCACAAATCCTCTTCATGCGTTTATTCATTTACTGCATTCCTGGAAATATAGGTGCTCGCTTCGCTTGCAAGGAGATTGCCGCGCTACGCTCGCAATGACGCCTAAACTACGATGCTTACTACGGGTTTCAACCTT
>JBJMLU010000142.1:0-27435 GCA_045805145.1 Flavisolibacter sp. | reverse complement strand
TTCAACATTTCATCTGCTTCATCGAGGACCACATAGCGGATCTCTTCGAGGTTGATCGCTTTTCTTTCAATGAGGTCAATGAGTCGGCCGGGTGTAGCCACTATAATCTGAACGCCTCTGCGGATATCACGGATCTGCATGCTGATGGATGATCCACCATACACAGCAACCACATGAATTCCGGAAGCATGTTTCTTAAACAGTTCGATTTCGTTGACGATCTGCATGCAAAGCTCGCGCGTTGGGCAGATCACCAGGGCCTGTGGTATTTTTTTTCCGGGCTCAATGAGTTGCAAGAGGGGAAGTCCGAATGCAGCAGTCTTGCCGGTTCCGGTTTGTGCCAGTCCAATGAGGTCCTTTGTTCCGGAGAGCAAGACGGGGATTGCTTTTTCCTGGATCGGTGTTGGTTGGGTGAATCCTAATTCACCTACTGCTTTCAAAAGATTTTCCTGTAGTCCCAGCTCTTCAAATGTCGCCATATAAAAATTTGGGCAAAATTAACCGGGATTAGCGGGATTATTATGGATTGTAACCAGGAATGTTTGATTACCGCAACTCCCGGGATTTTTTTATTGGATTTTTTGTAGATTTTGAAGTGCGGATAGCTTTTATGAAGAGGTTTTTGGAGAAATAGATTGAGGCTTTTGGAGGAAGCGGCTTGTAAATCCAGATTATTTACAGAAAAGAAGTCTATATAAGCCAGGAGTGCGGATCTAAACGCTGGCAGAGCCTTAAAAAATGGATTGGCAAAACTTCGCTCTCCGCTCTCTTTCCCACTCTATAAAATAATGCCGCCCTGGGAACAGGGCGGCCATCTAACGATTGCTTGCCATATGAATAAAAATCTTGACTTTAATTTACAGTTCTGGCAAGTTAGCTTCTTCGCTTATTTCTTGGTGGTATCTGCAGTTTTGTGCGAAGTATCTACAGTCATTTTGTTCATGGTGTCATTGTTCACAGTTGTGTTGTTGACAGTAGTGTCGTTGTGAACAGTTGTGTCGGCTGTGTTGCTGCTGTTGCTGCTGTTATTACAAGCTGTCAGTGCACCTGCGATAGCCAAAATTCCGATGATCTTTTTCATGTGATTTTAATTTGGGGTTTGTTTTAAAGATTATTAATGGTTGAATGTTCCTGTATTATGATTTCTTTCCTTTCACTGAATCTTTCTTTTCCTTGTAAGAAGAATCAAATTTGCTCTTTAGTTCTTCCTTCTTATCCTTGAGGGAGTCAATCTTGGCATTCATGGAGGAGTCCACATTGTGCTTGAGGGTATCTTCGCGGTTGTTGAGCGAATCCACTGCCTTGTCTGCAGAATTGTTGGAGCTGTTATTGCAGGCCGTGAAAATGCCGGCAATAAAAAGGATCAGAAATATTTTTTTCATCATGGTTAAGTTAATCGTGTTTGATGCTATCTTTTTTTCCTTTCAGTTTCACTTTTAGCTTTTCATTCAGCTTCTTTGCTTTTTCCTCCACCTGGTCGCCGGCCTGTTTCAGGTCTTCCTTTGCCGAATCCACGAATTTCTTTGCTCCGGAATCGATCTTATTTTCCAAAGAATCGTTGATATGGACCTGAACCGAAGCGCTGTCATTACAGGAAGCAAGAATCAACATCATCACCACACCTGAACACCAGCCTTTCATCTGATTGATTTAATCCATTAATACCGGGATCGACAAAAAGTAACCCGGTATCTTTAAATTTTTTTTTAACAAGGGCGAATGGGTTACTATTTTTAGATTTCGGTATTAAAAAGAGCTGATTTGAAAGCTGAGATTAACGAAAATGCATTGCTTCAGGGATTGGCAAAGAGCGATAAAAGGGCTGTAGAGACGATCTATAAGGAGAACTTTAATATGGTTCAGGCCCTGATTGTCAATAACAACGGAACTTCAGAAGATGCCAAAGACGTATTCCAGGAAGCAATCATTGTACTTTATGAAAAGGTTTGTTCCGGTTCCTTTGAACTCAATTGCCTGATCCGGACCTTTGTTTACTCGGTCAGCCGGCGCATTTGGCTCAAAAGACTGATGCAACAAAACCGGTTTACCCTTTCCGACGGATATGACGAGATGGTGGCAGTGGACCAGGAAATGGAAGAACACGAGAAACGCAACCAGGATTTTTTGATGATGGAAAAAGCGATGAGCGGACTGGGCGAACCCTGTAAAAGTCTTCTGGAAGCTTTTTATCTTCAAAAAAGATCCATGCAGGAAATCGCAGGAAGCTTTGGTTATACCAATGCGGAAAACGCGAAGAACCAGAAGTACAAATGCCTGATGCGACTAAAGAAACTATTCTTTTCTCAATATAAAAACGAGTCACCGTGATTGAAGATCCTAAAATACTGGAAGCCGTTGAACGCTACATCTCCGGTCAGATGAGCCCTGATGAAAGGGTTTATTTTGAACAGTTGCGTAAAAGCAATCCGGAAGTGGACCAGGCTGTAGTGGAGCATACTTTCTTTCTCCAGCAGATGAACCGTTTTGACGAGACCAGGAAATTAAAAAGCATCCTCAACGACACGCATATCCATCTTGCAGAAAAAGGTGAGATCAGGTCCCCACGTCTGCGGGGCCGTGCAAAGGTGGTGTATTTGTTCAACCGCTATAAGAGAGTATCAGCTATAGCAGCTTCCATTGCAGGCATTACTGCACTCACGATGAGCGCACTTGTGTGGAGTCTTTCTCCTTCCGGCAAACCAATCAATGATGTGAAGGCCGATGTAGAATTGCTCAAAGGAAAATTTCAAAACCAGGCACAGACCAACCGCATCCTCGCCAATCAGATCCAGGCTGTAGGAAATGCCGTCAAGAGCCAGACAGAACCAATTCATTATACGGGAGGTGGTACAGGATTTTTGATTGACACCAGGGGCTATGTGGTGACCAATGCACACGTGGTAGAGAATGCACGTCATATTGCCGTGCAGGGCAGTGATGGAAAAGAATTCAGTGCAACAGCAGTATATGCGGACCTCGGTCGCGACATTGCCATTCTCAAGATCAAGGATGAAGGATTCAAATCTCCAAAGTCAATTCCTTATTCGATTAAAAAAACCGCGGGTGATCTGGCAGAACCCATTTATACATTGGGCTTTCCAAGGAATGAAATTGTATATGGCCAGGGTTATGTTGCAGCCCGGACGGGTTTAGGTGGCGATTCACTAGCCCTGCAAATTACCATTGCAGCGAATGAAGGAAATAGTGGCGGACCAATATTGAATCAAAATGGTGAAGTGATTGGTGTACTTACAAGCAAACAGAAAACTGCAGAAGGCGCTGTATTCGCCATCCAGTCAAAATATATTTATACGGTGCTCAACGAACTTCAGAAACAGGACAGTAGTTTTCAAAATCTCAAGCTTCCCTCCTCTTCCACGCTCAAAGGAATAGAACGCACACAGCAGGTGAGGAAGATCTCTGATTATGTGTTTATGGTGAAAGTGGATTGAGAGAGATAGAAAGCTTATAGCCGAGAGCTGTTGGCTGTTAGCTCAATGGAGTAGCCTTCGGCGAGAGCTTGTTTTTTATAGTTACAATTAGTTTGTCCTATTATTCGAGGAGATTGCTTCGCTTCGCTCGCAATGACGTTTAAAATAGAGTGCTTACCACAGCACGCATGCCCGCTGGTATGGGGAAATAAGAACAATATTGCATTTACTTCTGGCCTCACTTAATTTGAATCGGGCCCGGATTTACGCAAGACCTATTAGTCCAAGCTGAAACCTGTAGCGCGTGCCCGGCCTGCGACGTCATTGCGAGCGCAGCGAAGCAATCCCCTCGAGTTAAAGAACACTAACGATATTTGCAACTATAAAAAACAAGCTCGCGCCGAAGGCTACTCCATTGAGCTAACAGCTAACAGCCAACAGCTCACAGCTTCTCTCACGCTTTCTCTCTCAATTTCTCCTTCCACAAATTATCCGGATAGGCTCCACTGTCCACTTGCTGGTGAAGGCTTCTTTGTACAATGGGTGCATCTTCCTTGTAGGTAACACCAAACCATTGAGCAGAAGTTGGAATGACTTTGATTACACCCTTTTTGGCTTTGATCCACTGGTCGGCGGCAAAGGGGATGAGGTATTCTGATTTTGGATTGTGAATATTTTGCTGGAGGAAATCTTTAAATCCTTTTTCAATGAAGGGAAACAATGAAGGGTGAAAGCACCAGAAATTCATGGAGGCCATTGCATTTTCAGGAACTTCGTGTTTGCTTCCATCGGAGTCTTCATACACAATCTTTCCATTTTCCCGATAGATCTTTACGCGCTCATTGATGGCCACCAGGTTATTGTTTTTATCCACCTCACACACCCCACGGCTCACCGATCCATGTTCTGAAAGAGTTTTTGAGAGTTCATAACCGATGATGGCATACACATCTTCGCGACATCCGTCTCTTAAGAAATCATGTGCTTTTCTAAAACCATCACTTCCATAAAAATCATCCGCGTTGATCACAGCAAAAGGCTCCTTCACTGCATCACGTGCACAAAGTATAGCATGAGCTGTTCCCCAGGGCTTGGTCCGGTCGGGCGGCACAGAAAAACCCTCAATGAACCGGTCCATCTCCTGATATACATATTCTGTTTCGATCCGGCCTTTTAATTTGGGCTCAAAAATATTTTTGAAATCTTCTGCAAAATCTCTTCGGATAATAAAGACCACTTTCTGAAATCCGGCCTTGATGGCGTCAAAGATGGAATAGTCCATGATGGTTTCACCACTGGGTCCGAACTGCTGAATCTGTTTCATACTTCCATAGCGGGATGCCATCCCGGCTGCCATGATCACGAGTGTTGGTTTCATCTGTAATTTTTTAATCGGGCCCGAAAATAATAAATTCGGCACGTAAGCATCAACGATGAGTTTTATTGCTCCACAAAAATTGCGCATTGATCCGGTTCATTCTTGTCATAAATTTCATACCACGGTAGACGTGCTTCGCCTCGACCTGGTGCATCCACTGGTATCTGGAAATAAATGGTTCAAGCTGAAATATTATCTGGAGGATGCCGCACAACAGCAAAAAAAAATTATTGCCAGCTATGGAGGCGCCTGGTCCAACCATATCCATGCATTGGCGGCGGCTTGTAACAGTTTCGGCTTTCAAAGCATCGGCATCATCAGGGGTGAAAGATCAGAGACGCTGTCTCCTACTCTTCAGGATGCGGAAGCAATGGGAATGAAGTTGTATTTTTTGTCGAGAGAAGAGTACCGGATAAAAAAAATTCCTTCAGACCTGGCAAATGAATTCGATCCGGATGAAATTTATTTTATCCCGGAAGGCGGTTATGGAAATTTAGGAGCCCGGGGCGCTTCGGAGATCCTGACGCGGGTGGAAACAAAATCCTACACGCATATTCTTTGTGCGGTAGGAACAGGCACCACGCTTGCCGGACTGATACGGACGAACAACGGGACACAGGAGCTGATTGGAATTTCCGTTTTAAAGAACAATCATTCTATCGAGGAAGAAATCAGTTCTCTACTGCCTATAGAATTGCGACACCGATACAAGATCTTTCACGACTATCATTTCGGTGGCTATGCAAAATGCAATAATGAGCTCCTTCGTTTCATGAAAGAATGGGAAAGGGAAACGGCCATTCCATTGGATTTCGTGTACACCGCCAAACTGTTTTATGCAGTGAGTGATCTGCTGCAAAAAAATTACTTTCCCGAGAACAGCAAAATTCTTCTCATTCACACGGGCGGACTCCAGGGCAACCGCGGCTTGCACGGGTCCAATTGAGATTTCACAACTGAATCATCGCTTCATTCCGCATTCAATAGTTTGGTACAGCGCTTACTACAGGTTGGCAGGGGATTGCTTGCGCCACCGCTATAGCTTTAGCCCCGCACCCTGCGGGGGTCGCTTCGCTCGCAATGACGTAAACTAAAGTGCTGACTAAAGGTTTCAAACTGGTGATGGCAAGGGCGCCTTCCGGAAGTAATGAGAATCATGCAATAAAGACATGAGTTGGAATCGACTTCGTATCTCGTCAAGGTCATTGCGAGCGCAGCGAAGCAATCCCCGCCAATCAGTGGTACTGGCTGCCTTTAAGTTCACCAACTTTGAACTTTTAACTTTGAACTTCCAACTCCCGACTCCGAACTCCCGACTTTGAACTCCGAACTATCAACTACCAACTATCAACTATATTTGCCCCATTCCAATATTTATCCTGATGAATCGAATTTCTTTTGTCTTTGCTGCCCTATTGATCTCTTTTGCTGCCCAGGCCCAGACCGATACCTTACCCAGATTTACCGTGACCAATGCGGGCAAGAATCGGTTTATCATTGGCTGGGTAAATAATTATGACCTCGTCAAACAGATCAGCATTCAGCGATCACACGACAGCCTGAAAAATTACACCACCATCCTCAGTGTTACCGATCCCAATGCCAAACAAAACGGATTTGCCGACACCAAGGCTCCGAACGATCATATGTATTACCGTCTTTTTGTGGTGCTGGACAAGGGACAATTTTATTTTACCGAAGCAAAATTGCCTGTAATAGATACTGTGCGTCTGTCGAAAAATATTCTGGTAGAAAAAAAAGATTCAGCTGTGGAAGTAGTTAAACCGGTGATCCCCAAAAAACCTGAATTTGTTCCATCTGTATATGTGTACACCAATAAAGATGGTTATGTATTTGTAAATCTTCCTGATGCTGACCATCAGAAATACCATGTCCTTTTTTATGAGGATGATGACAGCTTTTTATTTGAGATCAAGAACATCAAGGATCCTGCGCTGACTCTCGACAAAACAAATTTCATGCACGCAGGCTGGTTCAAATTTGAATTGTACAATGATGACAAGCTGGTGGAGAAAAACAAATTTTATCTGGCCAAGGAGTTTTGAGCTTCCACGATCTCTGCTCCAAATACAATACTGAAATTTTTTTTCAGTTTCTCTTTTACTTCATTGATCGCAACAGAACTTCCCAACTCTTCACGGATAGAAGTCACTTTTTTATTCTGGATGCCACAGGGAATGATGTGATTGAAATAGCCAAGGTCCGTGTTTACATTCAATGCAAAACCGTGCATCGTCACCCATCGGCTGCAACGAACGCCCATGGCGCAGATCTTTCTTTCTTTTCCCTTTACGTCAGCGTCAATCCAGACTCCTGTCTCCCCTTTTGATCTTCCTGCGTCAATACCATATTCTGCAAGCGTCAATATGATCACTTCTTCCAGCTCGCGCAAATACCTTCCAATGTCCGTGTAAAATTTTTCGAGGTCCAGAATTGGATATCCTACAATCTGTTCAGGGCCATGAAATGTGATATCCCCACCACGGTTGGTGTGAAAAAATTCAATGCCTCTTTCCCGCCTCTGATCTTCATCGATCAATACATGTCCGATATTCCCGCTTTTTCCGAGCGTGTACACTGGAGGATGTTCAACAAACAAAAGATAATGCCTTGTCGGCAGACTGGCAGCTAACAACTTCTCCTCAGGATCTTCCATCCGCAAATCGCGTCCGGCTGCCTTTACGCTTAGATTTGTTTGAAGCAATTCTTCCTGATAGTCCCAGGCCGACTTGTAGTCCATCATTCCCAGGTCTCTGTATTCCACCCGCTGTCGGTTCATAAAGACAAATGTACCAACTTTACCAGCGCTATTTTTGCACGCATGTCCACAGAATCTCAACAAAATCTCCCGGATGAAAATCCAGAAAGCAGTGACGAACTCTACCAGCGCTTTGTTTTCCAGGCCGACAAGGGCCAGGAGCCTTTTCGCATCGATAAATTTTTAATGAACCGGATCGAAGGAGCCACACGCAACAAACTGCAACAAGCCATCAATGCGGGATTGATCCTGGTGAATAACAAAGAAGTAAAACAGAACTACAAGGTCAAAGCCTATGACCAGATTATTGTTTACTCCGATCTTTCACCCGAATCAACCGAGATCGTTCCGGAAAAATTGAATCTGAATATTGTTTATGAAGACGAGCATCTTCTTTTGATCAACAAACCGGCAGGACTGGTGGTGCATCCGGGCAGCGGCAATTATTCAGGAACGCTGCTCAATGGAATTGCATGGTACCTGCAACATGAAAATCCTTCCATCACCGAAGAAAGCCTTCCGCGCTTTGGACTGGTGCACCGCATCGATAAAAATACCAGTGGGCTTTTAGTGCTTGCAAAAACAGACAAGGCCATGCGCCATCTTGCACGGCAGTTCTTCGACCACACCGTAAAGCGTCAATATATCGCACTGGTCTGGGGAGATCTGCTAATGGAAGAAGGCACCATTGTGGCACACGTGGGCCGGCATTTGCGCCTTCGTAAATTATTTGAAGCCTATCCGGAAGGCGATCATGGCAAGGAAGCGATCACCCATTATAAAGTGATTGAGCGGTTCAATTATGTAACCCTTGTCTCCTGTGTTTTGGAAACGGGCCGTACCCACCAGATCAGGGTGCACATGAAACACATTGGTCATCCCCTGTTCAATGATGATTTTTATGGAGGCGACAAAATTGTGAAAGGAACTATTTTCAGCAAGTACAAACAATTTGTCGACAACTGTTTCATGATCTGTCCCAGACAGGCCCTTCATGCCAAGACGCTCGGCTTCATTCATCCCGCTACAGAAAAAGAAGTCTTCTTTGAAACCGAGCTTCCCAATGATATGAAAATGCTGATTGAAAAATGGAAAAATTATGTGAGGAAAGCTACCAGCTGATAGCTGTTGGATCCGAGCTATGAGCGACGAGTCGCGAGCTGAGGGTTTTTCTTTGAAGGTGCTTTCGGCAAGTACCAGGTGTAGATCGTGATGTTTTGGAGTCCTTTGTTTTTAATTGATGCTTACATGGAAGTTGTGTTTTTGATTTCAAATGATACAGATCGCAAGAGGAAAGATCTTTGGTAGAAGAAATAAAACCGCGGGGAACGCAGACAGGCGCAGAGAACCGCAAAGACGGACCTCCATACCATTTCTGTTTGTAAACAAGTGGATTTTTGATTTTTGAAAATAAAAGAGCCGGAGATGGGATGTGTTGCCTCCTTGCAATGCACACCATTCTCTCCTGGCTCTTGTTTTAAAACCTCTGTCCTTCTTCCACTACTCACTTCACCCCAAAAAGAACTTTATTCGTTTCGTTTTACCGCAACCAACTCCCGTTCATTCATTTTCTCTTCCGAACTTTAGACTCCCCAATTCCGAACTCCGGGCGGTCTTAGGCCTGATGCTCGCTTCGCTTGCAAGGAGATTGCCGCGCTGCGCTCGCAATGACTTCAAATGGAAAATACTCTACTGATTAGAATTTGCTTCATGGGGTGATGGCGTATGAGGGCATTCCGATTATAAGACCAGTTCGAAACGTGTAGTGAGCTCCCGGTTTAAACGTCATTGCGAGCGCAGCGCGGCAATCTCCTTGCAAGCGAAGCGCGCATCAGGTCTAAGACCGCCTAATAGTACAGACGAAAACAAATGACACTTCTCAAAATAACCTACCCTCAAAAAAACTATTCCCAACGAACGACCTCCGAAAAAAAGACCCTAAGTAACTTTGAACTCCGAACTCCGAACTTTAAACTTTGAACTCTGAACTCCGAACTCCGAACTCCAAACTCCTACTTTCCCTTTCCCTGCTGTGCGGGCAACTTAATTTGCGGCTTCGAAAAATCTTTGGGTGTTCCGGATGGAACAGTTCTCTCGGCTTTTTGCAAATCTTGTTGTTTCACATCAGTCCTGCGGAGAAGTGAATCAGAGCGGGGCTGCTTTGTAGTTGCCTTTTCCACGTTCTTTTCTTCATTCACATTATTCAGTCCCTCCTGCATTCTCTTTGTTTTATCAGGAGCATTTCCGGGCAACTGCATTTTTGCAGAAGAATTCACAAAGGGTTGGTTTTTTGTATTCTGAGAAGCTTCCGGCATTCCCATGCGTTTCACTTTGTCTGAGCCTGGAGTAGCAACTTCTGTTTTTTCTGTCGTTGCAGCTGTTGTTCTTTCCATCGTAAACTTCGGACGCTGGATAGTTGGCTTTCCGATTTTGTTGGCCGGAGCGGTCTTTTCTTCTACCAGCAGGTCCGGACGCATGGCCTTGATCTTTTCAGACTGTCCCAGTACAGGAACATCCTTTGTTTGCGGTGTTGCCGTTCTTGCATTGTTCTTTGACTGTACTGCAATTTCTTCCTGCTGCAATTTCAGCTGTGCTCTTTTCTGATTGACGGCGCGGTTCATTTGCTCCTGTCCATTTTCTGCCGATGGTGCTGATGGAGCCATGCGTGCAGATGATTTCGTGAGCCCGCCCCCTTGAATGAGTCCGATGGATTTTTCGTTTGGCTGTCCAAACAATTCAGGATAGAGATATTTTCCTTTGTCTGCGCCAGTCTTATTTACTTCAGGAACAATACGGTTCTTTTGTGCCCACTTATCATTACGAACTCCCGTTACCTGCCAGCTCACTTTTACATTGGGCTTGTCGGTAAGAATGGTGAAATGATTGTTGTTGATCTCTTCTCCAATGATAGCTTGTGAAAACTGTCCGATCACGGTAAGCTGGTATTTAAAATCAATATTTTCTGCTTGAAAATATCCTGGAAGATCTACCACGGCTTTTCCATTGGCATCAGTAACAATATTGCCATTATAAACATTCATCATGTCCGGACTTTCTACAAAACTGTGCACCAGGTATTTATTTTCCGGATCCTGTGGATGGTCGATCTTGAAAGATCCACCGCCTTTGGAAAGATTACCTGTTATCTGAACATCGCCATGGAACAGACCTGCATAATGCGGACCGCCTCCTCCACCAAAATCATAACCATAGATCGCTGCATTGGTAGTGGAAGCCGATGCTGTATTGTCGATATATCCCAACACACCGGTGTTTTCTGTACTGCCTCCCGTTGCGGTTCCTATCACACCATAACTATAGTCGGATGCAGGAGGATCGGATAGTCCATAGACAGCTGCGGCTACGGTTGAAGGGCTGGGATGATGAAAGACGCCACTGGCATGTGCGAAGAGTGCCAGTCCGGATTTTCCTTCAATTCTTGCAGTTGACTTTCCTGTGTTCACCGGATCATAAAAATTCATATTGTTGGTGAAGGCAGCTGCATCAACCATCAGAGAATTTCCGGCGCCATTTCGATTGATCGAGACTGCATCGGCTGTATTGGAAGCATTGCTGACAAGGAAAGAAGCGGCATTGGACAGACCATTTGTCTGAGTAAACAATGTGGGAGTAGTTGAAGCGCTTTGAAGCGTCAGGAAATTGGCTGCATTGCCCAATCCACTTTCTGCATAAATACCTACTGAAGAATCGGCGTGCGCAATCATCCCAAAACCATTCTTGCGTGTGGCATAACCAATCACTCCATTTCCATTGAAGCCCTCATGCAGGCCGTACACACCAGCCTTGAAACTGTTGTCATTCGTAGCAAATCCCAACACACCGTTTCCATCACCATTGGTTTGCCCACGAAGGACAGAAAAAGTATTGGAAGGATTATTGGTAATCCCTTCTACGGGACGACCGTTAATACCATTGGTAGTTGCCAGTATCACGTCATTGCCGTTGGCGGTGTTGGTATTTTCAAATCTTCCGGCAATACCCGAAGTGCTGATGGCGTATACTCCTTCTCCATTTCCACTTTGCGTCACACTTACACCTCTTGCACTGTTACTCAGATTGACCAAGATGCCATTTCCTGATTGTTGATTGATTACTTCCACTGCATTGTTGGTATTGGGGAAACTGCCGTCAATTAAAAATTGCCCGGCGACCCCCTGGTAACTTTGTCCAAACACACCAATTGATCCTGGACGAAAACCCTGACCGGCTACCGCTGCTGAACTATCAGAAAATCCAGCGATGGCCCAACCCAACTGCCTGGTGGCCCTTCCGAATATGGCATTGCCCATGGGAACCTGTGTTGCTCCATCAATCACTCCGCCAAAAACAGGTCCGGGCAAATTAGAACGTGCGCGAATGGCCCTACCCGTGCCATTCGATATAACTTCCAGTGTATTGGCACTGTTGGATGCATTGGTATTTTCAAAAAATCCAGAGCGTCCATTACCGTTAGTAGTGGATTGAAGAACATCATTCACATTGGCAGCATCAAGCTGCAAACGCGCGGCTGTACCCGACTGGCTGTGTCCATAGATCCCAAACCCCGCGCCATAATGATCAGCATAAAGTCCGGAAAATCCAGTAAACGTCGAGGTATACATTCCCACTCCGGAAGAACTAATACCTACCACACCAATTCCCGAAGCAGCGTTTCCCGAAACACCAGCATCTGTCAGCGTGGATCCAAATACGCCCGCACCTGCATCCGATTCACCCGAAACACCGGCCTTATTCCAGTATCCAAACGCAATTCCTGCCTGTCCGTGAATAGCAGTGGCGGTCGAAAAAGTTGAATTAGTGGTTGCGAGCAATACGTCGGCGCTATTGGAAGCATTCGTGTTTTCAAACCTTCCTGCGTTTCCGAATCTTCCATTCGCATAGAGGGCCGCACCACTTTGCATGTTCACTGTTTCCAGCGTATTGGAATTATTGAAATTAAGATTGTCGATGATAAATCTTCCTGATACGCCCTGTGTGCTTTGTCCAAATACACCATAAGAAGATTTTCTAAATCCAATTCCCGAAACGCCCGCCGCGCTATCGGATAATCCGAAAACGCCCCAGCCATCCGCCCTGTTTGCATATCCAAAAACGGCATTTGCACCCAGTACATTGGTTCGTCCATCAATCACACCTGCATTGATATAACCCTGGAAATTTGATTGTGCTACAATCGCCCGTCCAACACCATTGGACTGGACCACCACCACGGAAGAATCATTGGAAGCATTGGTATTTTCAAATTTTCCTGCAATACCAGATTGGCTGTTGACATAAATACCCGTGCCTTTGCTCGCACTCTTTACTTCTACCGTATTGAATGTATCCACCGTGTTGTTGATAACAAATCTTGCTGCCGTTCCTTCCAGTCCTTCACCATATACGCCCAAAGAAGTTTTTCTCTGCCCTATTCCTCCTACAGCAACCGAGCTGTCTGAAATGGCGGCAAAGCCCCAACCTTCGGAACGTGTAGCCCTTGCATACATGGCATTGCCTCCCACTGTAGTAGTAAGCGCATCGATCACGCCGGCAGCAACAAATCCCGGAAGCTGCGATCTTCCTACTATGGCTCTTCCCGTGCCGTTGGAATGTGCTTCAAGTGTGGTAGAATTATTCAAAGCATTTGTGTTTTCAAAATAACCTGATCTTCCTGTACCTGCAGTTGTAGCAAGGAGCACTGTGTTTGCATTCGATGGACTTAAAATTTCAAACTTGCCGGGACTTCCACTAAATGAATGGGCATATAAGGCCAGACCATTACCCAGATGTTCTGCATTAATGCCATACGGTCCTGTGAATGTTACCCCCCAAACACCTGTACCGGTGTTGCCTGCTCCCACTAATCCGATGCCGGAATTACTGGCACCAAAAACACCTACACCATTATCCGATTCACCCCACACCCCTTTTTGCGTGAAGTAAGTGATTGTACTGGTTCCGTTGAGGGCATGAACCGCGGCCGGAATTGCCGATGAAGTATTGGTGCTTGCGAATACAACATCAGATGCGTTTGCCACATAGATATTTTCAAACCTGGCTGCATTGCCCTGAAAACTTCTTCCGTAAACACCTGCTCCGGCTCTTGTAGCCAGTCCATAAATACCTGCTCCATCATTATTGGGGGTAGCAAAACTGAAAGCGTTGGTTTGACCATACACACCGGTGGAGCTATCCGAAATACCCAGGGTTCCGAAACCCTGCGTTCTGGTTGCATAACCAAAAACTCCATTGCCCCCTAACTCCGGTGCATAGCCGAAAACGCCTCCCAGGTAAGCCGATCCTGCGTGAGAAATTCCGTAGACACCGCTCTCTGTATTGCTCGTACCAAGTACGCCATAAAAATTGTTACTGGATCCATATACACCAATACCAGACGGTGCGGTTCCAAAAACGCCCCAGCCACTTCCGTTCTGAGAACCATACACGCCAATGCCTAAATTCGTTGTGCTTAGATTCTCTCCGCGTAGTGCTGATGAAAATGATCCTGCTGACGTAGCACTTACCTGTCCCCCCATAGCAAATGCTCCTGCTGCTGTTGATCTTGTCTGTCCATACAATGCGCCTGTTGTTGATGTGGGCGAGAGTTGAATGATATGAATGATGTTGGCTGTTTCTGAAGAAGCAGAATCTTTGTAAGGCAAAACAATCTTGGAAGCAACAATGGAGGAAGACCAGCTGCCCACACCCAGGGCGTCAGAGATCAGCGCTTTGCCTGCACCGGCACCAGTAGGCATGATAAATCCGAGAGTTCTGAGATTGCCATTGATATCGAGTTTCTCGGCCGGAGTGGAAGTTCCAATGCCTACATTTCCAACATTCGCATTATAAATATTACTTCCATTGAGTCTCCAGTAATTATCGGGATGTGTGGCAAGACTCACCGGAGTCCAATTGGTGCCATCAAATCCCAATATGCTATTTGTTAGTGGAGCAAGAGTGGAAATATTCACGCCACGAATCTTTGCTACAGTGGGATTGGGATAGGTCCCGGTCAAATCACCACCTGCAGGTCCTACAGGCTGCGCGCCAGTTGCATACAAAGCGTAAGGAACACTAAGAAGCTGGGAAGTTCCCAGGTTGAGAAATGAAGAACCTCCGTTTGGATCCATCTCCACCTGAAGATATTTGGCACCCGCAGCCCAATTGACTGAGGCCAGTGAACCAATTACAGAACTGGCACCCGGACTTCCGATCGCAATATTGAAGAGACCAAAAGAATTGGTTGTGACATTCCTGGTTTCCGAATAAACAACTGCTCCTGCAGCAGAGCCGTCATGAATTTTTAAGCGGATCGTCATCGACTGATTGGGAAAAACATTTCCGCCTGGATTGCGTGCGATTCCCTGGTAGTTGATCTGCGTGGGTGCCTGTGCAACCACAGAAAGTACGATCAACAAAAAGATAATGGTGCTGCATAATCTTTTCATGACTGTTAGTTTTGGTGATGAATGGAAGAAGATGAATTATTGAAGCTTAATGATTGTATAGGCGTCTTTCTTCAGCAGTCCATGGGCCTGCCACTCCACATTCAGGAAATAACTTCCCTGCGCAAGTCCTACCATGGGTATGTGTATCACATGGCTGCCTCCCTCGATGACAGCTTCTTTTGCATAGACTTCACGCCCTAATACATTGAAAAGGGAAAGACGTACGCGTCCCGTGTCGGGCATGAGCATCGTAACGTCGACATAACTAATGGCAGGATTGGGGAAGATGTGAATTTCTGCTCTCGTTACTATTGCAGGTGGAGGAATGATCCGGGCCTCACTGATATGACCCAGTTTGGTTGGCTGAAGAAATCCGTTGGTAAGATAATACACATTGCTCCCTATACTTTGAAAAGTGGAAACAAGCGCCATTTCACCAATGCTCCAATCAAGATTAAAATTGCTGGAAGGCTGGTTGTAGCTGCCTCCGGAGGAATTGATTACTGAGGGTCCAATAGACTGCGCATGCACATTCCAGGAAATCACAAAAACCAGCGCAATGGAGAACAGGATCTTTCTCATCATGCAGGGTTTTAGTAAAAGAAATAGAAGTGGAAAGGTGTACGAGGTGGTCTTCGCGGGAGCGTTCTATTAAGTTAGAGAATAATTATTGATTGGAAAAAAAAATGTTAGATGAAGTCGGAGAATAGATGTGAGATGGGAGATGAGAGATGTGGGGACAGAGAATAGATGTGAGATGGGAGATGAGAGATGTGGGAAGAGAGATGAGAAAGAGAAACAACAAGAAGAAAGTATATTATTAGTTAAGTAGCTGTAAAATGCTACCAAATTTATTGCCGCTGTTCGCTGTTTTCTCGGTCTCTACTTCCGCCGACCGACAAATGAGGACTGATACGCTCTCTCATTTTTTTGGAAAGAGCATTTTATAGTCCACGCTCACAGCGCCCTTGGAAATGTCTTCCAGTTTTCGCTTCATGAGTTTTCTTTTTAGTGGAGAGAGATAATCAATGAAGAGTTTTCCTTCAATGTGGTCGTATTCGTGCAGAATAATTCTTGCTGTAATGCCATCAAAAGTTTTCTTGTGATGTTTGAACTGCTCGTCCTGGTATTCGATGGTCACTTCCTCGGCACGGTAAATATCTTCGCGGATCTTGGGAATACTGAGGCATCCTTCGTTATAAGGCCAGTCATCGCCTAACTCTTCTACCACATGTGCATTTATGAAAACTTGTTTGATGCCCGGCGCATCGGGATAGCCATCTTCTTCGCGATCTTTTTCGTCCATGTTGGCAAAGATCTGCGCGCTGTCCATAACAAATAAACGGATATCGCGGTTCACCTGGGGCGCAGCCAGTCCCACGCCATTACTGGCATACATGGTCTCCCACATATCTTCAATGAATTTGTCAAGTTCAGGATAGTTTTCACCAATCTCCTGCGCCTGTTTTCTTAACACTGGATGACCGTATGCTACAATAGGAAGAATCATATTCGATCAGCAAATTATGTTCAAAATGGTTTCCGGCAAATTTAGGTATTAAGGTATTGGGGTAATGAGGTATTAAGGGGGAATTAGGAATTAGGACTTAGGAATTAGGAATAAGTTAGAGTTGGGTTTCTATGAATTCGTCACTTTAGAAAGTTGGTGGTTGATAGTTGGTGGTTGGTAGAAGAGAGATTAGAGGGAGGTCGCGGAGGTTTTCGCAGAGAAGTGTTGTTGTAGGTAATGGCCAACTCACATTTCTTTTTGTTTCTTTTTGTTTCTCTCTCCTGTCATCCGTCCTCCGTAATCGGTCCTCTTTCTACGCTCTGCCAATGGCGGTAATCAGTTGATGGTTGACTGACTATTTCTTCAGAAATTCCTGTAATAAAATAGTTGCTGCGATCTCGTCTACAAAAGATTTATTTTGGCGTTGCTTTTTTTTCATACCCATGTCCAGCATGGCCCTCGTGGCGAGCTGGGAACTTCCGCGTTCATCTACTTCAACGAGGGGAATGGCAGGAAATATTCTTTTGAAGGAAGCGATGAATTTCTGGACGTGCGGCGTAGCATGTGTCTCTGACTCATCCCAGTTGAGGGGCATTCCGATAATGACTTTCTCTACTTCTTCTTTGGAAAAATAGTCTTTAAGGAATTGAACCAGTTTGGGCGTTTCCACTGTGGTTAATCCCGTGGCAATGATCTGCAGCGGATCGGTGACCGCGATCCCTGTTCTCTTCACGCCATAATCGATCGAAAGAATTCTAGCCAATTTTAACCCAATTAAAAAAGAAGCAACTGGTTTCGTAAAAAATTTTTCTCTGTGAAAATTCCCTCCTTACGCTTTCTCCGCGATTTTTCCTTTTCTCAATGCACGAACAGGTCAGTAATCACAAAAACAGCAAACACCACACTGGCGATCCCGTTGGTAGTCATGAAGGCAAGATTCACTCTTCGCAGATCATTGGGACGAACAATGGAATGCTGATACACCAGGCAGGAAATAAAGACCAATACGCCCAACCAGTACAACCAGCCAAATCCGCCAAGTTTTCCGGCTGCTACCACAGCCCCCGCGCTCAGCAGATGAAGTAATTCAGAAACACCCAGCGCTTTTTCTTTTCCCAACCACACAGGAATAGAATAAAGTTTTTGTGACTGGTCAAAGTCCACGTCCTGCAAGGCATAAATAATATCAAAGCCACTGACCCAACAAACCACGGCAATAGAAAATAAAATAGGCAACCAATGAAATTCACCAGTTACTGCGAGAAAAGCGCCAATGGGCGCCAGCGATAGTCCGAGTCCGAGAATGAGATGACAAAGCGGAGTAAATCTCTTCGTATAGCTATAACCCAGTACCACCGCTAATGCCACAGGTGAAAGAAAAAAACAAATGCGGTTGATTAGAAAGGTGGCACCAACAAAGAGCAGGCAGTTGATGATTGTAAAGGCCAATGCATTTTTTGGTGTGATGATGCCTCTGGGTATTTCGCGGATGGCGGTTCTTGGATTGAGCGCATCCCAATGCCGGTCGAGATAACGGTTAAAAGCCATGGCAGCACTGCGGGCGAATACCATGCAAAGAAGTACCAGAATGAATTTAAGAAGGAGATGATTCGTTGTTGCAGTCCACCAGCCCGGAACTACTGCTATTGCCGTGTTTAGATTCCATTGATGGTCGCCAGCAGGCAAAATTCCATAGAGCTGGTCCAATCTGGCCATTCCCAGAAAAAATCCGATCAGGGCAAAGGGCATGGCAAAAATGGTGTGGGAGAATTTTATAAGGGAGAGATAGTTTTTTACGTGGTTCATAGTTCAGGAAGCGCAAGATACGATGTTTGCAACGCCTGGCTTGACAAGGCGCCTTAAGGCTTTTTATTCTGCTCTTGTGGGCGTCTGCTGCAGAAAAAATAACTACAACTAAGAATGCGGATTAGAAGTTGATCAAAAAAAATGAATTGATAATCATCAAAACTTTTATCCCTTCTTGTCTGCGGCATAAGGCGGGACGGGTTCGCGCGAAACCGCGAAGTGCGCGCGCCGCACAAGTTCCCAAAGAACCACGCCCGCAGCCACCGACACATTCAATGAATGCTTCATGCCCCACTGCGGAATCTCAATGCATCCATCGCATTGAAGAATCGTGGACTGCTCCACGCCGGTTACTTCATTTCCAAATACTACAGCTAATTTCCCTACAGGCTCACTAAAATCAGGAAGGGGAATACTACCTGTGGCCTGCTCTACAGCATACAACTTCCAACCGAGGGCTTTCAATTCTTGCAGCGCTTCGTCAATTTTTTTAAACTGTTTCCACCGAACGGTTTCATCAGCGCCGAGGGCTGTTTTGCGGATCTCTTTGTGTGGAGGAAAAGCAGTATAGCCACAGATATAGATCGCCTCGATCAAAAAAGCATCCGCTGTCCGGAACACACTGCCCACATTATACGCGCTCCGGATATTCTCCAGGACTACAATAAGAGGAATCTTTTCCGACTGCCTGAATTCTTCAGCCGACTTGCGGTTCAATTCCTCCATGCTTCTTTTTCGCATGCGCAAATCTAAGAAGAACAGCTTGGAGCTATGAGCTTTGAGCTATGAACTATGAGCGGCGAGCAGAAAGAGGGAAGAGTCTTTCTTCTTCTCGCAGCCCGCGGCTGGTAGCTCAAAGCTTTCCCTCCCCGCCTTTCTCGTTTTTTTCGTGGATAAAAAGGGGGTTTCTCCCAAAATACATTGAGCCGGGGCGCCTATTTTTGCCCCTGAGCAATGAACAAGCAGAAGACCGCCACAGAAACACCACTGATGCAGCAGCACAAAGCCATCAAGGACAAGTACCCCGATGCCTTACTGCTTTTTCGCGTGGGTGATTTTTATGAGACTTTCGGACAGGATGCCGTCATTGCTTCCCGCGTGCTGGGCATTACCCTCACCCGCCGGAACAACGGTGGCGCAGCAGGGGATGACCTTGCAGGATTTCCCCATCATGCAATCGACACCTACCTGCACAAACTGGTGAAAGCCGGCTATCGCGTAGCCATCTGCGATCAATTGGAAGATCCAAAAGCAGCCAAAGGGATTGTAAAACGGGGCGTCACCGAAATGGTTACTCCCGGCACAGCCACCAATGAAAAACTGCTGGACCTGAGCGCGAATAATTTTCTTGCCTCAGTTCATTTTACGGGCGAAAAATATGGACTTGCCTTCCTGGATATTTCTACCGGTGAATTTTTCGCCGCAGAAGGCGATCGTGAATATGCTGATAAACTTCTGAGTGGATTCAAACCTGCAGAAGTGATCTTTCAAAGACACCACCAGAAAAAATTCAAGGAAGAATTCGGAACGAAGTTCTATACCTACACGCTTGATGAATGGATCTTTCAACAGCATTATGCGGAAGACCTCCTGCTCCGGCATTTCGATACACATTCCCTCAAGGGTTTTGGCGTGGAAGGACTCACTGTGGGACTGGTAGCCGCCGGCGCTATTCTGCATTATCTCCGGGAAACAGAACACCCACACCTCCAGCACATCAGCTCTATCCAGCGAATAGAACAGAACGACTACCTCTGGATGGACCGCTTTACCATTCGCAACCTGGAGCTATTGCATAGCGGGTCGGAAAATGGAAATTGTCTGTTGAAAGTAACGGACAACACCTGTACACCCATGGGTGCGCGCCTGCTGAAACGCTGGATTATTTTTCCACTAAAAGATATTCAGAAGATCAACGAAAGACTGGACCTGGTGGAATTCCTCATTCTCCACACGGATCTTCGGAATAAACTCGTTCATGCCATGCGGCAGTGCGGCGACATGGAACGGCTGGTCTCTAAAATCCCTTTAAAAAAAATCAATCCACGCGAACTTCTTCAATTGGCCAAAGCGCTTCGACAGGTAGATGTGATCAGGGAAATTTGCGCTTCATCAGAAAACGCTTTTCTCAACCGCATGTCCGATGCCTTGAATCCCTGTCATTATATCGCCGACAAAATTGTGAAAGAGATCGTTGAGAATCCGCCTGCTCTTGCCATCAAGGGAAGCTTTATCAACAAATCAGTGAATGGCGAGCTTGATGATTTGCGCAGCATTGCCCATAACGGAAAAGAATACCTGCTGCAACTTCAACAAAAAGAAGCCGACAACACAGGCATTTCATCGCTGAAGATCGGATACAATAATGTGTTTGGCTACTACCTCGAAGTAACCCATGCACACAAAAATAAAGTCCCTTCAGTGTGGATACGCAAGCAAACCCTTACCAACGCAGAACGCTACATCACACCGGAACTGAAAGACTATGAAGAAAAAATTGTGGGTGCTGAAGAAAAAATTCTGGAACTCGAGCTCCAGCTCTTCGATGGACTGATGAATGAACTTTTTGATTTTATTTCATGCATCCAGGCCAATGCGCAAATCATCGCCACGCTGGATTGCCTGAGTTGTTTTAGTAATAATGCACTTCAGTACAACTATAAAAAACCACAACTCCATGAAGGCGATGAGCTCGAAATAAAAAACGGACGGCATCCTGTTATTGAACGCAGCCTTCCGGTAAGCGAACCTTATATTGCCAATGATATCCATCTCAATAAAACAGACCAGCAGATCATCATTCTTACAGGTCCCAACATGAGTGGTAAATCGGCGCTCTTGCGCCAGACAGGACTGATCACACTCCTGGCACATATGGGAAGCTTTGTTCCGGCCGACAGTGCATTGATTCCACTCACAGATAAGATCTTTACCAGAGTAGGTGCTTCTGATAACCTGAGCGCAGGCGAGTCGACCTTCATGGTTGAAATGAATGAAACGGCTTCCATCATCAACAATATCAGCAGCCGCTGTCTGATCCTGCTCGATGAAATTGGAAGAGGTACCTCAACGTACGACGGCATTTCTATTGCCTGGAGCATTGCTGAATACCTGCACCAGTCCGCACAACAGCCCAAGACTTTCTTTGCCACCCATTATCATGAACTCAACGAACTGGAAAATAAATTTCCGAGGGTAAAAAATTATCATGTCACCAACAAGGAAGTAGGGAATAAAGTGATCTTCCTGCGCAAACTGGCTCCCGGTGGAAGCAGGCATAGCTTCGGGATTCATGTAGCCAGAATGGCTGGCATGCCTCCCCAACTGGTAGAAAGAGCCAACGAAATTTTAAAACAGCTCGAAGCAAAACAGGTAGGCGATCCTTCGGAAACCATCAAGAACCTTTCGGCGCCCCGGGTTCAGCTAAGCATTTTCGATGCACACAGCCAAACCTTTGAAGACATCAGAAAAATGATTGATGGTATGGACATCAACCGACTGACCCCGGTGGAAGCTTTATTGAAATTAAATGAGATCAAAAACCTGTTGAAATAGAAAATTTTTGCAAGAACAAATTCTCCTTATTTTTACTTCAAACGACCAAAATGAACAAGCTGCGAATTGTAAGTATCGTTTCTGCATTCTGCTTTGCTCTAGTCTTTCTCTCCTGCTCTAAGGGATATCATGGCAAAGTCTATGAAGGTTATGCCTACTTCCAGAGCGCGCAGGTGGTTACTGCAAATGGCATTGTTCTTCCCCCATCTACCGGAGGCGGAGCAGCACAAAGTAGCTACGATGCTGGAACGCATATTTTAAATTATACCATCACATGGACCGGCCTTTCCGGACCGCCCATTGCCATCCATATTCATGGCCTTGGAGATATCGCAGAACTCGCGCTTCCCGCTCCCCTTGGTCCCTATGGTATTGATAGCTTCAAAGTATCCAGCACCACTTATATCAAATATGCAGGCGGTATTGCGCAAAAGATTACGGTTCCTTCCGGTTCCACTAATTCTGGTAGCATCAGCGGATCACTTTTTGCTGATAATGTAGTGATCAAAGAAAATGACCTGCTTCATGGAAAATATTATTTCGACATCCACACTGCGACCAATCCACTGTATATCACTTTCGGAGAAGTAAGAGCACAGATATCACTTTCGGAGAAGTAAGATCACAATATCGTTTGCACTGTAGCAATTTTTACTACGAGGTTCGAAGAGGTTTTAGTTCAGCTGCGAGCTTCGAGCTTTGATAGTTAGCTACTGACCGGTTTTTATTATTTGGAGTATTGTTCTTGTCTGTGACTTTCCTGCAAGACAGTCTAAGACCTGATGCTCGCTTCGCTTGCAAGGAGATTGCCGTGCTGCGCTGGCAATGACGCCTAAACTTGAATTCTTACTACAGGTATCAACCTTGCTCTGAAAGCAAGGGGCAGTTTGCTTGCATTGCCACATTCAACAATGACATTTTGTTTTCTTGCCATGCACGCCATCCTGTAGTGCGCACTGCAACGTAGTACACGTCATTGCGAGCGAAGCGCGGAAATCTCCTTGCAAGCGAAGCGAGCATAGGTCTTAGACTGTCTCATAGTACTTATCCAATTTGTAAACGCACCAAAAAATAAAACCCACATCAATAAATAACATATCCGCAAAAGCTCGAAGCTCTCAACTCTCAGCTCTTATCTATTCCCTATCAAACCACACTTTCTTTCCATTGTTCCAGTCTCCATTGTAGTTGATGAAAAGCTCATCTCCTTCTTTCACTGCGCTCACTGTTTTTACACTGATGATTTCTTTTTTAAAATCCATTTCATATTCACAATTGGCCTTGTACGAATGATTGTACAGAGGCACATAACCAAGGGCCATGCAACACTGTCTTCCCCCGGGTCCCCACTCAAAAATATAATCATGCAATAAGGTTTGGTCCAACAGTTTTCTTTCTTCACCGGTCATCACGATGACTGGCGATATTTCGAGCAAAGTATTTTTTTTCAGATCCCTTCGGGCGAATACACCTCTACCCATGGAAGGTGAATGAAGAATGAGCATTGCATCGGAAAAAAAACTAATTGGCTTCACCATTTTTACACAAATTAATTTCATGATTTGTAAACGGCATAAAATACAGGCTTAAATTTGAAACATGTCATTGGAGAACCTGAAAGAAGAGCTTGAGGCCATACTGGAAGCGGAAGACAACCGGAGGCTGCATGAATTCCTGGATGAACAAAACATCAGTGACGTGGCAGAACTCGTATATGAACTGCCCGACGATGACAGCCGCATCATAGCCGCCATGTCTGTTCACCGGGCTGTGGGGGTTTTCAAGATCCTTGATTTTGCTGCGCAGAAAAAGATCATCCAAACCCTTCCACCCGATAAAACTGCTGCTCTTCTCAATGAACTTCCTCCCGATGACCGGACCGATTTTCTGGAAGAACTCCCCAGCAATGTAGTGCGCGAACTAATTAAGCTTCTGGATAATGAGGAAAGAAAGATCACCCTCTCCCTGCTTGGCTATCCCGAGAACAGCGTGGGAAGGCTGATGACCCCCGACTATGTATACGTTTACGAGAAAAATTCGGTGCAACAGGTGCTCGAAACGGTTCGTCGGGTGGGCAAAAATAGTGAGACCATTGACGTCATCTATGTGATCAACGAAAAAGGTGAATTGCTCGACGACATCAGGATCCGTGAATTCATCCTGGCCGACCTGGACAAAAAAGTAAAGGACCTGATGGACAACAGGGTCATCTCGCTTAATGCCTACCAGGACCAGGAGGAAGCCAATGAAATTTTTAAAATGAACAACCGCGTGGCCTTGCCTGTGGTCAGTAACAGCAACAAACTTCTGGGTATCGTTACCATCGATGACATGCTTTGGGTGGCTACAGAAGAATTCAGCGAAGACATGCAAAAGATCGGTGGTACCCAGGCGCTGGATCATCCGTATCTGGAAATGCCTTTGCTTCAATTGTTCCGTAAAAGAATTGGCTGGCTGGTTGTACTCTTTCTGGGTGAAATGCTGACGGCCACCGCCATGGCTTTTTTTGAAGACGAGATCAAAAAGTTTACTGTGCTTGCTTTGTTTATTCCCCTGATCATATCCAGCGGTGGCAATAGCGGATCACAAGCTTCTACACTGATCATCCAGGCAATGGCTGTAGGGGAAATCGGCCTTTCCGACTGGTGGCGCGTGATGAGGCGGGAAATTCTTTCCGGAATTTTATTGGGAAGTGTGCTGGGCATCATTGGGTTTTTCCGCATTTTTGTCTGGAACAGCATCAACCCGAATTTATACGGCGAACACTGGATGCTCGTGGGCATTACCGTGTGTTTTGCCCTGCTTGGAGTAGTGCTTTGGGGAACACTTTGCGGAAGCATGTTGCCCATCATCCTCAAAAAACTCGGTGCCGATCCTGCCGTCAGCTCCGCTCCTTTCGTGGCCACACTCGTGGATGTTACAGGGCTCGTGATCTACTTCACTGTGGCCTTCGCGGTGCTCGGAGGAATTATTCTTTAGGTACTTTCCTGGTTTGATCGGTCGATAAAATTCAAAAGGCAAAACTTAAAAACAAAAAACAGATTTGTAAGGCTTAAAGCGCTTATCAACAATTTTCCCTCTTGCAGCTCTAAGCTCACGGCTCGCAGCTATTTTCTTCCCTCTTCACATCTTCTTAGCTTAATATAACACTCCGTTGCAATTCAAAGTTTTGGGTTCTCGCCCTTTTTTTAGATTTTCGCACGACCTCAGAAGTGGAACTAGCACGGAGTTGAATCACTCCGTGCAAAAGATTTGCTTCCGAACGTCGCTTAAATAACTATATTCTATGTGTGGCATTGTTGCTTACATTGGTCCAAGAGAAGCCTATCCAATTATCCTGAAAGGCCTGAAACGTCTCGAATACCGGGGCTACGACAGTGCCGGCATCGCACTCCTCAACAGCGGTTTAAAAGTTTACAAGAAAAAAGGCAAGGTGGCCGGTTTGGAAGAAACCCTTCAGGGTAAAGACCTCCATGCCCACATCGGCATCGGCCATACGCGTTGGGCCACGCACGGTGAGCCCAGCGACCGCAATGCACATCCGCATACTTCTGCCAGCGGCAAACTCGCCATGATCCACAATGGCATCATCGAGAACTACGCACAGGTGAAACAGGAACTGCAAAACAAAGGCTATCACTTTCAAAGCGATACAGACACGGAAGTGCTGCTCAACTTTATTGAAGACATCAAACAAAACAATAACTGTTCACTCGAAGAAGCCCTAAGAATTGCACTGAAAAGGATCGTTGGTGCTTATGTCATCGTGCTCATCGACCAGGATGATCCTCATACATTGATCGCAGCAAGGAAAGGAAGTCCACTGGTGATCGGGATTGGAAAAGGAGAACATTTCCTGGCCTCTGACGCCTCTCCCATTATCGAGTACACCAAAGAAGTAGTGTATGTGAACGATTATGAGATTGCCATCATCAAGCCTGATGAACTGGTATTGAAAAACCTTGGTAACGAAAGACAAACGCCTTATATTACCAGGCTGGATATGGAACTGGCCGCCATTGAAAAAGGCGGCTATGAACATTTCATGCTGAAGGAGATCTTTGAGCAGCCTCAAACCATTCACGACTGTTTGAGAGGGAGACTGGATGTGGAAGCAGGAACGATTACCATGAGTGGCGTTCAGAAATATGCGGAGCAGATCATGAACGCCCACCGCATTGTCATCATCGCCTGTGGAACCAGCTGGCATGCAGGACTGGTGGCCGAATATATTTTCGAGGAACTGACCCGCATCAATGTAGAAGTGGAATATGCATCGGAGTTCCGTTATCGAAATCCGGTAATCAATAAAGGTGATGTCATCATTGCCATTTCACAAAGCGGTGAAACAGCCGATACGCTCGTTGCCATTGAAAATGCAAAAGCAAAAGGCGCCATCATCGTTGGCGTTGTGAATGTAGTTGGTTCCTCTATTGCACGCATCTCGCATACAGGTGCATATACCCACGCAGGCCCCGAGATTGGAGTGGCTTCCACGAAAGCTTTTACAGCGCAGCTGGCAGTACTGACCATGATTGCGCTCAAGGTTGGCTACGAAAAAGGAACGCTTGACCATGACCGTTATATGCAGCTCCTCGCCGAGCTGCAGGCAATTCCCGATAAAGTGAGTACTCTTTTACAACAGCACGACAAGATCAAAGTGCTCGCCGAAAAATACAAGGATGCAAAAGACTGTCTCTACCTGGGCAGAGGTTATAATTTTCCAGTGGCCCTGGAAGGTGCGCTCAAGCTCAAGGAAATTTCTTACATACATGCCGAAGGCTATCCTGCTGCAGAAATGAAACATGGTCCAATTGCACTTGTAGACGAGCAGTTGCCTGTAGTCTTTATTGCAACCAGGGATTCCTACCACGAAAAGGTGATCAGCAATATGCAGGAGATCAAGGCAAGGAAGGGAAAAATAATCGCCGTCATTAACGAGGGCGACCAGCAAAGCCTCTCACTCGCTGATGATGTGATCATGGTTCCTGAAGCAGATGAAATTGTAGCACCTATGCTCAGTACCATTCCGCTGCAATTGCTGGCTTATTACATTGGCGTTGCCAAGGGCTATGATGTAGACAAGCCCCGCAACCTGGCAAAATCCGTCACCGTCGAATAAGGCCAGAGGTTTTCGCAGAGGGTCGCTGACGCTCACAAAAAGGTTTCTCGCCAACCTGCCTGCCGGTAGGCAGGGACGCAAAGGATCAAAGCCGCAAAGGAATATTTTATTTCGTATAGCTCGAAAAGCCCTACCAGGTTTATATATTAAGATCATCCGGGTTGCTTCACTTCTTTGAATAGAATGAAAGCTATATAGCACTAAAGAATAATTGAACTAAGATAAAAAATTCTTTGCGGCTTTAATCCTTTGCGGCTTGGCGAGAAACTTTTCAGGGAGCGTCTGCGTCCTCCTTTCTCTGCGGTGAAACCTTTTGATTTATTTTCGCGCCATGAACGAGATCTCCAAAAAGCCTTTGTCCTCGATCGGCTATCATTTTATTGACGAAAAATTCCTGCCCGAAGGA
>JBJMLU010000141.1:0-35152 GCA_045805145.1 Flavisolibacter sp. | reverse complement strand
AGTACACTCACAAGCAGTAAAGCGCTCCAAAACAATGAAACCAGGATCATTCATTAAGATCATCGCAAAACTTTCTATCATAAAATACCTGAGGATGATAATTTATAAAATTTAAACAAACGAATAATCGAAGCCTGCTCTCACCATTGCTTACTATTAACCTCTCACCAAGAAAAAAGCTGATAATCACTGTACTATTTTACTCAATCGATTCGGCTTACTGCCCTCTTCGAATAATGAGACTGTTCCAGCCCCGCCAAAGGCGGGGGAACACAGCGCCTTTAGCATCTTCGATTTAAAGCGTCAAGAACTTAGGAAAACAAATATGCATGTAGTAACCTTCGATCTAAAGAGAAAGACTGCCTAGTATAACGTTTCTTCAAGACAAGCTTTCGCTAACCGTTGTGCCGCGGCCGGCAATCCGGGCGGAGCCATTCGGATTGCCTAGAGTTTTTGCTCCACTTTTGGGGCAATGCCAAAAGTGGAAAAAGAAAAAAACCAACCCCTAAGAAATGACCGCCTTAAAAAGCTTTCTCCAAAATATCTAATCACTAAAGAAGGACTGCCGAAGAAGAAATCTCTTCAAAAAATCTAACCACTAAGGAATGACTACCTATAAAACCTTCTTCAAAAAATCTCTGTCCAGAAAGGGCTCTAACTAAAAAACTTCTCATCTCGAACGAAGCAAAATTGATAAATCATACATTTCGTTCAATACAAAACGTATGGAACGATTCACGATCCTACTTTCTTCACACTTCCCGAACCGGAAATACTTTGGTTCACATTGGCATTGCCCTTATACTGAATGGTGCTTGAACCGGAAGATTCAATATTGAGTTGCTTATTGGCATTGACCTCGGCATCTGCGGAGCCGGATAGATGAAGACTGGTGTTGTCGGTAACCAGGTCAAAACATTTGACATCCCCTGAACCGCTTACATGTGCGTTGAAATCAGTGGCCTGACCGGACAGTTTCATGCTGCCGCTTCCTGAAATTTCTGTACTGAGCCTCGGCAAACTCACCTGCATTGTAATGTCTCCATCACCGCTTACCGACATATGCAGTTCATCATTCCCTGTGATGGGTCCATCACCAATGATATCGCAGGCACCGGCTATATCAATGTCTTTATAGGAAGGAGAAGCAACATAAGCAATGATATCTTTCGAAGGATCGATGTTATAACCCTGCTTGGTACGAATCACCAGTTTATTCCCTTCCGTGAACACTTCAATATAGTCCATCAGGTTCTCGTCCGTTTCCAGTTTAATGGAGTTGGTAGCATCCTGGCGGATGTGCACTTTTACAGAACCACTCACTTCAACACTATTGAAAGAACCTACTTCCTTTTGTCTGGTGGTGATGTGTCCATTGCCACTAACCCTTTCCCCCGCAAAAAATTGGCAGGAACTTAAAAGAATGGATACAGATACGATAAGAAAAAATCTTTTCATCATGATTAGTTTTGGTATTTGACGGCAAAAATGAGCTTGTGGTTACAAGATAGAGATTTTTGGAGAGCCGGGAGGCCAAAGTTCAAAGTTCAAAGTTCAAAGTTCAAAGTCCGGAGTTCAAAGTTCGGAGTCTGGAGTTAGGGTTAGGAGTTCACGCAAAGACGCAAAGTAAGGAAGGCGCATGGAGTGCTCGCTATTGGTTTCATGTTGGTTTAGCGGTAAGGGCGTATGGGTCAACTCAATTTATCCGACTTTAAGGCATAACATGTCCACAAATCATAAGCCTCTTCGAAACTTATAAAGACCATTGCGAGCAAGCGAAGCAATCTCCCCGACATGCAGAACACAATCGATCAATACTCTAACCGCTCCGCGAGCGAAGCGTCCCGCACCTGCGGGATAGCGCCTTCCTTACTTTGCGCCTTTGCGTGAACCCCTAACTCCGAACTCCAGACTCCGAACTTTGAACTTTCAACTTTGAACTTTGAACTCCCAGCTCCCAAATACCTCCTTCTTCCTATTTTTGTTGCCCATGACAGAGAAGATCCTCATTCTGGACTTTGGTTCCCAATACACACAGTTGATTGCCCGTGCCGTTCGAGAGGCCAATGTTTATTGCGAGATCATTCCTTACAATAAACCAATTGACTATAGCCCCATGCTCAAGGGCATCATTCTTTCCGGATCCCCATTTTCAGTCAACGATAAGCATGCTCCGGAAGTGGATGTGAGCGGACTGGTAAAAAAAGTTCCCGTGCTGGGAGTTTGTTATGGCGCTCAACTTACGGCGAGACAGTTTGGAGGCAAGGTGGAAAAAAGCAATAAGCGCGAATATGGAAGGGCCACGCTTCACCTCGAAAAAGAAGATTCCTTACTTCAGGACCTTGTGCCTGCATCACAGGTTTGGATGAGTCACGCCGACACGATTTTAAAACTTCCACAGGGCTTTGAACTACTGGCTACTACGGACAGCATTCCGGTTGCAGCATTTCGCCATGTGAATGGCGTACACAAACCATTATACGGATTGCAATTCCATCCTGAAGTCTATCATTCAATTGAAGGAAAAAAAATTCTCCATAATTTCCTGGTCAACATCTGCCATTGCAGCCAGGACTGGACCCCGGCGCATTTTGTTTCCGATACCGTGGCACAACTGAAAAAACAGATCGGCAGCCGGAGAGTTGTGATGGCGATCAGCGGAGGTGTGGATTCGACTGTTGCTGCTACCCTCATTAGCAAAGCCATTGGCGACCAGCTCCATGGAATATTCGTGGACAATGGCGTTTTGAGAAAAGATGAATTTGAAACAGTACTCGACACCTATCACAAACTAGGCCTCAATGTAAAGGGCATCAATGCACGTAAAATTTTTTATCAAAAGCTGAAAGGAAAAACCGATCCGGAGAAAAAAAGAAAAGCCATCGGAAAACAATTCATCGAGATCTTCCAGGAAGAAGCAAAAAAAATCAGGAATGTTTCCTTACTTGGTCAGGGAACGATTTATCCCGACGTCATTGAAAGCGTTTCCGTGCATGGTCCATCCATGACCATCAAGTCGCATCACAATGTTGGCGGTCTTCCTAAAAAAATGCACCTCGATCTCGTAGAGCCTCTGCGATTTCTTTTCAAGGACGAAGTAAGAAAGGTGGGAGCTGAGTTGGGAATTCCCGAAGATCTGATCAGCCGGCATCCTTTTCCCGGACCTGGATTGGCCATCAGAATCCTGGGAGAAGTAACAGCTGAAAAAGTGAGCTTGTTGCAGGAAGCAGATGATATTTATATAAAAGCCTTAAAAGCACGCCAGCTCTATGCAGCGGTTTGGCAGGCCGGCGCCATCTTACTTCCCGTACGCAGTGTGGGTGTAATGGGTGACGAAAGAACTTATGAATTTACCGTTGCACTGCGTGCTGTGACAAGCGTGGATGGAATGACGGCCGACTGGGCACACCTGCCGTATGATTTCCTGGCGCAGGTGTCAAGTGAAATTATTAATTCAGTCAAGGGCATCAACCGGGTTGTGTACGATATCAGCAGCAAACCACCTGCGACGATAGAGTGGGAATAGAGGAAGGCTGTGAGCTGTGAGATAAGAGCTGAGAGCCGATGGCTGTTGGCTGTTGGCTTTTAGCCCGAGCTTCGAAGTGTGAATAAATGAAAAAAATAAAATAATTCTTCCGTTGAAACAATGGATCATCATAGTTGCCTGCACATTGTCCTCTTTATGCGGTTGGGGACAGGCAACGCACAAGATCGCGATCTTCACACCTCTTTACCTGGATTCAGCATTTGATGCAACGAATAATTTCCGGTACGATAAATCAGGAGCAAAGTTCACTACCCAGGGTCTTGATTTTTATATTGGCGCACAACTGGCACTTGACTCACTTCAGAAAAGAGGAGCAGCGCTGGAAGTTTTTGTCTGCGATTCAAAAGCAAATGCCTCTATCACCGATCAACTGGACAAGCCGGAACTGAGTGGACTGGAATTGATCATTGCTCAATCAAATCTCGCAGAAACCAAAACACTAGCGGAAGCGGCGCAACACAAAAAAATTCCCTTCATTTCCACAACACTGCCAAACGACGCCGGCGTGAACAACAATCCGTATTTTGTTATCCTGAACTGTACTCTTCAATCACACGTGGAAGCTATCTACCGGTTTTTGCAAAAATATCACAGCCTCGACAAGATCGTAGTCTTCAGGAAGACAGGCACACAGGAGGATCTGATAAAAAGTCATTTCACCGATTTCTCCAAATCAACAGCGTCGGTTCCGCTCAATATCAAGTTTGTGGATCTTCGTCCCGACTTTACACCTTCTTCACTGGTCAGTTATCTCGACAGCACAAGAAGAACGGTCTGCATTGCCGGCAGCCTCGATGAATCCTTTGGTACAAGATTGACACAGGCCCTGGCCAGTTTGAATAATAGATACCCTGTCAGGCTAATGGGTATGCCCACCTGGGATAATTTAAATTTCACCAAGCTGTCTGATCTCGAGATCATTTATACCAATCCATTTTTTTACTCAAGAAATACGCAATTGGAAACAGCCTTGAGCAATGAATACAACAACCGGATGAACACTAAGCCCAGCGATCTTTTTTTTCGCGGCTATGAAACTACTTTGCGTTTTGCCCTTCTGCTTCTTGATACCAACAAGGACCTCACTTCCAGCCTCACCCGTAAAGGAAACACCGTACTTACCCAATTCGATATTCAACCCGTATTCAAGGACCACTCCACGATGACGCTTGATTATTTCGAAAACAAACACCTGTATTTTATCAAGGTCTTCGGGGGTGTGAAGAATATTATTTATTGATTTGGAGTAAGACAATTTCACCTTAGAAAAGACGAAAGCCTTTGCGTCCCTTTTCTCTGCGGTTAGATCCATATCAATAATTCTCCGATTCGGATAAACATTTAAATTTACCCATGCCCCTGATTGAATTTACCGACAAGGGACTTTATTGCCGTGAGGGGGATTTTTATATCGATCCCTGGCGCCCCGTTGACAAAGCTGTCATCACACACGCACACAGTGATCATGCCCGGTGGGGAAGCCGTTTTTATTTTTGTCATCACGATACCAAACCATTACTGCAACAAAGACTGGGTAATAATCAATATCAGACTGCTGCCTGGAATGAACCGATTTATATGAATGGTGTACGTGTCACGCTTTTTCCTGCAGGACATGTGATCGGCTCTTCGCAAATAAGAGTGGAACATCAGGGAGAGATCTGGGTGGTGAGTGGAGATTATAAATGGGAGAATGATGGATTGAGCGGACAGTTTGAACCCGTGAAATGCCACAATTTTATTACGGAGTCTACTTTTGGTTTGCCCATTTACAACTGGAAACCACAACAGGAAATTTATGCAGGCATCCAGACCTGGATCAGGAAAAATCAGGATGAAGGGAAAACTTCAGTGCTGATTGCCTATAGTCTTGGTAAGGCACAACGCCTGCTCCTTCCCATCGCGGAGGTAACGGACCGGATCTTTGTACATGGTGCTGTGTACAATATTCACATGGCTCTCGTAAATGCCGGATGGAAGCTTCCAGAGGTGAAAAAAGTTGGGCCTGATACAACGAAAGAAGATTTGAAAGGCGCTGTGGTCATTGCGCCTTCGGGAGCAGAAGGTTCGCCCTGGTTGAAACGTTTCATTCCTTATGAAATTGGTTTGTGCAGCGGATGGATGCAGGTGCGCGGCAATGTGCGAAGAAAAAATGCGGATGCAGGATTCATTTTGAGTGACCATGCCGACTGGAATGGACTTCTGAAGGCCTGCCGGGAAACGGAAGCGGAATGTATTTATGTGACCCATGGTTTTCAATCCGTATTCAGTCGATACCTCAGTGAGATTGGTGTGCAGGCCAGGGAAATAAAGACGGAATATGGGGAAGAAGAATCGGAGAAAGCGGAGAGCTTTGAGTTGTGAGCTGCGAGAAGCTGCGCGTTTAAGAAGAGTGAGTTATAAAAAGAGTGAGTTATAAAAAGAGCGAGAAACAGAACGGAATTGGAGAGAAGAGAATTGCTGATGGTGTAAATAATAAATTAGAAATAAAGGGCGTAGAGAACAGCAGGGCCCGACGAACGAAAGAATCATAAAAACATTCACCACAAACCATAAACCCCACATGCTTGCTTTCGCGGAACTGGTTCTTCAGTTGGGATCAAGCACCAGGACAAATGATAAACTGGATGCGCTGGTTGAGTATTTTTCTCATGCGGAAGACAAGGAAAAGGTTTGGGTGATCGCCATATTTAGCGGAAGAAGGCCCAGGCGTTCAGTCAACACTTCACAACTGGCAGGCTATTGTGTGGAAGAAGCTTCACTACCTTTCTGGCTCTTTGAAGAATCGTATCACACCGTTGGCGACCTGGCAGAAACCATTTCTTTGTTGCTTCCCGAATCAAAGGAAGAACACCTGGACAAACCCCTGCATCAATACATTGAAGAATTGAAATCACTGGAGAAAGAACCTGAAGAACTGCGCAAGGAATTTGTACTTCGATCCTGGCGCGCGATGAATTTTGCAGAAAGATTTGTATTCAATAAGCTGATCACCGGAGGGTTTCGCATTGGTGTTTCCCAAAAACTGATGGTGAATGCGCTGGCCCGTACAGTGAATCTTGAACCTTCCGTGATTGCCCATCGCATCAGTGGCAACTGGGATCCATCAGTCATTTCTTTTTCAGAGTTGTTGAGCGAACAGGCGGTTCAAACAGACTGGTCGAAGCCTTATCCTTTTTACCTGGCCTATGCTATTGAAGACGATGTATCACAGCTGGGTGATCCGGGGAACTGGCAGGCAGAATGGAAATGGGACGGCATTCGGGGACAAATCATCAAACGCAATGGAAATTTATTTGTATGGAGTCGGGGCGAAGAACTGATGACAGAAAAATTTCCGGAATATCATTCGCTTCAATCTGTTTTGCCCGACGGAATTGTCATTGACGGCGAGATTATTCCAAGCGTGGATCAGAAACCACTTCCGTTTGCGCTTCTTCAAACGAGGATAGGAAGAAAGAATGTCACCAAAAAGCAATTGCAGGAAGCACCGATTGCCTTTTTTGCTTACGATCTGCTCGAATATCAGGGAGAAGACTGGCGCAACAAACCACTCGATGAAAGAAGAAGCAAGCTCGAAGAATTTATAGCATCCGTTGGTCATCCTGCACTACTCATTTCACCCATTGTTCCTTTTGAGACCTGGGATGAATTGGCTACCCTGAGAAATTCTTCGAGAGCCATGGGTGCAGAAGGTTTCATGCTAAAAAGAAAAGATTCAACTTATCAGGTAGGCCGCAAGCGAGGCGACTGGTGGAAATGGAAGATTGATCCGCTGACCATTGATGCCGTGATGGTGTATGCACAGAAAGGGGCGGGAAGAAGAAGCAATCTGTATACTGACTATACTTTTGCGGTTCGCGATGGCGACAAGCTTGTGGCTTTTACAAAAGCTTATTCCGGTCTTACCGACAAGGAATTTGCGCAGGTCGACAATTTTGTAAAAAGAAATTCACTGGAAAAATTCGGGCCTGTGCGAACTGTGAAACCAGAGTTGGTTTTCGAAATTGCGTTTGAAGGTATTGCTGCAAGCAATCGTCACAAATCCGGAGTCGCGCTCCGCTTCCCCCGCATCAGCCGCTGGCGACAGGATAAAAAACCCGACGAGATCAATACGCTCGAAGACCTGAAAAAAATGTTGGAGCTTTATGGGAAGTAAGAGCGAGACTTACCGCAGAGAAAGAAGGATTAATTTTATATCAAAGTAGGATATGCGAAAATTATTGGTGCTGTTGATCTTTGCTGTTATTATCAGTGCTTTTGCTTCGCATTTTGGAGGAGATGATCCGGTTCCGGTACCTGCGAGCCAGCAACGTGTGGGCGATGCAAAAAAAGGATTTGATTACCTGGTCACCGGCGATTATCTGCGCAGCGGAATACCTTATAATGCTTTTCTTTTTGGTGCGGGAATCCCGCCAAAGAATTATCTCAATAGGCAGGGTCTTAATAAAAATATTTCCTATCAGTACACCGCCATCAAGGCATCGAATGGCGAAGTCCTGGTAGCGCCAAACTGTTTGCAGTGCCACGCACAGATCTTTAATGACCAGCTGATTGTTGGCCTCGGAAATTCGTTGGTCGATTTTACTCCCAACGAAAAGCTTCGCGTTTCTAATTTCGAACTGCTGGAAAAAATTCTAAAAGCGAATGCACCCAGCCAATATGAAGCCGCAGAAGCATTTCTCACGGTAAGCAAGACGATTACGCCACACCTCTATGCAGCATCAAAAGGCGTGAATGTGGCTGATCACCTCACTGCTGCTCTTGCTGCTCACAGGGATCCGGCAAGTTTCCGTTGGATCAATGAGGAGCAGATTCCTATTCCTGTGAACGTAGTTCCTACCGACACTCCGCCCTGGTGGTTGCTGAAAAAAAAGCACGCCATGTTTTACAATGGATTTGGAAGAGGTGATTTTGGAAGATTTCTCATGGCTTCCAATCTTTTTACTGTTCATGATACTTCTGAATCCAGGCAGGTGGATGAACACATGCCTGATCTTCTCGCTTATATTTATTCCATCCAGCCACCAAAATATCCGAATGCTATCAATCAGTCCCTGGCATCAGAAGGAAAGATTCTTTTTGAAAAAAACTGTTCTTCCTGCCATGGCCACTATGGAGAAAAAGAATCCTATCCCAATCTGCTCATTCCTGAATCCGTTGTTTTGACAGATTCTACTTTAAACCAAAGCAATTATTCTTCTCCGGATTTTCTGAACTGGTTCAATAAAAGCTGGTTTACTAAAGGCAGCCATCCTGCACGGCTGGAACCTTACAATGGCTACATCGCACCGCCACTGGACGGCGTGTGGATCACTGCGCCTTATCTGCACAATGGTTCTGTTCCCAACCTGGAGTGCCTCCTTGACAGCAAACTGCGGCCTCGTTACTGGTCGCGCGATTTTGACCACCCGGAGTATGACTATGAAAACATCGGATGGAAGTACAAGGAAGAAAATACAGCCGGCAATGTATCAACTTACAACACAGAACGACGTGGTTATGGAAACTATGGTCATTATTTTGGAGATGCGCTTACAGACAAAGAAAGAAAGGAAGTGATTGAATACCTGAAGACTTTATAATTCAGGAAAGATTCCTGATTTTTCTCAATTTATTTTTCTTCCGTTGATCTTGCTTTTTACGTTGATGACCAGTGGCATTTGCCTCCCTTGCATTTGCATGGTTCCCTGGACTTCGGATACTACTTCACTGTGCATGATCATGCCGGATTTCGTTTCCACTTCATAGCTTCCCTCCTGCTTTCCCTTGAACTGCGGGATAACAGTATAACCCATGATGGCCAAGGGGTTTGGACCACTATCCAGTTCACTAGCAGATTGCAGGAAGGCAATTTCATCATTCACGTCTTTCAGTATGAACGATGATCTGCTGTTCAACATTGGATCTTCATTCGCCGCTGAAGATATTTTCCACTTGTCTCCGATTCTTATCGCCGAATCAGGAAATATTTTAAGCAACTGATCGAGATGTCCCTTGACCATGTCCCTTCCCATCATCTTATCCAGTTGACTGCGAATGGCAGCTAGCGCAGCCTGATCTTTTAAACCGAGACTGACGACTAAACGATCGGAAAGTTCTGTGAGCCCTTGCATCTCTATCACTTCACCTGCGGGGGAAACCACAGCGGATATGGATTGCGTTTTTAATACAGTCAAAGCTTTCGAAATAAAATTCCCGGAAACGGAATCCTGTTCTTCGTCCTGCTTTTTTTCCGGATCGTTGGCTTTAGAAAAAAGCTGAAGGTCTTCATAATGAATTTGAAAAATAAAGTTGCCTGAACTGTCTTGTTCAATATCGTACAACACCTGGATCTCAGAACCATTCATATGTTCGAATTTCTTTCCTTCAATTTCTGTTTGGATACTCGTTTGACTGGAGACGGTGTACCTGTACTGTGAACCAGCTTTGGGCTGCAGTCGCAAGTGATAAACTTTCTGATGACTGTCGAGAGTCCTTCGGTCCCTTTCTGCAGTCAGCTTGCAGGAAAAGAACAAGAGTGCTGTCCATAGAAAAAATTTTCTTTTCGGCATAGTGAGGGATTGAAATAAAGTAATGGGTGAAATTCAAATGTTGAAAAACACCCGGCTGTCAATGACGCCATTTAAAAGCAGTAGGAAGTCAGAAGCAAAATGTAATTGCGGCAGATTTAGGTTATAGAATGAAAAAATTACTCTTGAATAAAAACAGTTCCTTACTTTTTCCTTTGGATAAGATAGCTGTCATTTACAGTCACCCCAATTAGTAGATAATAGCGAGAAATAAATTTTATCGGAGCTGATTTAATTCCCTTAAAATAAATGCAGCACAGGCGTCTGCGCCATTTGTATTGACCTGTTGTTTAAATTTTCCGCCCGGGTAATATCCCAATACATATTTTCCATTTTCTTCCACCAGGTACCAGCCTTCAGAACTGCGCTTGTCTTCAGACCACCGAAGCCAGTCTACGATGCAGGAAGGGTTTTGGGAGAGGGCATCAGCAATTTCTTCTTCGTTTAATTCTTCTTCTTTAAAATGATCTATCTGTTCCAGTAAGGAATGTATTGAGCTATTCCCTTCTGTATAATATTTCTTTGGCAGGGAGATGATTTTCTTAATGAGGTCTTTATTTACCATGATACTTACTAATCGATCAATGCGGAATATCTGCCTCCGCAATTTTATGAATCCGCTTGATGGTTTCTTGATTTTCGCAAATATCAGCCAGCCTCTGGTTTAGTTTATTTTCAAATTCCAGAGCAGCCATGCCCTTTTTAACCAAATACACATCCTGAATAAGCGATTCAATTTCATCCCAGTCCTGATCTGTCATCAAAGATTTTTCTTTTGATTTTCCGAATCTCGCAAACTCGTCTACTTGCCGTCTATACTTTTCAAAAATTTTTAATTTTTCTATAGTGATCATGTGTTAATTATTAACAAGATGATAGACAATTGTTTTATCTTTTAAGATTGGATACTCAATCCGCCGCCATGTACTACTTAACCTAATTCCTGCTGCGTTTTGAAATACGTTCACTTCTCCAGATGCACCTCTTGCGAAGTTTGCAGACATTTTATTCCAAATTGGACGCGAGATCCATGAGGGAGTCAATGGCTCCAGTCTTTCCATTAACCGACCTGCAGAAGTCATCTCCAAAGTAATCATGCCATTTGCTTCGGCGAATTCCCTTGCAGAACTTTTAGCTATTTGTCCACCAGACCAAAAAACTCTTGAGCTGTTAGCGGTACCACCTAACAACACTTCTCCTGTTGCCGTAAGGCCAAGTTCAACAGCTGCACTTTTAAAAGCACTCACGGCTTCCTCATGGAATCCGTTGTTTTCCATTCTCCCTGCTTTCACCAAGTTACCAATAACCGGAAAGATATCTCCAGGACGATCGCTCAGATATTCTCTGGTTTCTTTGGCGGCGAAATAAACATAAGGATCATAAAAAGGTTTAGGTCTATTCGCTTCCGGCTTGCTGTAGTCCACAGGTGGGCCCTGTATAAACTCGGGTCCCCTCTTTACAGGCTTCAAAGGATCGAACCGTATTTGATTCTCCCTCGAGATGCAATTCTGACAAGTTGATTCAGATACCTGGCGTCCTACAGATATTGTTAAACCATTTCCTGAAAGGCTGGCTGATGTACGTGTGGCTTCAACAACATAGAACGTGGTCTTGATGATCCGGTAGGCAGGACCTGCAGTTTTGTTGATGCCTGTAGCTGACCGCACGGTAGTGATCACTACTTCCGGCATCACCTGCGACGCTACTGATGCACCGAGTCCTCCCACTGCCGATCCTCCTTCCAGTCCGTCAATGTCTATATTGGTAACAGGATCATTGCTGGCGTATTGGTAAGGTGTGAGAAATGGGAAATCATCTGCCAGAGGATCGAGCTGAATAAAACGACCGATCTGCGGATCATAATTCCTGAATCCATAGTCGTACCAGTTCAATAAGGCATCTTCATCCACCAGTTCTTTTCCATTGTACAGATAGGGATTAAAAGTTTTACCTTCTGAAGTATCCGCAAATTTTTTGGCACTGATGGTTGCGATCTTCAGACCAAAAGGATAATAATGGTTCTCCTCGAGTATGTTTCCCTGCGTAATGCTCACCGCCATATTATCGAAGAACACATCCTGGTCGCTTTGATTGGAAACATAAATGAAACAATAGCCGTTCATAGGAGCCCTTATGCCATTTAGCGTAAGAGCCGAACCATTGCTTCCTACCGATGAAGCCACCTGTAGTTGCGCAGCCCCTCCATCAGAAACGTTGATAAGATTGAAGCGCTCGTCAAAAAACAACACAGTTAAATAAGCAAGCGGGGTTGTTCCTGTATTCACGGAAGGCTGCACAATATTCAACAGTGCATTATTTGTTTTCAACTGCACATTCACATTACTCGCATTGCCTTTTATAAGGCTCGTTGTGGGACCGCTGCTCAAAGCCTGCACCAGCGTTAAAATAAAATTCGAAATAAAATTACTGTTGCTTCCACTGGCAGGCTGGTTGTAATAATATTGCACCGCTGCATTCACTATGTCGCCCGCCATGACCTTTTGCAAAGTATTCGGACCAATATTGTGACCCGCTATGTTTCCTAATCGGCTTACAGAACTTGTTGTATTACCCGTCCACCCAGCCGGCATTTTATACCGGGTCGATTCTATTTCATTGGATGAATTGTTCTGACCAAAGACCGCATCTTCCAGCTTTGCCCTTTCTGGTTCCATGGTTGCTGTGTTCGAAGCAACATGAATTTCTTCTGAAAGGATCATCCGAACATTTTGCTGATAGTCTGTAATGAAATAATCATATGTCCCTCTTTTCCCATTGAGAAGATCCAGGTTTCCATCAATAATCAAACGATCAAAACCATTGTCCCTGGCAACTGGTGTCAACAAACGAATTCGCCCTTCTTCAAAATTTATCGAGGTAAGAATATCCGGATTGTTGCCCACTGATTGGTAGACAAACTGGTGGATATAGCTTGTAGTAACCTGCGATCCTGATTCAGGTGAAAATATTCGCTGGAGTTTTTCTCCTTCCGCCGAGTAGATGACAGACAATGTGCCCTTGCCTGCAATCCTGATCTGATCGGGCTTGTTGAGAAAATTGTAATGAATGCCATTTCCGGCAATACCATTGAGATCGCGGATATTTTTATTGAGATCCACAACCAGGTTTCCATTATTATCATATACATAATCGGGAGAAGTTCCGTTTGTACCGTCTTTGAAATCCTCTAGAGAACCATTGATATTTGTCAAGTACATCAGGTCGGAAACAGAGAGAAGCCGGTTGCTGTTGGATGCATAAGTATATCGCAGATCGTCGATCGGGAATCCACCAAAAGGAGACGGCACCACACCAAACTGTTGAAGAGAAAGCAGGTTTCCATTGAGGTCATAGCTCGCCTGGCCCAAAGAAAAATTCATCCTGGCTGAAGACCAGCCCTCACCCGGGTGTGGCTGTTCGGTGAAATTTGCATACAGTAACCTTCCGGCATTGTCGTAAGTAAAGTTGTATCGCCGCTGAGTATTTTCGCCTTGCGTATTCCAGATCACTCCTGTTATTTGTCCATTGAGCTGACTGTGGTCAAACAATTGATCGCGGTTATCAAAACCCAGATAAATTCCAAAGAGATGCGACCATTTGTTATAGGTCAATGGATTTTTGAGTGCATAGTCTTTGTTGATGGCAGTAAGCTGGTTGTGGATATTGTAAGTATAACTCAAAGATTCCAGACCAGCGGTTCCATTGGCGGTATAGTCGGGATCCAGCTGTTTCGTTTTAATTCTGCCTAAGTCGTCATAGTCGTAGGATGAAACAATTTTAAATGGATTGCTGCCGAATTGCTTTTGAATGGAACTTACACGTCCGAGTTTATCAAAAATGTATTTTGTTAGACTTTTATAATTCTGATAAGCAGAATTCGGGTTGGTGTGATCGGTACAGGAACTTAGAATACGCCCATCGAAATGATATTGCAAACTGGTAATGTCTGTTCCAGTTCGAATATTGTCTTCCAATGCCTGAATGAAGCTTCCTCTTTCATCATAGTAATAAGTTTCATTTAGAAAATTATTGGATCCCAGTACCCGAACCTTCTCACCGGTCAGAAACCCAAGGCAATGAGTATTGGCCGACATCGGCAATACATCGGGACTTGCGCTGTATGCTGATAAATTGGTAAATGCCGAATTAAAAGACTTCACACCAGCAAACAGATAATTATCGTAAAATGAATATTTCAGGATGGAAACAAAGCCTGAATTCAGGTCGGATGCACTGAGTGGATTGTAACTGGTATTGACTGTAAGGCTTGCTCCGCCTGTATTGGAAGGATCGGAAATAGTTACATTAAAAAGCGCTGGTGCATTATTGACATCCGACTGTAAGCTTGCCAAAGCTTTTGTGGTATTGTACAGGGCTGAAACAACGGGGCGATCCAGTTCATCATACATCGTGAGCGTCCATTGCGGAATGGCAGCAGCAGCCTGGTTACCATCCTGCATCAACACCAGCCGATCGCGTACATCATAAATAAAACTCAGGGGTTGCGCACCTGGATCTTTTTTCCAAACCATTCTCCCTTTTTCATCATATCGATATTGAAAACACAGATCATTCAAAACCTGCTGTGCACTGTTGCCCGAAAAAGACCAGGCATTGCTTTCAAAATATTTTACAGCTTCTGGCTGAAGCTCGAAACGAAGCCTCCCGAACAGGTCGTAAATAAAATAACTGCAGATCCATCCTGAATGTGCGATCGAAGGATTATCGTCGAGCTGAATTTTTTTTAAAATAAGTCTTCCCGAAAGATCCCTATAGTCGATCTCATTTTTATTTTTTTCATCTGTACGAATGAATCTAAAAACGGTATTTGCACTGTATGCCCCTTTGTAAACCGGGCCCAGAATATCATCAACAGAGAGAAGAGCTATATTTTCCCCGGCATCGTTCATATCGCGGCTGAAGGTTTTGCCAGGACTCACCAGCCAGGAAGATCCTGGCTCTTTGAGTTTCACCGGATCGTTCAGGGGACTTCGGTCGAATTCAACTGAAAGCAGTGGAGATTTTTCATTGTAGCCAGCTGCATAATAAAGCGACTGATCAGGAATGGGTGAAGATTTAAACTTTCCTGCCTGTGTATTGCTTGCATAAGGAAGATAATTCAGTGGCTGCCTTCCAAAACTATCATATTGATAAAACTGCACCTGGTCGGAAGTGGTATTGTTACCAGCAAAAGCTGATTCCTTACCAACTTCCTGTACAGGCCTTCCCAATCCATCGATATAGCTGGTGGTTTGTTGCTGTTGCCCGATCGTTAATTGATCAATGGACTGCCAGGCATTGATGCCGGAAATATGGACATCATGAACACGAACATAATTAAAGTCTTCCCAATAGCGCGATACGATTGAAATCCGTACGGTATTGGAATAAATAAAGTTTCCGTTCGCCCTGTAGATGGTCTTTCGTTTAAACCAGGTTGTTTGCGCCAAAGGAACAGAAAAATTGTAACTGCTTTGATTGGCACCATTAATGGGGAGGAAACCTGTGAGCGGAGCAGGACTGGATTCCCACTGATAATCCAGACCTGTGTTGGGAAAACCGGCAGGATACAGTTCCACGAGAGGTGAAGGCAATTGATCGGAGAAGAAATGATCAATTCCATTCAGACTTCCTATGGCATGAACGGGACTCCAGTTCTGACAAAACAGACAATTATTCGATGCAAAAATAAAAGTTAGAAACAGGGAACAGCGGAGAAATATATTTTTCATGTTCATTGAGTTTGGAGTTGATACCATATGGCATGCTAATGCCTGGTTGATGATGTTTGGGCTAACTGACTTTAGTTATTTTGAAATTTTGCTGACCTATTTGCTCGTCTTTTTTGAAAGAAGTTGATCGACTGCAGTTGATGATAATTTTATTTCAGAACCGAGGGTAGCATACAGATCTCCGTGTTCATCAACAAAGAATTTTTGTCCCGCGCCATGCCATTCATAGTTGAAATGCTGATTCTTTTCTTTATGCGTTAGCCAGCCAACAAGTGGATCCTGTTTTAGCGATGAAATTGATTTGGTCGTCATGGTTTCTGTAAGCATGAAATTGTGACTGAATTGCTGATAAGCGGAGCGGAGTTTTTCTTCCTGCAATTTCTCCTGGTCAGAAACCGGAATACCAATGATGACCAATGAACCATCGAATTTGTGTTGTATGGAGGCCAGTTGCTCCAATGAAACAGTGGAATCGTTCATCGATACCGGAATGAAGACAAACAGCATTTTCTTGTTCCTGAAATCTGCAAGCTGCACTGTTCTTCCATCCATTGATTTTACAGAGAGGGAATAAATGCTTTCATAGTAAAAGCAAATGCAAAAAGCCGCAGATATAATGAGCTTTGTCATAAAAGAAAATTTAGTAACTGATGGAAATATTGGCACAGGCATTATTAATGCTCACGGAACTGAAGTTGCCTTCATAGCCTGAAGCAGAATAGCCACATCCCGCCTGGAAATAATAGAAGCTATTGTCCGCGGTGATACGGTGTATCCTGATATTATAACCTCCCGCCGGCAATTGTCCTAGAATGCCATTGCTGATCGCCGATGATATCGAAAACTGGTAGAATTGATTGGTGGTGATATTAGTAAAGTCAATGATCCAGCTGCCACCCGTATTGTTCGTATAGTTTAGTGTGACTACGGCCGAAGAGCATCCGCCATATTGATTAGCCATATTCTGAGCGTAACGCGAAGCTTGCACGTTGGCATCGTTAAGAGAAATTGTTGAACTGAATGTTCCCGGCAAAACCGTAACATAATAAGGCAATGGACTCTGTGCTGCAGTACATGATTGCGAATAATAGTATCCGCTATAATCAACGTTATAGAAATTATTTGCCGGACAGGCATCAGATGGACCTGCATCCTGCCAGGAGTTTTTCAAATAGCCCGGGCTGTTCGGATTGACATCGGTAGCAAGTACAAACTGGTGAGCCGGTAACTGTCCGTTTACATTACTGCAATAAGTTTGTGCACCCTTGAGCCATTGCCATTCGGGATCTGTACTGATGGAACAGCCAGAAGCAGACGTATCATTGGCAAATGCCTGGCCGTTCGCCTCCAATTCATCGATAGCCATCTGGTCCGCATCTGTCTGACTGATGGTAGATCTGTACTTACCCGCAGCGACGATATAGTAATAAACATTTCCCTTAAAACCTGTTTCGCAATTCTGACGAACAAAACTTCGTGATTGAGCAGAATTGAAATAAAGCAGAAGACAGCTTCCTGAGGTATTGGCCTTCAACTGTCCGTTTGTGAGGAGATCGTTTTCTGCTTTTGCATCTGCATCGGTCTGACTAAAAGATGAACTATATGTATTTGCCGGGAGGCTGACCGTTACTTCACTTCCCATGTAGCCAGCGGCACAGTCGTTTTTTGCATACGTTTCGGAGATGAAGCGATTGTAATAAGTGCCGGGACATCCATTTTGTTTCGCAGAAGACACGTTATTGTATTCATACATTTTTAAAACATTCTTTTTGTCATCCTTCATCAGCCTTAGCCTTCCCAGATTGTCGTATTCAAAATACTGCACACGGTTGTTGGCATCTGTTTCAGAAGTTTTTCCAATGAGTGGATCATAGGTATAGGAAACCATTCTTGCCCGGGAAGGACATAAACGCAGGTCATCGAACCAAACCGTTCCACCTCCATTGTTGTCAATCCGCAGATTTAGCCTGGTTACATCTGCTGGCACGGTCACTTCTTTTTCCAGATACACCCACTGGCCGGTAGTGCTTGTAGATACATTGTCGATGTAAGAAAAATAAAAGCCTTCATTCGCTCTTTTCATGAACAGATACATATCCACACCTGGACCATTACTATAAATCCATCCCGACATTTTATACCTGGTGGGTGCAGTCAATGAAATATTCAGTGTTTGGTTGCTGTGACAATATTTTTCTCCTGCACCCGGTTTGTCGATTCTTCCAGAGAAACTTCCCGTATGCACTGTAGCATTATCATAGGCCGTGATGGCCGCATCGCCATACTGAGGCGCCGTAGTGCCATTCCAGCCTGAATTTTCTTCGAAAGAATCGAAGAACACTTCGCTGCCATTGGCATTTACCGCTGTGGCGGTTACATACTTATAATTGTATCCATAAACATTGCCTGTTGTTCTTCCGCCTTCATCACTGGTTGAAACAAGGTTACCCGCTGCGTCATAACTGAATTGTTCCATGGTTTTGTAAGCAACATTGGAAGCGCCGGTATTGGGTGAATAGGTGGAAGCATAAAATGTAGACGGCGCTGAAAACCTTTGTTCCATGATCCGGGAAGGTTTAATGTCTCCGTTGGCAATCAAAGTATAGATGGTAATACGTTCATCGGTCATGTGATCGTCTTCATAGCTGGCTGTTTCAACAGGTTCGGTGAGCAGATTGTTTTGATAGAGCCTGTTTATTTCTGCATTATTGGTTCCTGAAAGAATATAGTCGGTCACGTATTGATATCCTTTCGTTTCTGTTCTTGCATAAACGTCATTTTCTTTAAAAGAACTACGCACATAACGAATCGCATAATTATCCGGGTTGTAGTAATAATCTGTTCTTGTCTCCAGCCATCTGCCTGCATCATCCCTTTTATAATTTTTTTCCAGACTGGAATTGAGCACAACAGTTCCACTATACAGATCATAGATATCGATATCCATGTCTTGCGATTCTTTGAGATAAGAATTGGGGTCGCTATACAGGGATGGATCACTCCAATCTTTCACGTTTTGAGAATAGGTTTTTCTGACGAAGCAGCGGCAGGACAAAAGATTCAATGACCGTTTCAGTTTGAATGGTGTGAGCTGGTGCCCTTCTATTCCGCTAAAAGAAAGATCATCGAAACTGTAAGTGTTTTTTATTTCGCGAATTGTTTTTCCAAACAGGTCAATGATCGTTGTCCTCAAAGGAAGACCATAGGCCCAGGGAGCATATCGTTGCCTGGAAGAGAAAGAAGGATTGGTGGTTGCCCAGAGTGGATAATCATCTGGACTGGTAAATTCCTGGATTGTTTTCCCCGCGCCTCCGGCATTTTCAGTGATCTCTACCCGTTTGAACTGGAGCGGAAGTGGATTGGCCGCATTAAAATCAAAATTATGATACACGCCCACGAGGTCGTCGCGTGCATGGTCGCCAATACAACTGAGTGCGAACTGTATCAGGTCAAGAGCAACATCCAGAATGAGGGCCACCGGAGATCCATTGGTCGAAACCGTAACAATATCTTTAATTGTACCGAGAATGTTGATGATACCCAGTGCAGGTCCAAGCTGATTGAGGGTATTGATCCAGCCGGGCAGGTCAATCGACTGTTGCTGTGAAAGGATACCAGGATATTGGTAGTGCCAGTCGCAGGATCCAAAAGGCATGGTGCTCAAAGTCCAATGATAGAATTTTTCTTCCGGCGCATAATGATTGCTGATGGACATGGAGCTCACCGGCATTTCCATTCCCCACAGAGAAGATGCACCATTGGAAGTATAATTATAAGCGGTGACTAAGGGTTGTGCGCATCCGTTGGAATATCCTCCATCGGTTGAACTGGTTTGCGATACATGAACCCCATTTACATATTGTGCAAGTCCATTGATCAACGCTGAATTCTGTTCATACTGAAAACTAAGTGTGCCTCCGGTAGGATAAATGATCTGTCGCAACAATCCATTTTTCGCTGCACCTGGTTTTGCATTGAAATAATTGAACTGGTATATGCTTCCTGATTTGCGTAAATAACACAATCCTTTTATCTGACTAAAGGCAAGTCGGGACAAATTGGAATTGAGTGGAAGGGTTTCATTGTTATCCGATCCCACATTGTTGGAGCCATTAAAGAAACCCCAGATGTCATGCCCATAAAAAAACGGCGGCGGTACAAAATCGTCCGGACTGCTTGATCCCAGGTAATAGTCAAATATATAAGGCGGACTGTCTTCTTTGAGGTCCACACCTATTTTCTGAACAGATCGAAGACAAAGACGCGCTGCCTTTTTTTGATAATCACTCGTAGGTGTGCCATACCTCGTGAGGATCATATAGCTCGTGTTCAGCAAGTATTTGGAAAGGAATCTTGTTGTATTGCGATCGCGATAGGTGACATCAATGGAAGAAACGGCATAGTCTCCAGGGTAGTCTGCTCTTTGTGTATTGGAATAATTAAAAGAAACTACATGTCCATCAGGATAGTTAATGGAGCTGATAGAAGGTGTTTGAGTGATGGAAGTTCTGTGCGAGATAATGCAGTAATCTTTTGGCCCGTCGTTGAAGACAATATCCTCACCTGCATAAGTATTCAGGTTTCTGATGATGTAGGAAAAAGAAATTTTATGGTGCGTCAAAGCATCTTCTATTTCAGTGAGGTACCAGTTATTGATGGTCCAGGGATTTTGTTTGATCTCATCAAAACCTGCCTGGTGATACACCTGATTGGATTTAAAATGTGGCTGCTTTAAAGGCTGAATGGCATTGACGTCACAATATTCCGAGCGCAATACCTTGGTGAGGCCGGGTGTTGAAAATTTATAGATCAGTCCATCTACATCCTGGATCGTAAAGGAACTAATAACTGTTCTGATTCCAGTGCTGGTTCCGTTGGCAAGACTTAGATCGCGTTGAAAACTGATTTTCATTTTGCTGTCTCCTAATGTGATTCCATGGTCTCCATTGCGCTGGTCCAATACAAACATTCCTGCCTTTCCATTGAACTGAAAAGAAAAATAATCAGGCTGTTTGTCTTCAGCCACCAGGTTGTGCTGGGAGTAAAGCTGGTTCATTGATTTATAAATAGGATAACGGGTTAGGGCAGCAGGGCAACCGAGGGCAGCTGGCGTAGTGGCGTAGAGATAGCCCGCGGGGTATTTGGAAACATCCAGTGAGGAAGCCGATCCAAATGCTTTTTGGTCATCCGGTTCTCCTATCTGCAATCTGGTGATCTGTCCACCCGCAAGCAGGCTCCATCCTTGTCCTATTGAAGAAGGCAGCTCATTTACTTTGAGTCCGTTTCCCGAATTATAATTGATAGCAACCAGCAGGGAAAGACGGCTGTTGTTATCATTCCAACTAAATACAGGAAGAGAAAATCCGGCAGTTCCTGTCTGGAGGTTGACCTGGCAAAAAGATTTCAGGCCGGTCAAAACAAAAATGACAAGAACTAACTGGTGTGATGGAAAAAAGAAAGAATGGTGTCTGGTATAGCAATTCATAAAAAATCTTTTCGATGAGAGACTGGATTATTTGAAACCGTATCCGATGCGCAGCAGAAGTGGTGGCGATATGGGTGTCTGATGATAGGAAAGAAAATCCCATAGAAGTTTGATCTCGCCCTGTAGTCTCTTGTTTATTTTATACTGTTTTGAAATTCCCAGGAAACCAGTATCACCACCGGTCGATTTTTTTTGCCGGACTTCCAGCTCGGGAAAATTCCGCTCATATCCACCCGTGTGATACAGGGCATCTTTCATTTTCCAGTCTATAAAACTGCGGATTGAAAAAGATTGCTTTGATAGATGCACATGACTCCATCCACTGCCCAGTCCCAGTTGGATGGAGGCTCCGGTTCCCACAATAAATTTTTCATTGAGCTGATAACCTGCAGAGATGCCCAAAGCAGCGCTTGTAGGAAAATAATTTGCAGATTGATTGGGCTGGAGGTTGATACCAAATTTCAAACGGTGAAAAAAAGATTTCGTGGTTTGGTTCAGGCCGACACCTCCGGCTTGAGGCGGCTTTTCTTTTTCGCCCAGGTATTTATTCATCGATCCTTTTATTAGCCCTTCAATTTGTGTTGGACCTTCTGGAAAGGATTTGTTAGCGGATTTTCCAAACCTTTCATTCAACATCCGGTCCAGTGAAGAACGCGTTTGCAGAGAGGAAAAATCTTTTCCTTGCACAGAAGATCCCGGAAGGGGAAACAGGGAGGTGAACAGGGAATTGCGGGCAAAAAATTTCTGCACGGCAGGAATCTTCCAGGCCAGTTGCTGTAATTCTGTTTCCATTTTCGCGGGATGCTCTACCAGTTCTCTACACTCCTGTTCACACGAGAGGAACTGCCTGGTGAATTTGTTTAATTTTCTCAGCACGCCGGAGTGCGCCAGGTAAGATTGCAAGAGTTCCTGCCTTTGCCAGACAGTCTGGCGGATTTGAGCAGCTTTGCTGAATTGCTTTGCCAGTTCAGTATACTGCATAAGCACCTTTTGAATGACAGCAGATGTAGGTTTCAAATGATGGAAAAAAGCAAGAAGCGTTAGCAGGGAATCGACATGGCCAGAGTAGCATGGTTGAAGACGGGTATTGATCAGGGAAAACATTTTCCCGGACCCCACTCCGCGATTGGTGTCCTTCAAAAATTGGAGAGCAAAGGCCAGTTCTTTTTTGCCCAGAAGCTTTTTAATAGCTTCTTCCTGACTATTCATTAAAGACAGGTAGCGATCGGATTGGGCTTGTAGTTTTTTGGTGATGTATTCTGCTTTTTTATCCAGGGTTGAAAAGACTTTTTCGGAAAAAGCAGCAAGGCGGGTTGAATCTGTATCGCTCTGCGCAAAACAGGAAGAGGAAATAAACAGAAGGATCGTCAAGAGGACAGATATGATTTGCATGGGATGGTGTTTGACATCCCAAAATTCATCATCGGCACATGCTGTAAAAAGGGAAAGAGGACGAATTAAAAAGAGAATTTTCTAAAACGAAATGAGGAAAAGCCGTGAATTAATTGAGGAGAAAACGAATTCAAACAAATGACCATTTGGTCGCACTTGACTGACGAAAGATCCAATTACTATTACATCATTTAAAGATTCTGATTTCTTTCGAACCCACTTCCAGGTGTCTAAACTCTATTGCCTCCAATTCGCAAATTGGTTTCATTTATTAATTCATCTAACTTAAATCTTGTACCGAAGGAACGCACATTCCGGTCCTTCATGCAAAAAAGTTATAGCGAAAAAAAATCTCCATCATTCCGAAATTTAGTTTCAAGGTATTTTTTGGATCACCATAAGACCCGATATAAACAGTAACCTTTTGTTTGATTAACAATATGGCTGGAATAGCATGTCCGAGTTCATGTAAAAGAACGGTCAATATTCTGGCTAGAAGAAATGTGGCAGCAAAGATGAATAAAATGAAGACAAAATTCATGTCACTAATGTTGATGATTAGATTTTAACGGATTGCCGTTTTAGCTGCATGTTAAGATAATAGTTCTACTGAATAATAAATATACAAAGCCCTTTCACAGTAAGAACTGAAAAGGGCTTGAAACAGCAAACCTTGAAAATAAAAATGAACCTAGTTTACCAATCAGCTCACAATATATTTTGCTTCCACCATCACGGGCTTCTCGGTCATGTCCCAGAGAGAAGCTTCTTCTTCGAGTTGTAAATAAAACTGCGAGGCTTTCATAAGGCTGAAAAAATTGCGGGACGTATCCTGAAAGCGCACCTCGAAGCTGCCTTCCTCGCGTACCGAATAATTGGGGATGCCGACTCCGGAAGTGAGTACAAGCTTTCCCCTGGAAAGGGAATAAGTGTTTTTCATGGCGTTGGGTTTTTCTTTCTGACGCAGCTGCAAACTGAATTGTTCTTGCTGCGTTGAAAAGGATAATGCAAGCTAGCTAAGACCAGGGCCTTATTCAACTGCATTTAGATGAAGCGACCAACAAACTGGATCAACAGCACAGGTAATTTTTCCCGTATTTTTTCTTAGAAAACTTTCGACAATCTCCTTATTTCTCACTGAGAAACTGAAAAGTTTCCACACTGGTTTTTCCTCTCTGAATTTCAGCCCTGAAACTGGCAGGACAGGAAAACCTTTCTTATTTTGTATGCCGGAGCAAACTTCATTCGCTCTTAATCCCTGCCTATGGAAAAGATTGTCAAACCTGCCGTGAATTATCTGCTTGCCATCATCATTGCGCTTCTGGTGCTGGGTATCTTTATGCATCCAGCAAAAAAATCTTCTCTCAGTTACAAGCAACTCGAAAATATGCTCTTCATCCTGAGTATGGCAGCAACGGTGCATGGTGTTTATGTGATGAGAAGAATGACAAGACTTAGAAAAAGAATGGAAGAACTGGAACAAAAGATGCATTCCGGCAGGCCAGCAGGAAAATTCAGCTAAGGTTATTTGATGATAAGGTCTGTGGCTTTAATATTTTTTCCATGCACAACAACTCCGTTCCAAATAAATCTCTTGTGGCATTCGTCCAGGTAAAACCAAAAGAGCTATAAAGTGAAATAGCTTCTTTGAGAAAAATGGTGGTGGTCAGTGATAATTTCTTGTAATTCCTTTCTCTTGCAAAATTTTCTGCAAGCTCTAACAATAAACGACCGATCTTCCTGCCCCTCGCTTCCGGCAATACGGCCATTCCTCTGAGATACAGGCCTCCCTCCTCTTCCACAGCGCCAAGTGTTCCTACCAGCCGATGACCGAGCTCCACCACCCAAACAGGACCTTCCTTCATTCTTTGAACTATGGATTCGCTGGATGCTGCTGTAGTATCGAAAGCTTTTGAGGTATAAAAAGCACGGAAGGAAATAAAAGAATGATAAAGGATAGAAGATACCACCGAAGCTTCTTCCAGATCAGCCTCGCGAAGGAGAATATTCAATTCGGTCTTTAGATCCCTGTTCAACACAAGCCCAAATTAGCAGAGAACAAGGTGAGAAAACTGATGCAGATTTTTCAATTCGAACCATATCAGTTGACCTTTAATTCACCTGCCAGTTCCTGATCTGGATCTCCGATTGAGTAAATCCCATCACTGTTCTCCTTGAATAAATCAACCCTATGCCTTTTGCATAGTAGGTCAGGTAAATCTCGCCGGTAGGACCATAAGGATTGTTCACTGATTTTATTTCAATCCTTGTTTCCATCTTGTACACATTGGTAAATGCTTTTCCGTTTATTGTTACCGTAGCGTTTGCATCGGTGCAGGCATATCGATAATGGATGATGATGGTCTGTCCGAATGAGGCAGCGGCACTGAATTCATCCGATGTCCAGTTTTGTCCGGTCGTTAGGTTTTCTTTCAAAAAAGGAAGAAGTCCGGGAAGGGGCACAGCATACTGGAAGGAATTGGTGTATTTGTCCACCGTGGCGTATTCAAAATAATCATCTGCGGCTTTCCGGTAATAGTCGTTTCTGGGTGGATCGAATCGCCATTTCTCCTGCAACAGTTTGTACAGATTTCCTTCGAAGCTGGCCGTGTCAACGATTTTCCAGGAAACCGTATCACCGGGATGCTGGAGGTCATCGTAGTTCCAATAACTTCCGGCGGTGAGCGGAAAATGATCGTTGTTGACGACACCAACTGGTACAAGAACCGGAACGGTAAAACTACATGTGGAATTGCCTGCCTTCACGGTGAATAAACTGTTCTGCTGATTCACTGGCTTTCCCTGACCTGCCAGCGTTACTGTATGCAGTCCTGCTGTGGCCCAAACGCCGGAAGCGGAAAAGCTGAAACCGTTCACGGTGTCTGTGGTGATGAAATAAGATCCCGGTGTAGATACCATCACTTGTATGGTGAGTTTGGATCCTGTATCGAGCGCAATATTTTTCACATAGTTTCCGGAAAGAGAAAAGTTCATGCACTGTCCGGGTGAACCCTGAAGTTGAAATACTGCAGGCTGCAAAGGATTGGATTGAACGGCAATCACTACTTCGCAAGTAGTGTTATTGTAACGAATGGAAAAATGATCATCTTCCTGTTTGAGAGGACGGCCAGTTGCCTGCATTTTTACCTTGATTGTTCCTGTTCCGCTGAAACTTCCTGATGCATGGAAGGAATAACCATTGAGCGTGTCCGATGTAATCAAATAAGTTCCTGGTGAAATTACCTGCACCGATACTTCCAGAAAATTGGAATCATTGAGATTGCTTCCTGCTATAAAATTGCCACCAACAATAATTGGCTGACAGGTATGATCGGTTCCGGCAAGCAAAGAGCCGTCCGATTGTTCATTGAACTGGAAGTGGAGTTCTTTCTGACAGGAAAAAAGAAATACGGAAAAAGCAAAGATCAAAGCCAGGCGGACATGCTGTTGTTTCATAATTCCGGTTGCCGGATGAAGATTAAAACTACTGATATTTTGGGGGAGTTTATAGTTTGTAGTTCTTTAGAGGGAAGTTAACTACTGGTTCGATAAGACTTTTGATTGCAGTTCTGGAAACCCAACATTAATTACAGCCTGGCTTATGGTTGCAGGTTCATTTCGGGAAAGCAATATTTAAAATATAATTCATGAGAGAATCTGCAAAAAATCCCAGGCATCATGTATGGTAATAATTGCCTCACCATATTGAATCTTCTCCTTTCAAATCCATCCTGGTCAGAGCCAATATAAAAACTCCAGGTATCGAAATACCACTTCATCGAATCTGTAGTTAACTTCCCCTTAAAGAACTACAAACCATAAACTCCAAATGACAATCCACACAAAAGAAGGCTATGCAACAATAAATGGAATAAACATGTACTATCAGCTTTTCGGAGAAGGACAAAAGCTGGTATTGGTCCATGGAGGAGGCTCCACCATTCAAACCAATTTTGGATACATCATTCCCCTGCTGTCGCAGCATTTCCAGATCCTTGCTATGGAACTTCAGGCGCATGGTCACAGCTCCGACCGCAATGCACCGGAAAGCTTTCAACAGGACGCTGATGATGTAGCAGCCCTGATGGATCATCTGCAATGGAAAGGCGCCAGTGTTTTTGGATTTAGCAATGGTGGCAATACATCGATGCAACTGGCCATACGGTATCCGGAGAAGGTGAAAAAATTGGTATTGGCTTCAACATTTTACAAACGTGAGGGGCTGTTGCCCGGGTTTTTTGAAGGTATGAAATCCGCCAGTCTCGAAAATATGCCCCTTCCCTTGCAAACAGCCTTTCTTGAAATTAATAACAACAGGGATGCGCTGCAAAACATGCACGACAAAGACAAACAAAGAATGCTGGATTTTTCCGACTGGAGCGAAGAGGATTTGCGTTCTATCGCTGTGCCCGTGCTGCTGATATCAGCCGACCAGGATGTGATCCGACCAGAACATACCGTAGAAATGAGCCGCAAGATGCCCAATGCCCGACTGATGATTGTGCCAGGCAATCATGGGTCTTATATCGGCGAGATCTGCACGCCTGCTAGAGATGAAATGGCAATCGGACTCGTGATTGGCATAGTTGAACAATTTTTAAAGCAGAATGATTCAAACAAAATTTAATGATGCATCCAGCTTCGTGAGTTAAGGAGCAGTTCTTTACCTTGCAGAACATTAAGTTGTATAAACGTTCAGGAAATAAATTTTACGTGAGTTATGGCGCGTGTTTCAAGAAAAGCTCTGATGGGTTTCTGGACCTATGAACCTTCACTAAAGCCCCTCTTCGAGATCAGGGAAGATTCAATTTATTATGTTGATCATTCTGTTTCCTATACTTACTTTCTAAAAAGAGACACGATCCTGATCCAATACCCGGACTGGAATTTCAGGGCCCGTGTAAAATTGGAAAAAGATCATCTGGAGATCGTGTCCGAAAACGGACTGGTGAAATTTCGAAGGCTAAAAAAATCACAACATGAGCAGGGAAGAAACAAAAGACCTTCTTCAATTCCTCCACCCATTTGGTGAGGACGTCACTTCGCTCGTTTTATGGCTCCGCGATTTTGTATGGAAGCTCTATCCTTCCTCCAATGAGCTGCTCTACGATAATTACAATGCATTGGCTTTTGGCTGGTCGCCGACCGACCGGGTAAGCCATACATTTTGTTCGATCGCGGTGGGCAGGACCAGTAAAAATATTCACTTCGGATTTTATTGGGGTAGCAAACTTTCCGATGAAGATCAAATCCTGATGGGTGAAGGCAATCAGTACCGTTATCTTCTTGTCAAAAACAAAAAAGATTTTCCAAAGGAAAAGATCAAAAAACTGATGGCGCAGGCCTATGCCTATTCGCTGTCTCTGGTGAAAGACAAAAAACAACTTTACTCCGGGCGCACTATCGTCAAATCCATTTCCGCGAAAAAGCGTGGACAGGAAGCCAAAGAACCTCTGAAAAAAAGGAAATAAGTTTGTTGCCCCTTTCAACTCAGACAAATATTTACTCATTGTCAAAAAAAATCTTAAACAATTTTTTTCATGTGCTGGTGACGCATCCGTCATCGAAATCGGTTTAGATTTACGGCAATGATCGGGCTGGAACAAACACCTGGATTTCTTGTCATGAACAACTGGCTTCAGTCGAAAGGATTTCGTCCTTTCGATTACCAAAAAGAAGCCTGGAACCATATCATTCAGGGAAGGAGTGGACTGGTAAACGCACCCACGGGCACGGGAAAAACTTTTTCGGTTTTTTTGGGAAGCCTCATTCAGTTCATCAACGAGCATCCGAAGAACTACACCAGCAAATCTAAAAATGGTTTGCAGCTGGTTTGGGTAACGCCTCTCAGAGCCCTGGCCAAGGATATTGGCCGCGCTATGGAAGAAGTGATCGCCGATCTGAATATGTCGTGGAAGGTAGGCATCCGCAATGGTGATACCTCAGTGTCGGAGCGGCAGAAGCAGAAAAGACTGATGCCCGAGGTATTGATCATTACACCCGAAAGTCTGCACCTCCTGCTGGGACAAAAACACTATGAAGAAGTTTTCGAACCATTAAGAATATTTGTTGTAGACGAATGGCATGAACTGATAGGAAGCAAAAGAGGAGTGCAAGTGGAACTGGCACTGAGCCGGATCATTGGACTTAGGAAGTCAAGCCTCGACCGACGACCGTTAACCGAAGAAAAAAGTCGACAGTCCCCGGACCTCGGTGATCTGTCATCTCCCTCTTCTACCAACTATCAACTATCAACTACCAACTTCTCCCTCTGGGGCATATCTGCTACTATTGGAAATTTGGATGAGGCGATGGAAACCTTGCTTTATCCATTGAAAATTTTTGGAAAAGATTCATCAGAAGGGGTGGTGGTGCGTGCACGGCTTTCAAAAAAAATTGAAGTCGAGTCCATTCTCCCTGATGAAATTGAAAAATATCCCTGGGCAGGTCACCTCGGTATCAGACTGGCGGAAAAAGTTTTGCCCGTGATTGAACAAAGCAAGACCACACTCATTTTTATCAACACGCGGGGTATGAGTGAGCTTTGGTACCAGACGCTCCTGCGCATTGCTCCTGAACTCGCAGGCGCCATTGCCTTGCACCATGGAAGCATAGAGACGGAATTAAGAACCTGGGTGGAAGAAGCACTTCACGAGGGAAAATTAAAAGCCGTGGTGTGCACGGCCAGCCTTGACCTGGGTGTTGACTTTCGTCCCGTGGAAACTGTGATCCAGGTTGGATCGCCAAAAGGTGTCGCACGTTTTTTACAGCGTGCAGGGCGAAGCGGTCACAGTCCGGATGCCGTGAGCAAGATTTATTTTCTTCCCACCCATTCATTGGAGCTGGTAGAAGCAGCCGCATTAAAATCAGCCATTGGTGAAGAATATATTGAAAGCCGTGAGCCTATGTTGCTTTGCTATGATGTGTTGATCCAGTATCTCTGCACACTGGCCATATCGGATGGATTCCGTCCAAAGGAAATATGGAAGGAAATAAAATCAACTTACTGCTATACCGACCTTTTGGAGGAAGAATGGGAAGAAATTCTTTTTTTTATTACTGCGGGAGGAACAGCCTTGCAACAATATGATGAGTACAAAAAAGTGGAAGTGGAAGACGGAGTGTACAAGATCAAAAGCAGGCGCATTGCTCTTCGGCACCGCCTGCACATTGGAACAATTGTGAGCGATGCCATGCTGAAAGTAAAATTTCTGGGTGGAGGATATATCGGCATCATTGAAGAATGGTTTGTTTCACGTCTGGAGCCGGGCGATTGTTTTACCCTGGCGGGACGACAATTGGAACTCGTGATGATCAAGGACATGGATGTGATCGTAAAGAAATCAAATGTCAAACGTTCGCTGGTGCCCAGTTGGATGGGAGGAAGACTTCCGCTTTCAGCAAGTTTGGGAAAAGTGTTGCGGCAACAATTCGATAGAGCATCAGGAATGGTTGGAGACCTTGGCGGTCAACCGTCGACCGGTAACCGCAAGGAGAAATTAAAAGATCTGCCGATCGAAATTTCTGTTCTCTCGCCTTTGTTCCGGTTGCAACAGGAATTATCACATGTTCCAAAGGCCAATGAATTGCTGGTGGAGCAAATTGAGACAGATGATGGATTTCATCTTTTTGTATATCCGTTTGAAGGAAGGCTGGTGCATGAGGCGATGGCCGCAGTACTGGCGTATCGCATCAGTCGCATCACACCCATTACATTCTCCATTGCCATGAACGACTATGGTTTTGAACTCCTCAGCGACCAGCCCATTCCGGTGGATGACAGCAACGTCTATGAACTCTTTTCGGTCGACAACCTTCTTCAGGATATTCATCGCAGTGTAAATGCAACGGAGATGGCTAAGCGAAAATTCAGGGACATTGCCGTCATTGGTGGACTGATCTTCCAGGGATATCCAGGAGAGCACAAAAAGACCAGGCACCTTCAGGCTTCAGCAGGACTTCTATTTAATGTATTCAATGAATATGAGCCGGATAATGTATTGTTGCGCCAGTCCTTCCGCGAGGTATTTGACCAGCAGATGGAAGAAATGCGACTCCGCGAAATGCTCGAGCGCATCAGTCATGCCCGTATTGTCCTGACCTATCCATCGAGACTCACGCCTTTTTGTTTCCCCATCAAGGTGGATAGCATGCGTGAAAACCTCACTTCAGAAAAACTCGAAGACCGGGTAAGGAGGATGCAAAAACAATTGGAGCGATAAAACGAAAAGAGAGAAAGAGAGCGGGTTCACGACAGAATGCAGAAGCAGGAATTAACCGCAAAGGACGCCCAGGATCGCAAGAATTTATATTCTATTATGGGAAACAGTTCTTGCGTCCGCTGCGGTCCTCTGCGTTCTTTGCGGTTGTTCTTTTCTAAAACGTTCTTCAAAAAAATAGGAACAGGTAAAAACTATCCCCCTCTAAAAAAACAATTCCCGACAAATTTTGTGAGCGGAGCGAACCCTATGCGCTTTAATTTTTTGCGTCCTTGCGTGAAACCAGCAATGCATGCTCGCATTTACTTACATTTACGCCACCTATGACTCCACCTGTTTTACACTCCATTCATGGACAAAAACTCTGGCTCTCCGCACAACGCTGCATTTTCTGGGAAGATGAAAAAGCCCTAGTGATCTCCGACCTGCATTTTGGTAAAACAGGACATTTCCGCAAGTCCGGAATTCCCGTTCCACAAAATATTTACAAAGAGGACCTTCAGAGGCTCATTAGTCTGCTCCATTATTTCAAGCCCGAACAACTCATAGTCGTAGGTGATTTTTTTCACAGCCATGCCAATGCGGAACTGGACTGGTTTAAAAAATGGAGACAGGATTTTTCATTCCTGAAAATTCTTTTGGTAAAAGGCAACCACGATATTCTGAAAGACTCCTGGTACCGCGAGACGGAAATCGAGGTGATCGAAAAAGAATTGGTCTTGAACAGTTTTCTTTTCACTCATGAAAAATGTGAGGTTCATCCTGGTCTCTATAGTTTTTGCGGACATGTGCATCCCGGAATCAGCATTCATGGATTAGGAAGACAAAGTCTTCGCTTCCCTTGTTTTTATTTTGAAGAAGACCATTGCATTCTTCCCGCTTTCAGCAGATTTACCGGAATGGCCCTGGTAGAACCCGGACAGGGAGGAGAAGCATTTGCCATTGTAGAAGACCAGTTGTTGAAAGTGAGAAGGTGAATGGTGAGATGGTGAATGGTGAATGGTGAATAGTGAATAACTGTCAATTGACGGTCGTTGGTCGTTGGCTGACTGGATTAGTGGTTCTTTTTTTTGAGTTGATTGTAGTCGAGGAAATAGATCACTTTGAGACTGATTTCATTTCCATGGCTGGTGGTAAAAGATTGTCCGAGGTTGTTGAAGTAGTGTGGGAAATTGACACCGCTGATGGCATTGTTATCACCCAGCCAGTTCTTATATCCCAGTGTCACAAAACTTCCGAGTTTGAAATTCCAGTTCAGGAAGGCATCCACGTTGAAGTAGTTGACATTTTCATCCTGGCCCGCGATGAAAGGCCGTGCAACAGGATATCCCTCAGCATCTACGTTGGCAAAATTATTATAGGGCACACGGCTCCAGTAATGACGCACGCGGAATAAAAGGTTCAGTGAGGGTGTAAAATTGTAATTGCCGGAAAGAGTAGTAGAAATATCCTTAAAGTCGACAAAGCCGATGATCGGATCTCCGTTCGCCTCAGTTTTTCCCGAATTGACAATGTAATTCGACTCTCCTTCATTGCGGTGTTCCAGATCCACACTTAGTTTATTGCTGAAACGGTAACGCAGTCCAAGGTCAACGATGTGGTAATGCTTCTCCGGATTGGCGTGAAAAAAACTTGACTCCAGAAGGTCATAGCTGAAAAAAAGTTTCTTCCTCGAGTCGGTGCTGCCGGATACTTCTGCAAAGCCATACTGCGGTCTTCTCACAAACAATCCCTCTGTGGATTTTCCCAATAAAAAATAATCATGTTGATCGGGAAGCCAGCCGGCAGAAAGCGTTACATCCCAAAAATTCTTGAAAACCCAGAATCCACGACCCACCACACGGGCAAAGCTGAATTCATTGGGACGAAAAATTCGTTGGTGCGTCAGACTAAGACTGTAGGCATAAGTAACAAAATTTTTTGTAGGACTAAACTGATTATAACTGATTCCTGCGGTATAATTTGCAAGGTTCGATGTTTCCAGATAACCGAGGTCCCTGGGATCGTAATTGGTGGAATAAATATCTGCCTGCGCAAAATACTGTACGCTCCCACTTACCTTTCCTGCACGCCAGGTAGTATTGTAGCCATCATAAGGACTGGTTGAAAAAATTTTACTGTATCGTCCTGTACCTCTGATGTTGTAGGTGTTGGTGCGGTCGAATAAACTAAAGTCCAATGCCGATACATTTGCATCCCTTCCAGTTCCGTTCCGGATGGTGCTGGCATTGGTAAGGGTGATGTACGATCTTCCTTTTAGTGCCTGATCCAGAACAATGAGGTTGTAGTTGGTAAGGGGAGCTGTCTGGATATTTGTTGTTGCATGCGTGGTATTATCCTGCACGGTAGCATACATGGGTGCTGCCAGTGCATTGAAAATACCAATGCCTAATTTATGTTTGGTCCTTCCCGAAAATTTGATCGCATTGTATAATTGTGTCACCGAAGGATTCTTGATGATCTTGAGATTTGGATCGGTGGTGACGGTATCTTCTATTCCATAATAGCCTGGAGGAATCGCTCCTACCCTTCTTGAATAAAACAAGCCTGACTTGTTGAACAATTCAGTTCCTTCCGTGAAGAAAGGACGATTCTCTTTAAATCGAACCTCAAAGGGAGTAAGGTTGTTGACAATGTCGTCGGAAACCACCTGGCCGAAATCGGGAATAAGTGTTGCATCAAGGGTAAAGCTTTCATTGATGCCGTATTTTACATCCATGCCTCCATTACGCAGCCACTGTGTGCCTTCCCGGTTTCCTTCCGGGTTGAACCGAACGCCACCTGAGAGATAGGGAGAAAAGCTTAGTCGAAGCGGCGGATCAATGTCTTTAAGGTCCTGATACTTTCCGAACTGGTTCGCGAACCCACTCACCACAGGATTCACAGGGTTCCAGAAATCATTCTCATTATTGCGTCGTACAAAACGAAGGAACTGAAGTCCCCAGGTCTGCACTTCTTTTTTGGAAAAGCGCAGCGAAATGTAAGGAATTTTCATTTCCACCACCCATCCATCATTCTTGATTTTTACTTCGCTTTGCCATACTGCGTCCCAGCTCCTGTCACCAAATTCTCCAAAGCCCGCATCAATGTTCCCACCCATTCGCGCATCGGTCTGCACGTTCGCTGCTGTCACTAAAAACTGAAATCCATTTTGCTGGTCGTTATACGTATCGAGGAAGACGGAAAAATAATCGGCATCCTGTCTTTGCTCCTCATCTCTTGCGGTGATCTGTTTGCGTATCAGCGAGGGATTGTCATACAGGTAAGCGCCCACATAAATGGCGCTGTTATCATAAACAATTTTTACAACAGATCGAACCGAAGGAGTCAAACCAAATGTGGGAAAATTCTCAACAAAATCTGTAGCCTCCGGGGCCTGCTGCCAGGCCACATCATCGAGGTTTCCATCTATGCGTGGTGCCTGTGATATCTTCACTGCCTTTATCGTTCTGGGCTGGGATAAAGCAATGACCTGCACAGAAAATAGGGAAATAAAGAGCATCAATCTCAACATGCAGGATTCTTTGGCTTTGCGTAAATATAGAGACAATTTCCTGATGGAAAAAAGGGGGGCTTTTAATCAAATGTTATAGTAATTGTACCGGGGAAAATACCAGAGAGAAGTGGGGTTGAGAGTTCGGAGTTCGGAGTTCATAGTTCATAGTTCAAAGTCGGTGGACTATTAAATGGTTAGGCTTACAGTGGGCGGGGGATTGCTTCGCTCCGCTCGCAATGACGTTCAAAGGTTTCATGCTGGCCTCATAAGTAAGGGCGTATGGCACTAACCCAAATTTTATCCAACTTCAAAGCGTTACATGCAATAGTTACTATTTGATCTTACAGACAATGTCAGACAAGTTTAAACTTCTCTGACAGGTTCTTTAATAACTATTTTCTTGGCAATGCCCTCTACCAAATAAAAGGGGCTTGACAAGAAAATAGTTGATCCGACAGGATCAAATTTTCAAACAAAGATTGTTTGTAAGAGCAAATACCAAGTTTTACACGTTACAGCTCATGAATTATAAACCACTTTGAAACCTTTAAACGTCATTGCGAGCGTAGCGAAGCAATCCCCCGCCCACCTGTAAGCTTAACCATTTAGTAGTCCACCGACTTTGAACTTTGAACTATGAACTTTTAATTCATTCTTTTCTTCAGCACTGTTACCTGTTGTTGCAGGTTGTTCACCAGGCTGGCGAGCT
>JBJMLU010000140.1:0-5719 GCA_045805145.1 Flavisolibacter sp. | reverse complement strand
TCACTACGGGTTTCAACCTTCCCTTATAATTTGAAGGTGTTACTTACGCAATAACTTAAGAAGTATGATCGAAACAGTAAAGCATTTTTGATTTGGCGTCATTGCGAGCGCAGCGCGGCAATCTCCTTGCAAGCGAAGCGAGCATCAGTATTTCGAAGAGTGCAGTAAAGTGAATCTATGGAGTAAAATAGCTTGCTATTCCGAAATAGTTTTTATTAAGGACGACCTTCCAGAAAAAATGAATTATGAAGACTGTCCTAATCATCACAACTATTTTACTCCATTGATTCGGCCTACTGCTCTCTTCGAATAATAGGACTGTACAAGCGCCTTGTTCCGCGCAGAACCGTAACTTAAGAACTCCATGACCTTGCCCTAGCGGAACACAGCGCCTTCACGCTCTTCGAATTAAAGCCCTTCGATTTTTAAACAACTAAAAAGCTGTAGTGAGTCTCGATCTAAAGAGCAAGACTGCCTAGTATAACACAATCCCGAGACAAGCTTTGGGTAACTGTTGTGCCGGGGCCGGCAATCCGGGCGGAGCCATTCGGATTGCCTAGAGTTTTTGCTCCACTTTTGGGGCAATGCCAAAAGTGGAAAAAGAAAAAAACCAAACCTCTAAGAAATGACCGCCTTAAAAATACTCTCTTCAAAAACTCTAATCAATAAAGAATTAGTGCCTATGAAGAAATCCCGAGGTTTCATCGGCGGGCATGGGCCCTTATAGAATGACTGGCCTAAATAAATCTCTTCAAGAAAAATCTATTTAATCGTAAGGCCTAAGCAACTTTAAGGAAAATCCCTTCAAAAATAAAAAAGAGCTTTTAAGAATATTCTCTTTTTGCGGTGACGCAACCACGAGCATTAAAGATAAAGTATACAGCGATGTAGCTTAAAAACCCGGAGATCATACGATCCACAAAAATCGTGTCCAGATGAAAATTCTGAAAAGGAATTGCCATCAACTCGGAAAGTTGTTCGGCCTGTTGCTGCTCAAAATCCATGACATTGGTGAGAGCAATCCGCGCACTTGAAAGTTCTGCATTAGCCAGTGAAGAATCCACTCCGGCATTTAATCCATTCTTTGCACGCATCACCACAACATTGCGAAATGCACTGGCACGCTCGAGGTTTCTTTGCTGCGACAAAAGCAGCCGTTGTGCAGCCAGAAGATTCAGGTATGCTCCCGCTACCTTAATTTCCTGTTGAAATTTTTCCTGTTCCAGGTCCTGCACATTCTCCTGCACCTGCGTTTCGGAAGGTTTTACCCTTTCGCGTACGCGGCCAAAACTGAAAAAATCCCAGTTAATGTTCACCAGGTATAATCCACCAAATGCCGCATTCCAGTTTTGGGAAGTGAAGGGCGGACCAGAAGAAGCAGAGCCCAGGCACTGTTGGCGATCAAGGGACCAAACTGTCAGTTGGCTGTTCCAAATGCCTGCTGCGCCCCAAGGTTCAGATTGGGCAGGTAATCTACTGCTGTTGTCTTTGCCGTGGCCTCTGCCGCTTTTACATAATTTGACTTTACCCTGATGGTTCCATAATTATTCAGGGCTGTCTGTACCGCATCCTTCAAGGTTAGTATCTGACCATTGCCATTGTGGAAAAAGAAAATGAAACAGAAACAGAAAGTGAATGATGAGAGAAACGGTGTGCCCTGGAGGCAGGAAAGGTTTCCGAAGGCAAATTGTTTTCAGGATTAGGTTCGTACGCAGATACGGAAACAAAAGAGTTCGAATGCTTTTTAGTTTTCCTGCGCGCAGCTAGCGGATACACAGATCTATTTTTCATCAGCTGATGGCTATTTTCAATTTGCAAAGCAATTTAATTTTTGCTTCTCCACCTAGAGAAATTAAGAGAGGAACGAAGAGCGGCGTGTCCCCAGATTGCAACCCTTATTTCAAAACTGCTCGTCCCCGCTGCCCGCTCTTCTACTGATGCAGCTCCAATCCTTTGCGTCTTTTCGTTAAACAACTGTCTTGAAAGCAAAGCGACCACTGGCACAAAAAAATGTTAACGCCAGTTCATGGCCTGGGCTTTGCAGGCTGATTTCATTGTGCCACCTCAATTCCTTCTCCCTGAAAACTATAAAGAAAAAACGGGCGTTGCCAAAACGATTGATGGCGGATCCTTCGTTAGAGATGAATGATATTGGATGAATTAAAATTGAAGGGTGGAAGACAGATTTGAAAATTAACATTCACGAAGGAATAAAAGGATTCTAAATACGTTAAGCTGGACCAGTAATTTTTGCAACAATGATGGACAGAAAAGAATTTTTATCATTGGTAGGAATGAGTGCCGCATCCTTTTCCGTGCTTGCCTGCCTTGGAGGATGCAGCAAAAGCAACACAGGTTCGGGCACCACAGGTCCAACCAGTGTTGATTTTACATTGGACCTGTCGCAACCGGCCAATGCTGCACTGAACAGCAACGGCGGCTATATATACCATACTGGTGTCATTGTGGCCCGCACCAAATCGGGCCAGTTTGTGGCGGTGCAACAGGTGTGCACGCACGAAAGCAATTCCCTGGTCTATCAATCCAGCAATTCGCGTTTTTACTACGACCGCCATGGTGCAACCTTTTCAGAAACAGGCGCAGTAACCGGAGGACCTGCACCAAGGTCGCTGACCCAGTACAATACCTCGCTCAGTGGTAATTCACTGCGCGTGTATTCATAACAGTAAGATGTCCGCCCCGGCGGAAAAAATAAAACAAATGAACCAGAAAAAAATTTTCCTGCTGCTCGGAAGTCTCTCGCTCTGCATTCTTTATTCCTGCACTTCTGTCAAGGAATATCAGAAGAATAAACTGAATGATTCGGAAATGGAGTTGTCCGCGCGCAAAGTGCAACGCTTCGAACTGAACTTCCAGTCTTACCGTGAAGGCGCTTCGGGTGCCAATGGCGGCAAGACCGGTGGTGGATGCGGATGTAATTAAAGACTAAAATCTATTCATGAAGAAATTATCCCTGACGGCTATTGGCATGTACCTGAGCATACTGGCTGCATTTTCACAAAACACCAGCGACAGTTCCTACAAAACAAAAAAGCTTAGCCTCGAAGAAGTCAATTTTGTTTCGGGCTATTACCAGCAAAACGGAAACAACTCCGCAGTCACAGGTGGTATCGGTACAGAAAAACTCAACGACTTTGCCAATACCATCGAACTCAAATTTTCAAAATACAGCAAGCCGCAGGTGAAGCACAGCCTGGGTTTTGAGCTGGGCATCGATCATTACTCTTCTGCATCATCCGACAAGATCGACCCTTATACCATCAGCTCGCCCTCTTACAGCGATACGCGGTATTATCCATCTCTGAGCTATTCTTCACAGAATGAAAAGAACAGGACCACACTGGGTGCTACAGCTTCCTTCTCCAAAGAGTTTGATTATGTATCGCGCGGCATTGCAATAAATATGGCAAAGAGTTCGAAAGACAATAACCGTGAATTCTCTGCCAAACTACAGGCTTATTTCGATACCTGGTCTGTCATCTATCCGGTGGAACTGCGATCCTCGATCGGGGGTTCTGGTATGGAACACAGCGGCATACAAGGTTACTCGCCCAGAAATTCTTACAGTGCTTCTTTTTCACTTGCGCAGGTAGTGAATAAAAATTTACAGCTCCTGCTGATTGCAGAACCATCGTACCAGCATGGATTATTGGCCACGAAATACCAGCGTGTTTTTTTCACGGATGGTTCGGAACAGGCGGAGAATTTACCGGACAACAGATTTAAATTACCACTGGGTATACGGGCCAACTATTTTCTGGGCGACCGATTTATTCTGCGGGCATTTTACCGTTACTACCAGGACAACTGGGGGCTGCGTGCACACACAGCGGAACTGGAATTGCCGGTGAAGCTGTCTCCTTTCTTTTCTCTGAGTCCTTTTTACCGGTTCTATGTGCAAAATGGTACAGACTATTTTGCGCCCTACGGTGAGCACCAGGCAAGTGAAACCTATTTCACCAGTGATTATGATCTTTCCAAATTTACTTCACAATATGTCGGAGCCAATCTGCGTATTGCTCCTGCGAAGGGGGTTTTTGGAATGGAAAAATTTCACAGCATGGAAATCAGGTATGGACATTACCTGCGCAGCAATGGGCTCAACTCCAACCAGGTTTCTTTGCATCTGCAGTTTAAATAAAGAGTGTTGCGATGGATTTGTTAGACGCTAAACAACCATTGTAAGTGAATGAATAGAAAATAAGAAAGCTCCGGAATTTTCCGGAGCTTTTCTTTATCTCAAATTGTCGGCACCCTTATTTGGAAGTTTCTCCAACTTCTTCATACACTACTTCACCGTCATCGGAAACTTTTGCTTTAAAATATTTGCTTCCTTTTTTATAGTAGGTCTTTCCATCCAGCACAAATTTTTCATAACCTTCATTAAAAGAATTGGTGTTGCCGGTATTGGCTTTCGGTGTTTCTGTTTTTGGTTCAGGCACTACCTGGTAATTATTGTTACCGAGTGGAAGATAGAAAACAGACTGGTAGCTGCAATAGGGGTTTCCACCAGTTTCACCCCGCAAAATGCGGGGCAAAGGTTTCAAAGACGCGAAGAATTTTAATATTTAGTTCAGTCCTTCTTTACTAGTACATAGTTTTATGCTCTTCGAAGAACTGAAGGATAAACAAATTTTTCCGATATCAAAACCCTTTGTAGCATAGGAAATAAAATATTCTTTGCGGCTTTTAAACCTTTGCCCCGCATTTTGCGGGGTGAAACTCTCTCTCTGCGGTTAGCAAAAAAAAAACCTATAACCCAACCCTCACCTGTTTTCTCAAATGTGCAAGTCCATAACGCATGCGGCCCTGAGAAGTATTGACATTCGTTTTCATGAGTGCGGAGATTTCCTTGAAGCTCATTCCTTCGAAGAAACGGTAATGCACTACCTGTTTCTGTTCTTCTGGAAGACGATTGATGAATGCCAGTAGCTGTTGCTCCTGCTGTTTCATCACCATGCGGTTCTCTACGCAATCGCCTGCCGTTGTACTTACACAATCATCATAAAGAGGAATTCCCGAACGGTTGAATTGTGTGGACTTTCGCAGGTAATCCATGCACAGGTTGCGAGCCACGCACAGGATCCAGGCCCGAAAATTTCCCTGTTCATTGTAATTTCTTTTTCTGAGCGCATTAAAAACACGGATAAAACTATCCTGGCAAAGATCTTCCGTAACCAACCGGTTGCTTACACAACGCAGGATGATCGTGCGGACGTCTTTTTTATAGCGACTGAACAAAATTTCGAATGCCTGTTCCTGTCCTTTGTAAACTTCTTCGATCAATTCCTTATCTGATAGCTGTGCCAGTATGCGCATGTTCTCCGGATTTTACAGCAAGATGCAGCGCACAGTGTAGTCGTTGGGTAGAAGGGAATATTTATTGAAAAAATTTTCAGATGATGCCATTTGCAAGGAACCTGGCCAGGCTTATACAACAGAAATGGCAAGAAACGGCTCTGACACAAAGAAGAAATCCTTTTTCTGTTCGCTGTTGATCTCAGAGTTTTAAATGAATTCCTGCTTCCAGACTAAGAAAGTTCTGATAAAATTTTACGGGCGTTTCCTGATTGATGGATGTAAGTCCCAGTCTTGCATTGGGACGTAGTGATGCGGAAATCTTTTTATTGAGGCTATACTCGATTCCAAACGCCAGTTGAAGATCAGCGTATGTGGGCTTTAATCCGGTGATGCTGCT